>NZ_JBMKNV010000005.1:0-316106 GCF_049220665.1 Chryseobacillus diguaensis
ACGCGGCGTTGCTCCGTCAGACTTTCGTCCATTGCGGAAGATTCCCTACTGCTGCCTCCCGTAGGAGTCTGGGCCGTGTCTCAGTCCCAGTGTGGCCGATCACCCTCTCAGGTCGGCTACGCATCGTCGCCTTGGTGAGCCGTTACCTCACCAACTAGCTAATGCGCCGCGGGCCCATCTGTAAGTGACAGCATAACCGTCTTTCAGCTCCGGACCATGAGGTCCGAAGGGTTATCCGGTATTAGCCCCGGTTTCCCGGAGTTATCCCAGTCTTACAGGCAGGTTGCCCACGTGTTACTCACCCGTCCGCCGCTGATCTCCGAAGAGATCCGCTCGACTTGCATGTATTAGGCACGCCGCCAGCGTTCGTCCTGAGCCAGGATCAAACTCTCCAATAAAGTGTTTGATTAGCTCTTAAAATAAAACTTGAATTAACGTTGGCATTTCGTTCTGTTTAGTTTTCAAAGATCATTTTCTTGCATTTAACTTCGCGTCTTTTTTGTGACAATCGCTCAAAAGCGACCTCTTTAATATATCAAGTTTCCAAATGCTTGTCAACACTATTTTTTTCGATATTTTGAGGTGCTGTTTATCAGCGACGAACATTAATATATCATGCATTATTAATCTTTACAAGTGGTTTTGTTAAGAAAAAATTTAAAACTTTACTTCTATTTCAATTCATTTACAATCTGAAACATTTAAATATTAATCACTGGCTGCAAGAAGACAACATCGAATGCTAACTATTGTATATCACATGCTTGAACTGTTAACAGCGCTGTTTGGACAGCAAGAGGCGGGATGCGCTCGGTAGAACCCGAGTTGCGCCAGCAGAACCTGTTATTTGGACAGTAAGCAGCTTTTCCCTGTCATTTTAGTCTTATCAGCACTATAAATCTTACCTTTTAAAATAGAGTTTTCAAATCGGGATGCACTTTCAAAAACATGAACAAATTCTCTAATGCAACTTAAATCACGTCCCTAATTAGACTGGAAGTATTTTCGTCCTATGCTTTGTGCCCCGAAAAATACATTCACTAAACGATAAAAAAGCCGGCTCCCCATCTTCATAGAAGGAACCGGCCTGATCATGGTTATCATCTTCAGTCGGGTTTTTAAAAGGAGGACTGCTGCAAAGAAAGTCTTTCATTTTAGAATCTTAATCATATCTCTCTTAAGTTCAGCAAATTCCGCTTCACCCGTTATTTCCACACTTCTTGGCCTTGAAAAGGGAACCGTCAGTTCCTTCATCACTTTCCCGGGTCTTGCTGACATAATATATACTCTGTCAGATAGAAAGATCGCTTCATCAATATCATGCGTAATAAACAAAACGGTAAGCTTTAGAGATGAGCAAATATCCATAAGCCACTGCTGAAGCTCAAGTCTAGTAATAGCATCAAGCTTTCCGAAGGGCTCATCTAATAAGAGCAGATCCTTTTTATTAAGCAAGGTTCTTAAAAAACTGGCTCTTTGCCTCATACCGCCTGAGAGCATAAACGGATAGTGGTTTTCAAATCCTTTAAGCCCAAATGTTTTAAAAAGAGGAATAGCCTGCTTTTTGGCTTGTTTCTTGCTCTCTCCTTTTATCTCAAGCGGGAGTGCCGCATTTTCCAATACAGTTCTCCAGGGAAGCAAGACATCTGATTGAGGCATGTAGGCAGAATATCCAATTTCACCGATTATTTCTCTTCCTCCATACATCACTCTGCCTTTAGAAGGCTTCTTAATGCCTGCAATAATATCAAGGAGCGTGCTTTTTCCGCATCCGCTGGGGCCTAAAATACTGATAAACTCTCCTTTTTCAATCGTTAAGCTAATATTATCAAGTGTTAAAAGAGGGTCTTTCTGATTATGAAATGTCTTTGACAGCTCTTCAACTTTCAGCATTTTTTACTCATTCCTTTTTGGAAGAAAGTCATTCGTATACGCTTCAGATGGTATGATATTTTTATTAATTAATTTGCGCGCATACATCCAATCAGCATAACGCTTCCAAACCTCTTCCTTCTGATAACCCCATTGATCTGCTTTTCCCTGGTACTGCTTACTTATCCATCCCTGGCTCTTTTTAACTAAATCGGCGTTAATGTCCGGTACCTGTTTAATTAAAATATCAGCAGCACCTTTTGGGTCTTTAATAGCATCTTCATATCCAAGGGAAGTCGCTTTCATAAATTTCGATACAGTATCCTTATTCTGCTTGATTTCCTTTTCGCTCGTTGAAATCACCGGAGTGTAATAATTTAATGCAGGATCCAGATCTTTCAAATAAATATAATTCAGCTTGATTCCTTGTCTTTCTGCCTCTACTCCATCCCAGCCATAATAAATCCATTCAATATCAGCATCTCTTCCAATGGACTTAAAGAAATCAGTTGCACCAAGGGTAACATTTTTCACTTTTGAAAAATCACCATTGTTTTTCTGCATTACAGCTTTTAGAACGGCCTCTTCTGTAGGAGCTCCCCATCCCCCGTAACGTTTTCCTTCAAAATCTTTAGGTGACAGAATATGATCTTTTTTTAATGAAGCAAAAGCAGATGTATTTTCCTGAATGATAGCTCCTAATGAAACAAGCGGTATACCATTTGATCTTGCTTGTGTTATGTTTTCCTGATAACTGATCCCGAAATCTGCTTTACCGGAGGCTACTACTTGATCTGCACTGACCCCTTCCCCCGGTTCTGCAATTTCAACATCAAGCCCTTCATTTTTATAATAGCCTTTTTCTTTCGCTACATAGATACCCGTATGATTCGTATTCGGAAACCAATCGAGCATAATTTTCACTTTCTTAAGCGGCTTTTGATCTGTCTTCTCTGCCCCGCTGCATCCTGCTGATAGTAACAGAATTAGAGCACTTAACATTAAATAAAGTCCTTTTTTCATCATGTTTCTCCTCATATATTATTTTTCGAATTTCTGCTGCTCATATCGCCATGGCATACAAATGCGGGCAAGGATTTCAATCAGTGCAAATACCGCCAGACTTAACAAGACAATGATTAGGATTGTTGCAAATACTTTTTCAGTCAGAAAAGATTGGCTCGATCTTGTAAGTACTATACCAAGTCCTCTATCTGAACCAAGCCATTCTCCAATAACAGCTCCCATGACACTGTACGTGCCAGCAATTTTCAATCCGGAAAAAAAGAATGGCAATGCAGATGGGAACTTCACTTTTAAGAAGGTTTGCCGCTTTGTTGCTCCGAAGGTTTTCATAAGCTTAAGCATATCTCTGTCCACAAGGCGGTACCCATCTGCGAGATTAATAGCTATCGGAAAAAAGCAAACGAGAGCAACAACCAATACTTTGGGTAAAAGCCCAAATCCAAACCAGATAATAAAGAGCGGTGCCAAAGCAATGATAGGAATGGTCTGAGAAATGATCAGCAAAGGATAGATGGCTTTTCTGATCCAGTCTGAAAGATCAATGATTGTACCGAATAAGACCCCCGCAACAATAGAGATAACCAGCCCTAAAATGGCTTCTGATACGGTCTGAATAATATGAGAAGGCAGTGTTGAACTCATTGTGAACAGCGCCTTTATTACCTCTGTTGGCGCTGGCAAGATCCATTTATCAATCCCGCTGAATCTCACTGCAAGCTCCCAGAATAAAAGCAGAAGCAATATAGCGATACCAGGAAGTGCTGTTTCAATTAATCTTTTCAAAACATCCGCTATAGAGGCAGAAGGTTTAAGCGCGGTATTTTTTAAGCTTTTCATCAATCGTCACTCCTTCAACAGGACGATAGTGGATCTTCATGTGTGTCATGACTTCAAAAGCCCCTGCTTTAATACAAGCATCCTGTGCTCTTTTAACGATATCGAGCAATTCATCCAGCTCACCCTCCATCACTGTTTCCATTGCGCCAACCTCATATTTCACACCTGATTGCTGAACGATCTCAATAGCTTTGTCTACAATTTCGTAAGTATTGCCGCCATCTGATTTTGGCAGCACCTGAAAAGCCAAATTTACTGAAGCCATGTAACTTCCCCCTATACTCTTAAAATGTGATCAATAAACAGATAAAAGCTTAGAATGCAAAAATGAAAATGCAAACACAAAAAAGACTGCCACTAGGGCAGCCTTATGCTCGTCTAAAGTATAAAGGAAAGAATCCTTCCTCTTGGCTCCCTACGCTGGCATTATCCAGATCAGGTTTAACGGGTCGACGCTAAAAATCGTCCTCTCAGCCAAGTTTACTCAGCTCCCCGAGACATTTTCAATTTTCATATTGGCTCTTTCCATAGAATTCTTTGCCATTTAGGTCTTTGAAGCTAAGAAAGCAGCCAATAATTTATTAAATATAAGATCAATCAAAACATATCAGCAATTCAGCATTTTGTAAAGAAAGAATTAATTTCCTTTACAAATAGGGTTGTCGAAATTTGTTTTATATTGTATTATTACTTTATTCATAATTTAATGAATCGACCACAAGGGGAGCCATTCGGCTGAGATTGAACGCAGTTCTGACCCTTTGAACCTGTTAGTTAACGCTTTTGTAGGGATGTGGCACTGAACTTATTTTACCTCTCATTAAAGCAGTGCGTGGAAACGAACGACAGAGTTCCCCGCATTGCTTTTTTCATTTCCTTTTTGGTCGGTCTATAAGAGGTGTTTTAATGAATCAGCGGCTTGTTTTTTTGGTTGAAACAGCTATTTTTGCAGCAATTGCCCTGCTGCTTGATTATGTATCAAATATATTCGGGAGACTTCCTCAAGGCGGATCCCTTTCACTTGCTATGATTCCGATTTTTATTATGGCTTTTAGATGGGGACTTAAAGGGGGACTGCTTACAGGGTTCTTAACAGGGCTTCTTCAGATAGTCCTTGGCCTTGCGGTGATTGTCCACTGGGCACAATATTTGCTCGATTATCCTTTAGCATACGCACTTCTTGGCGCAAGCGGCCTTTTTTCCCGTTGGGTGCTTCGTGCTTCTGGCAGCAGACAAAAAGGAGCGGTTATTCTTTCGGTTTTAGCAGCAACTTTTATAGGAAGTTTACTTAGGCTTGCTTCCCATGTTCTTTCGGGAATTATTTTCTTCGCTTCAAGCACTCCTAAAGGAACGCCTGTATTTCTATATTCGGTCGTCTATAACAGCTCCTACATGATTCCATCATGGATTGTCAGCAGCATTGTGATCATTATGGTTTTGATCTCTGCGCCAACCTTATTAAACAGAAAAAAGTGAATCCTTATGATTCACTTTTTAATTTGGCTTTTTATTAAATCAGCTACAAGCACATAGCGTTTTGGCGCAGAGCCCACAAAACGAAATGGGTAGCATGTAGAGACTGTGAGAGTTGCTCGAGGCTTTGGAACAATAACTGTCCGGTCATCAGCATCGACAATCCTTACTTTTCGGATTTTGTAAGTGAACTTGCCTGCACTCGTTTCCACAACCAGCAGATCCTTTTTGCCTACCTCTCCCAGCCTTCTAAACACAGTATCTCTGTGTCCTGCCAGAACAGAATTATCCTTTTCACCCGGAAGTACGGAGCCCGCATAATGCCCGACTCCTCTTTCAAGCTCATCTTCATCTGTTCCATGATAGATTGGAAGGGAAGCATTAAGCTTAGGAATCTGCAAGACGCCCATGTTTTCACCCATTTTGGGCCGGACGCTGTATAGTACATTTTCTGGTTTTTTGGATGGAGCAGGCTTCGGTTTTTCTATTGCTGTGGCTGAGATTGGCTTCTCTGTTTTAAATAAAAAATACCCATAGGCAAGTTTAAATCCATTGGTTGTTGTCAAATAGATTCCGCCAACAAGCAGTACAGCGATGGCAAAAAGAAGAAGCATCGGCTTCTTCTTCATTTTTTGCTTACCCGCTCTAGCTCTCATTGGTATTTCGCTTTGACTCTTCTTGCAAGCAGGAATGCGCCGGCAAGCAGAAGAATACCTGCTCCCATCATTTCAGCATAGTTTCCTGCTGTTTTAGGAAGCTTTGCGCCTTTAACTGTTTTGGCAACTGGTTTAGATAATACTGGTTTTTTCTCTTCTTTTTTAGCAATCACTGCCGTTTTTTCAAGGCCTTTACCGGTTTCTTTAACAATCTTTGAGCCGGCCATTTCTGGTGTAATCACAAGATCCATCAGCAATTCGCCTTTATCGCTATACAATTCAACCAAAAGGTTTGCTCCATTTAGATCTTTTACATTCATTAATGATTGCAGAGAAAGTTCATTCTTTTCTCCATTTTTCGTTAAATAAAACTTTGGTTTAAGTTTAAACAGGTCAAGACCTTCGCTGTAGATCGAAAGCAGTTCTGCAATATCTTTAGCAGAAAGCTGATCAACACTCGTAAAGTTTGAAAAATGCATCATTCTTTCCCCAAGGCTTTTTAGCTTATCAGAAGCAGAAGGATCATTCTTGATCACTGAGCTCATATACTCAGACAATCTTTCGGCTTCTTTTTGAGTAATGCCGAGACTAGCAAGGGCATTCTCCATTTCTTTCTGCATTTTTGCAGAACGCTGTGTATAATAATCAAGTGTCTGATCCAAGTCTTCTATATATTTATAGTTTTTAATAGAATCTTTATGTGCAGTCATCAATTTATCGAATTCCGCTTTCGTCAACTCATAGCCAGCAAGCAAGTCATTTAGATTGCTGCTTGTGATCGGTGTTAATTCATTATCAAGATAATAAGATAGATCTGAATCTAAGTCATTGATAAAGGTATAAACATCCTGAATTTTTTCGCCCTTCTCAAGCTCTCCGTTTTCAACAAGCAAATCAATTGCTTTTTGTTCTGTTAGATCATAATCCTTTAAAAGTGCTGCAAGTGTCTCATCTGTAACTGGTTCACCCAGTTCATCTTTTAGCTCCTGAATACTGTTAAAATCATTAAGCGTCAGGTCGCTGTAACTGAGGTAATCCTCCAAGTCAGATTTGCTCATCCCTATTTCAGTAAGGTATGCTGTCAAATCTGTCTCTTTGACTGCTGCAAATGCAGGCGTAGAAGCAAAAACCATAAATAGTAATGCTAAACATGCTGTGAAAAGCTTTTTCAAATCAATTAACCCCCATTAATTTCAAATCTAGACAATTATACCGATTAAATCCTCGTAAATATAGCATTGTAATTCATCTTTTTTTTCTATATAATTATCCAATTTTTTAAAAATTACTATTTTCGCAGACTAACTGGCAGGTAAATTCAATAAAAAAGATGGAAAGCAACAAAGTTTATGAAAAGAGCCTTAAAAATTTTACTCATATTAGTAGAGTAAGCTGAATCTAATAGAATATGGCCGCACTGCTCTAAGTATAAAAAGATCTTTACTAATGGAGGAAAAATAGATGCACCTGACTGTAATCATGATGCTCGGAAGCTATATACTCTCTCTTTTTCACTTTTTGTATAGCTACAAAGAGGCGATCCGCATCAGCCAGGAAGAAGGCAAGGTTAATGGGTGGCCACTTGTATTTTGTCTGCCTCTTGCTGTCATTTTTGCATACTTTGCCGGGGTTTATTATGAAAAGCTTTTTTAATAGATTTATAAAATGAAGAATATTGCATTATAAATTCAGCAGTAATTTCTATAAAGGAAAAGAGAGGCTGCGGATTTATGAGGACATTTGTAAGGGCTGGATAAAAACTGTTTTCAATAGTACACATTCCTGTTTTCAATCTTATTTGACCCGAGCGGCACATTTAATCAAACGAGTAATAGAAAAAGCAGAAGTAACTAAAAGAAAGAGAACGGATCGATCATTAGGCGGATCCATTCTTTTACTCCTTTCTGAAGCTGATCTTTTGTTCTATTATTCCTTATGAGCATAATAGTCTGAGAGGTTTTCTAAAAAAGGATAAAGCTTTTTAAACATATAGCCTGTATTTTGTGCTTTTTCAGGAGAAATAGCAAGAGAGTCTCCCATACTGTATGGAGAGAGATTTTCAGAAGAAATTTCTGTCGTCAAATTGGCTTTCTTTCCGGTTGCTTTTTCCATGAGCTGTATTAGCTCTTTTAAAGAAATACTTTCCTCAAACGCTGCATTATAACTACCTTCCAATTTGTTAGCTCCAGCGTGATAAAGCATGCCGGCTGCATCATCTGAAGAGATAAAGCTGTATCTTAGGTCCGGGTTATGTATCCCTATCGTTTCTTCATTTTTCAGCTTTTTGATATGCCCCTGAAATCGTCTGGTATAATCATCCTCACCTATTACAAGTGAAAAGCGGAGAGCTGCAACTGGAATATCTGCATACTGAAAAAGATACGCTTCCGCTAATCGTTTTGCTTCTTGATAGCCTTTAAGACCAAAATACTGTTCTCTAGGTTTTATTAAATGAATGGAATACGCCTCCGGCTGAAAGGATAATTCTTTTAATTCTGTTCCAAAATCGTAAACAGCCATTGTGGAAGTAAAAACATACTGGCCAATTTTTCCTTTCAGCGCTTCAAATGCTGCTTTTGCTTCTAGCGGTGAATAGCAGGTCTGATCAAAAACGACATCATAATACCCACTTTCAAACACCTTTTTATAAGAGGCTAAGTCACTTCTGTCAAGTTCGATTCTTTCCACATTGCTGCCAAAAGGATCCGCTGTCTTTCCTCTAGTTGAAATGGTTACATCGATATTATTCTCTAATAAACGGTTTACAAGCTTTTTTCCAAAAAATTGTGTTCCGCCAAGTACCAGCACCTTTTTCATTGTTTCCCGCCTTCTTTTATTTTTTCTTTTATATGGCTGAGATTTTTCCATCCGTAAGCAAGCTCTGCATGGATATTGCCGCTGATTTCATAGTTGTCTTTTGCGACAAGCTCGGGACTGAAAGCCTCATAGAACTTCCTCGAAGGATTCTCCTCAAGGACCCAAAGCATGATGGAAGAAACACCTTTTTGTTCAAGATCCTCTATCATTCTCTGAAACAGTTCTCTTCCTATACCCTGCCGCTGTACATGCTTCAGCAAATAGATGGCATAAAGCTCGCTATCATAACCAAATTCCCCTGTCTTTTCTTTTCCATAACTAGCAAACCCGACTATATTATGCGAAGAATCGGCTGCTACCAAAAGCTGATCATGATCAGCCTGCTCCCATAAGCGTTCGCGATCCTCATATTTCAAAGCATTTAAATATCCTTGATCAACAATTCCTTCATATGTAGTTCTCCAGCTGTCCACATGTGCTTTTGCAACTTGTTTAATATCATGGGTGGTTGCCTTCCGAATTTTATACATGAAGTTCCTCCCTCATTTCGTATGAGATTTAGTCAATTAAACTGGCTTCCTGAGCAGTTTCTCTTTGCTTATTTGGCCTATTGCCCAGCAAAAACCATAGAATACCTGTCATTATGATGGAACCGCCTATTATTTGAGTCAGGGTGATTATTTCCTGAAGAAAAATACAAGCCAGGATAACAGCACCAACCGGTTCAAATAAAATGGCGACAGAGATTGTATTCGTGCTGATCCACTTCAGTGCCCAGTTAAAAAGAGAATGGCCTAAAAGATTCGGGAATACCGCGAGCAGAACAAAGTAAAACCAGTCTGTCCTTTCAGCAGGAACAAGCGGGTAAGAAAACAGCAGGCAATAAATAAGAAGAGTTGCTGCACTTATGCCATATACCAATCCTGAATAGAGAGTTAGATTATGACGCTTTCTGACCTCCTGTCCAAAAAGGAGATAGGCAGTAACCATGAGGCACGCTGCGAGAGCGAGCATATCTCCAAAAAGGGCTTCACCGCTAACTTTCAAATCGCCCCAGCTGATGATCATACTTCCAATGATCGTAAGGATCGAACTAAGAATACCTCCTGCTGAAAGCTTTTCTTTAAAAAAGAAATATGTCCCGATAAAAGCAAACAGAGGCTGAAGTGTGACGAGAACGACAGAGCTTGCAACGGATGTGTATTGCAAAGACTCAAACCAGAGAATAAAATGAACGGCTAATAAAACGCCGGCTAAAATTGTGAACAGCCAATCCTTTTTCGTTAAAAGCTTGATTTCTTTTATACTTTTCAATAGAAAGAGGGGCATCAAAATAAGAACAGAAAGAAACATACGGTAAAAAGCGGTAACAGGTGCTGGAGATGATGATAGCTTTACAAAAATAGCGGAAGCTGACACAGATAAAACTCCGATAATAAGTGCGGCATATGGATAGAAATGATTGCGGTTCAAAAAATCAGCTCCTTTTCTGAGATGCTATTTCTTTTAGAATAGGGTTTCTAGCTTGTTTCATTTAAAGATAATTCCATTTTTCAAAGTTTTGTCGATAAAAAATTTTTATAATTTTCTGTCAATATAGTATGATGAAAGCGTATTCTTTAATGGGACAAGGAGGACTTTATGAAGCCACTCATTCAATTACCTATTGGCGAGCTGTTAAAAAATTCTGCGGAAAAGTTTACAAAACGCGAAGCAATGGTTTATTCAAAAGAAAACATCCGTTATACCTACGAAGAATTTTACGAGGAAACGGGCAGGATTGCAAAGGCTCTGATGGCACTTGGAATAAAAAAAGGTGAACATGTTGCCATTTGGGCAACCAATATTCCCGAATGGCCCCTTCTTCAATTTGCAACTGCCAGAATCGGAGCGGTCCTGGTTACAGTCAATACAAGTTATCAAAGCTCAGAGCTTCACTATTTGCTTCAGCAATCAGACGCGACCACACTTTTTTTAATTGATGGTTTCAAAGAATCTTCCTATACAAGAATTGTTCAGTCCATTTTATGTGATTCAGAACAGCGTAAGGCATTACCGATGCTTAAAACAATTATTTACATAGGAGAAAACACCGTTCCAGAGGGAATGACCAGCTGGAAGGAAATGATGATGGGAGCTGGAACAGCAACGGATGAAGAGCTTAAAAACCGTGAAAGCGATCTGAACCAGCATGAAGTGATCAATATGCAATACACTTCAGGGACAACCGGTTTTCCTAAAGGCGTTATGCTCTCTCATCATAATATCATCAATAACGCTTATCTTGTAGCACAAGCAATGAACATAACACATGAAGACAAACTTGTTATTCCCGTTCCGTTCTTCCATTGCTTCGGTTGTGTGATGGGATCTCTTGCCTGCGTAACTGTCGGAGCAACTATGCTCCCAATAGTAGAATTTCAGCCCAAAACTGTTCTCCAAACAATTGAAAAGGAAAAAGCAACAGCATTGCATGGTGTTCCGACCATGTATATAGCTGAATTAATGGAGGAAAACTTCTCATCTTATGACCTGTCTTCTCTCAGAAGAGGCATTATGTCCGGATCTCCGTGTCCGACAGAGGTCATGAAGAAGGTCATGCATCAGATGGGAATGGAGGAAATAACCATTGCTTACGGCCAAACAGAAGCCTCACCGGTCATCACACAAACACGGATCAATGATTCTATTGAACGGCGGGTTGGTACAGTCGGGAAAGCGCAGCCACATGCAGAGGTAAAAATCATTGATCCTGTAACCGGTAAAGAAGTTTCAGCAAACGAACAGGGAGAATTATGCGCCAGAGGATTTTTAGTAATGAAAGGGTATTATAAAATGCCCGAAGCAACAAAGGGAGCAATTGATTCGGATGGCTGGCTGCATACTGGAGATTTAGCTTCTATGGATAAAGATGGTTATATCCGTATTACCGGACGCCTTAAAGATATGATCATTCGCGGCGGGGAAAATGTCTATCCAAGAGAAATTGAAGAATTTTTATATTCTCATGACGATATCATTGACGTGCAAGTTATTGGTATTCCTGATGCAAAATACGGCGAACGGGTTGCAGCCTGCATCAAAGTGAAGGAAGGGAAACAACTCACCTTGGAAAATGTGCGGGAATTTTGCAAGGATAAAATTGCTTTTCATAAAATTCCGGATTACTGTTTCTTTATGAAAGAGTATCCGATGACGGCTTCTGGAAAAATCCAGAAATATAAGCTCCGCCAGCAAGCAGAAAGATGGGTGTCCGAAAAAGTGTAAGAAGGTAAGCGGTTGCGGAAAGCGACTTATAAAACTTGGTTTGCTATGATAGCTCTAAAGGAGTGATAAACATGTTTGAACATATGAAAGAAGTTCGAGGGGAACTATTAAATGAAGTAGAGAGTGTCTCAGAAGAAGAATTTCACCAAAAACCTGAAGAGGGTCAATGGAGCATTGGACAACTAGTCGATCACCTTCAAAAAATTGAAAATGTAATGACAGAAACATTTAAAAGAATCGCACCTTCTGCAGAGGACAAAAAAGTGGAAGAAAAAAATCTTGTGGCTGTAACAGATCGATCATATAAAAAGGATGCTCCCGATAGTGTCGCGCCAGGAGAAGAACCTATTAATCGCGAAGAGGTTATCATGGCTTTAACGGAAGCCCGCAGAGATCTTATGGCATACGTGGATATGCTGGATTATGATTTATCCGCTAAATCTCTTAAACATCCAGTAATGGGTGAGCTATCTGTCAAACAATGGGTAGAGTTTATCGGTTACCATGAAGAACGTCATCTTAATCAATTGAGAGAAATTAAACAAGCAGTGCTAAGCTAAGAGGCTCAGGCCTCTTTTTTTTCTTTCTCGTTCATCTGTAAAATCATTGCCATCTCATTTATCCAAGAAGCCTTTATTAGGTTTTATCTAAGGCTGTTTAACGTCAGGATTCACGCTAAAAAATATTGAAAACCCGTTCCAAGAAATACATTTAATGAATTAACTCTACTGTTCCGGAAAATCTGTTCACTGAAAAGATAGCTTTGTCATCATCAGCTGACTTTGTTTCATCACTGCTCTCAAGCCACTTGGCAATGCAGACATATTTTTCTTTAACCTGAGCTTGAAATGATACACCAACTCCATCTTTCCCCTCATTTTTGAGTTTCTCTGCAACAAGGAGTAAAGCTTCTTCTCTGGAAACCGCTTTATCCGCCAAAACTTCCTTTTGAAGCTGGGACGGGATAACACTAGCCTTGATGACATGTTCTACATACCCATTGTATAAAAGTAAACAGCCTATCCCTGTCAGCACTGCTCTTTTTGCCCACTTCACGCTGTCATCCTCCTGTGATTTTCCTACTGGTAATATCGTCATATTCCCTTTAGTTTTTATAGATTTTCAAAAATTATCCTTTATTTTTGGCTGGAATTTTCATCATTGAACTTTTACAAAGTGCAGTTTCCGCAAAGATTGTTGCTATTCGTATGGTCTTAGAATATAAAGATGAACCTCATGGCATCTTTTCTTAAAATTCGAAGATGTATTCTTGCTCTATTTTCACTTAAACGGATGAAAAAACAACAAAGTTTAAGAAAGACTGTTTTCGCAGAGATTGTTGTTTTTCGTACATGCTTTTACCAGCATCTTTTCTCATACCAATGGTTTCGAGTACTAAATATAGGGTCATGAGCAACATATTTTAAGAAAAGAGTCTTTAAAAAAGGGCTTTCAAAAAACTCACTTGAATGTATTGACTTTATTCTAAAATTATATATTATATTAAATATGTCTTATAAATGGGGGCTTAGCTCAGTTTGGAGAGCGTTTGGCTGGCAGTTTTGAGCTGGTCAGTATAACTCGTGGGGCTATGGTATAATGGGATTACGCTTGACTGGCAGTCAAGTAATGCGAGTTCGATTCTCGCTAGCTCCATACCAAATTTCAAATAAAATGCACAAGGCTCAGTTCGTGAGCTTTAACAACCTCTTGAGAGAACTTTGTACAGGGTTATTTCTGTAAAAGTTATCTTAGGAGGTTTTTTAATTGTTAATCGAGATGGTACAGAAGGATTTTCTGGCAGAGAAAAAGTTTGAGGGGCTTACACTCAAATAAGTATTGATGGTTACGTCAATTTATTCAAACAGTGGAATGAGCGGCTCTCTCAAGAGGAAATTGAACGTACTCAGGAGCTGATCCTAGAGTTATGAAAAGCTTTTATGAATTACAAAAAAAGGCTTCTTAAAAGTTTGCAGAACTTATGAGAGACCTCTAATATTTAAAATCAGCACCAAATGGGTATTGTGAAAACCCTCACTCCAATCTTAAGGAAATCCATGATTTAAATGGTTAAAAAACAGGGAAATATGATTATTCCTGTTTTTTTATTTATTTAAGTGAAACGCTTAATATTCACAATTTCACAAAAAATATGTATAATTTTGTTATAAAAGAATGCTAGATTATTTAAGAGGGTTAACCAAACACAATTATAGGAGGGAAAAATGAAAGCGATTTCTAGATTTTTTACGGCTCTTGTACAACGGTTCTTACCGGATCCCTTTGTATTCGCTTTAATACTTACTCTTTTTTTATTTGTTTCAGGCATTCTATTTACGTCCCATGGACCGGTTGACATGATGCAATATTGGGGACAAGGATTTTGGAATCTTTTGGCATTTGCCATGCAGATGAGCCTAGTCTTAGTAACAGGGCATGCCCTTGCCAGCTCCCCGCTTGTAAAAGGATGGCTCGTTAAACTTGCGGGTGTTGCCAAAACGCCTGCGCAAGGAGTCATACTTGTAACTGTAGGTTCAGGAATTGCGTGCTTTATTAACTGGGGTTTTGGATTAATCGTTGGTGCATTGTTTGCTAAAGAAGTAGCTAAGAAAATAACAGGGTCTGATTATCGATTCTTGATTGCATGCGCTTATATCGGCTTTCTTACATGGCATGGAGGACTTTCTGGCTCTATCCCGCTTGTCGCAGCTACACCTGGTAACCCGATGGAAAAAACAGCTGGTTTGATTCCGCTGACACAAACCATTTTTACTGGTTATAACCTTTTCATTACACTTGCTTTGCTGATTGTCCTCCCAATTATGACAAGACTTATGATGCCGACAGGAAAAGATGTCATTGGTATTGATCCAAATGTTTTAGCTGAAGATGAAACAGCCGCAGCAATCATAGTGGCACCAGCAACTGTAAAAAAAACATTTGCAATTCATATGGAAAACAGCCGGCTCCTTAGTATTGCTATTTCTTTGCTTGGTTACGCATATTTAGCCTATTTTATAGCAACAAATGGTTTTAAAATCGACATTAATACGGTAAACTTATTTTTCTTTACAACAGGTCTCCTTCTTCATGGTACACCACTATCCTATATGAACGCTGTTGCGAATGCAGCGAAAGGAACGGCGGGCATTTTAATTCAATTCCCGTTTTATGCCGGCATACAAGGCATGATGGAAATGTCGGGACTTGGAGGCGCTATTACAAATGCATTTATCTCGATCTCGACACCCGAAACCTTTCCATTCCTTGCATTTTTGAGCTCAGGTATCGTGAATTTCTTTGTTCCTTCGGGAGGAGGACATTGGGTTGTACAGGGACCCTTTATTATGCCTGCCGCTCACCAACTTGGAGTTGACCAGGGTATTGCTGCTATGGCCATTGCCTATGGGGAGGCCTGGATGAACATGGCACAGCCGTTTTGGGCTTTACCTGCTTTGGCTATTGCTGGACTGGGGGTGCGTGATATTATGGGATACTGTGTCACAACATTATTGGTCTCTGGTGTAATCTTTGCGATAGGTTTGTCATTTTTTTAATGGCAATTCTAATTTTAAAAAGGAACAAATCATTTTAATTCCGTGCTGTATTGGATATCGAATGCTATTATTCTGGCTGGTTTACTAGAAGCCTCAGGTGCTCTCCTTAGGGGGAATGAATGCTTTTTAGGCAGCCTCACTGGTGAGAATCCTTGAAAAAGAATGTTTTAAGGAAAAAAAGAGTTCCGTTTGATATTCCGAGTCCTAAATAAAGACCAACCCGCATTTTTAAAAATGCGGGGTTTTTTGCATGAGCAAATTAACTTTGGATCTTAGATTGAGTGATAATTTTCCCGATTTCATTCCATATATCTCTGATTTTACTGGTATGGTATTTTCTAAATATTGTCGATAAGAAAAGCGCAAGCGCCTTGAACAGCCCCGACACCTCGAGGGGCTAGGCGCTGGAGCTGGATCCGAACTGCCCCTCAGCAGTCGAGCTGACTAGGTAAAGATTTATACTTTCTTATACAGTGAAAAAAACCCCTGCTTTGCCGGCAGGGGTTTTACTTTTCAAATTTACATGGCATTTCCTGAGATATCTTTCCCTTTCTGCAGAAGCTCTCCTTCAATCTTGGATGACTTTGATGATTCTCCCATTCGCCAGTAAGTAATAAAACTAATGGCGATGCAAAGGGCAACATACACATAAAAAAGCCATTCTAATTTTATGCTTTTGAGCCATAAAGCAATAAATTCAGCCGTGCCCCCAAAAATAGCAACGGTGACGCCATAAGGAAATCCGACACCCAGTGCCCTGATTTCTGTTGGGAAGAGCTCTGCTTTAACGATGGCATTTATGGAAGTGTAGCCTGTGACGATCACAAGGCCTGCCATCATGAGAAGAAACGCTCCTACAGGGTTCGGTGTTTTCTCCATCATGAAAAATAAAGGCACCGTGAGCACTGTACCAAGAATTCCGAATCCGATCAGCAGAGGACGCCGGCCAATTCGGTCAGACAGCATGCCGGCGAGGGGCTGAAGCACAATAAAAACAAGCAGTGCAGCAAAGTTAATCCAGGTTACAGTACCTTTAGGGATCCCAACCGTGTTAATCATAAACTTCTGCAGATAGGTCGTATACGTATAAAATGCGACTGTTCCTCCAAGCGTTAGTCCGACTACTGTCATAACGGCTTTTGGGTGTTTCATTAAAGCGCGGAATGTCCCGGCGCTGGCACGGTTTTCTGCTGCCACTTTTTTAAATTGATCAGACTCGTCCATCGTGCGGCGCAGCCATAGGACAGCTAATGCCCCCAATGCCCCGATGATAAAGGGAATCCGCCATCCCCATGAACTCATCTCAGCATCACTCAAGGACTGCTGCAGAATAATCTGCACTCCCAGTGCAACGAGCTGCCCCGCTACAAGAGTTACATACTGAAAACTGGAGTAAAAACCTCTTCGGCCGCTTATGGCCATCTCGGATAAATAGGTTGCTGATGTTCCATATTCCCCTCCTAATGAAATACCTTGAAGCAGGCGGGCAATAACAAGAATAATAGGAGCCATAATGCCGATTGTTTCAAAGCCTGGCGTACAGGCTATAATCAGAGAACCTCCTGCCATAATGCTGATCGAAAGGGTTAACGCAGCCCTTCGTCCATAGCGGTCAGCATATCTGCCCAACAAAAGACTTCCAATCGGGCGCATTAAAAAGCCCACTGCAAAAATGGCTGCTGTATTTAGCAGCTGGCTTGTTGAGTCGCCTTCTGGAAAGAATTCTGCGGAGAAATAGACAGCAAAGGCGGAATAAACATACCAGTCATACCACTCAATCAAATTGCCTACTGATCCTTTAAATATGTTTCCTGTGATCCGGCGCGTGCCTGCCCGATCTTTCGAAAGGTCCATCTCTTCTCCCCCTTATACGTTTGTGTTATGCGCTTTCATAATACCATACCAAGAATGGAAAAGGATTTTGAAAGTTTTACATCCCAATATGTATTTAAATTTATACTGAAACAAAAAAGGACCGGGCGGTTTTTGCCCGGTTTTTCTTAATCAGAGTACATCCGAAATTTTGTACTCCTTGCCATGTACTCCTTTATAATATTCAGGATACATTTGTCCACCACATTTTTCGCATGAAAACATCGGCGGTGTCATAGGATCCCCATCATCCATTAAATCAAAGTCTCTAACCACACTAAATGGAATATCCTCTTTCTCATGACACGCCAAACAAACAAAGCTGACGCTCTGTTTGCTTAACAGGTAGTTGGACGGAGTTGGAGATGCCATCTTCTTTTTCTTCCCTTTTTTCTTCTTTTTTGGTACTGGTGAAATGGTGAATCACCCTTTCTAAATAAGCTCTGCTCGTTTGACAGAGAGCTGCCTTGACTTCAAGTTTCCCATCCTCAAGGCAGACTTCTCCCTTGTACTCATAATAACACTCACACTTCTGGCAAACGAAAGGGTCTTTCTCTCCACTAGATATCATCCGTTCCCTCCACGTCTGCCGACGCAGTGTTTTCTTTACTTTCACGATCCAGCGCTTCGCTTTCTTTTGCCATTCGCACAATACTTTTTTACTAAAGTTCTTTGATCTTCTTGAATACATCCCATAGTGGCGGATGGTCTTGAACTGTTCATCTGGTATATGGCGAATAAGCCTGGAGATAAATTCTTCGACGCTTACCGTTTCCCATTTTTCTTTCCCGTCTGTTTTATCCAGATAGGTAAAGGTCACGTTTTGACCGTCATATGCCTCGATCCGGTTCAGTCCAATGGCGGGTCGACGAATATAACGTCCAATATAACGCAGCTGTTCTTTCACATTCCCTTTTTGTTTCGGGGCATGCACATAGAAGCCTTCCCCATTATTTTGAAAAGCCCTCTGTAAACGTGCCTGGATCCTCTTCTTTTCTTTCCCGGATACACCCTTGCGAATCAATTTTAATACCACCGTCTGCCATTGCTTCCTGAGCATTTCAAACGGCAGGAAGTCATATTGTTTCCACTCGCCTTTCTTCGTCAGGCTGCCCATTGTGAGCAGCATATGTACATGAGGATTAAAATTCACCCTGGAACCAAAAGTGTGAAGACCTGAGATGATACCCGGGGTGACCTTTGCTTTTTTCTCAAAGAATCCGCTAATCAGCCGGGCTGCCTCGTCCATCAGATCCTTTAGCAAGTGCCGATGAAGCAGGAACACATCACGCAGCCCTTCATCAATTGTGAAGATGACATGACGATGATTCCTGCAGGACATCCTCTGTAAGCAGACGGCTCCATTCTTCACTTTCTCCTACAGAACAAGTTGTACAAAATCGCCCTTTGCATCGATAAGGCACTCGGCGAACGTCATGGCAGCCTTCACAAACAAATAGCTTGAACCCATTTGCAGGATTTCCGCAGCCTTGGAATTTTTCGACTTCCTTTAAAACAATGGGACGGATTTTTCCTCGGTGTTTTTGAACGAATTGATCCCAATGACGTTTTTCATCAAAAAAGATACGTTTTAAAATATTTGTCTCCATAAATTAAAAATACCACAGTACCAAGTACTGTGGAACGACGTAAATTTTATACTTTCTTATCTTTCAAGAAAAGCGCAAGCGCCTTGAACAGCCTAAGGCAAGCATAAGCCGTTCATCCGGAGAAAGGTGGTCTTTCCTTTCTCTAGATGAACGGCTTATGACCTAAAGACTCGGGCTAGGCTGCTTGCGCTGGACATATTAACCCCTAGAAACCGAGCTCATTCAGTAGAGATTTATACTTTCTTATCCAGTAAGAAAAGGCAACGCCCAGAGGGCTAGTTGCCTTTGTTTAAAAGAGTTCAAGTACACTTACATTTGAGGTAAAGCTTTATTTCCTTTGTTAGATTCATTTACACCAGGACAGCTTCAAGCATCGTTCCATTTTTCGAAAAATTCGTATGCCATGAAAAAGCTTTTTCCAAAACATGAGGGGTTTGTCCGCCTCTAGTAAGAGCTTCCCGATAATATTCGCGAAGTTGACCGCGATAGGTTGGATGAGCACATCGTTCGATAATCAGTTCCACGCGCTGCCTTGGTGCCAGACCGCGCAAATCTGCATATCCTTGTTCTGTTACAATGACATCTACATCATGTTCTGTGTGGTCTACGTGAGAAACAAAAGGAACAATGCTTGATATATTACCGTCTTTCGCGATTGATTTTGTTACAAAAATCGCTAGACGGGCATTCCGTGCAAAATCACCGGATCCCCCAATTCCGTTCATCATTTTCGTGCCTAGTACATGGGTTGAATTTACATTCCCATAAATATCTAATTCCAATGCTGTGTTAATTGAAATCAACCCAAGCCGGCGGATGATTTCAGGGTGATTTGAAATTTCCTGCGGCCTCATAATCAAGCGGTCGCGGTATTTATCAAAATTTGCGAAAACTTCCTTCATTTTTGAATCTGAAAGAGTAATAGAACAGCATGAGGCGAATCGAACCTTTTCCGCATCCATTAGATCAAAAACCGCATCCTGCAATACTTCCGAATATACCTCTAAATCCTTAAACTCCGAAGCTAACATGCCATGAAGAACGGCATTTGCAACAGAACCGATTCCTGACTGCAGCGGGGCAAGACGTTCTGTTAGCCGTCCAGCTTCTACTTCTTTACGCAGAAACTCGATTAAATGCTCTGCCATAATGACCGTTTCCTGATCTGGCGGTATTATAGTTGACGGTGAATCCAGCTGGTTGGTGAACACGATGCCTTTTACCTTTTCAACATCAATTGGTATTCCTAAAGTACCGATTCGATCATCCGTATTTTTAAGGGGAATGGGATCCCTCTCTCCCTGTTTCCCTGGATCATATAAATCATGCAATCCTTCTAACTCTAAGGACTGGGCTGTATTGATTTCAATAATAATGGACTTTGCATGCTTGGCAAAGGTTAACGAATTGCCGATAGAAGTTGTCGGGATAATCATTCCATCTCCTGTTATTGCAACCGCTTCCAATATTGCCATATCAATAGGCTCCAAAACATTTGCTCTCACTAATTCAGCAGTGTGGGACAAATGTTGATCCACGAATAAAAAATCCCCTTGGTTTATACCCTTTCGCATAGTAGGATCTGCTTGGAAAGGAAGCCTCTTACCGAGAATACCAGCTTCAGCAAACAATTTATCAATATCAGAACCTAATGAGGCTCCTGTATAGACATTTACCTTGAATGATTCTTGCTGGGCACGTTGGACCAGAGCACATGGTACCGCTTTTACATCCCCTGCACGTGTAAATCCGCTTAACCCCAAAGTCATTCCATCTTGAATCCAAGATGCTGCTTCCTCAGGAGTAACGACCCGGTTATGCAGACGAGGGTCTCTAATCCGTTCAAAGCTATTCTCCATAAACTCATCCCCCACTTCATTATAATGAGTTTATTGTACCTTTTATTAGGAATAGGATAGGAGCTATCGGAGTAAATCACGAAAAATTCAGACTAAGCAGCAAATTCACAGCTTTAAACAGAATATTTTTTCAAAATCCTAGCAGTTTTCGAAAATAGCTAGAGTAGGATTGGCTGACGGGTACTCTGTCACCATTATCCATCGAAAGTAAAAACGTTGAATGTGTATCAGGGTAAATCTCTTTAATATGATTAACATTCACAATAAAAGAGCGATGACAACGTATAAAATTTTCCTTTGGAAGAAGGTACTCAAATTCTTGGAGCGAGTATTTATGGGTGCCAGAGTATCCTTCGGTATATACACTGGTTTTTTTATCTTTTGCTTCTAAATACACCACTTGTGAAAAAGGAATAGGAATCCATCCATCATAGGTTTTCATAGTCACGACTGATTTTCCATCCGTTAAAGCAGGAAAAATAGCGGTAACGCATCCCTCAAGTCTTCCTTTGTGAAGAAATGGCACTGCCATCCCATGATAAGGAATTCCAAACACGTCACGGTTAATAAATTCAGAGACTTTTTGTTTGGTGCTTAAGGCTTTATACGCTATTGTTCCTTCCTTTAAAGAATCTCCCGGACGGATTTTTAAATCAATTCGTTTACTCGGCCGATAATAGATATATTCCTTTTTATTTGAAACAGCGATCGAAATTTCATCCGAAAACAATTCACTTATAACGTCTAAAAGGGAAACTACTGTTATACTTTCCATCTTTCGCACCTTTCATGATGTAAAGTCTTGTAATCCAGTATTATTTTACATCCTTTTCGGTGCAGTTTCTATGGTTGGAAATGTTTTTTATAGGCTCTTTTCTTAAACTTTGTTGCTAATAACTCTTAATTTAAGTTCTGAAATCTTCATTTCATCAAAAATTTTAAGAAAAGATGCCCCGAAGCCAGTCTATAAACGTGATTTGCGCTCGTACGAATAACAACAATCTTTGCGAAAACAGCCTTTATAAAAAATGAGCCTAAATCAAACATTCACCCTAAACGCAAAAAGCAGGAATCATTTACATGGTTCCTGCAATTTTCTAAATAACTAATCCGCCATCAACACTCAAAATTGCTCCATTTATGTAATTCGCATCATCTGAAGCAAGAAACAAATAGGCCGATGCTATATCTTCTGGTTGGCCAATTTTTTTAAGCGGTGTCTTTTCTTTCATCATATCAAGGATCTTTTTTGGTACTTCCGATATCATCCCTGTTTCAATAAAACCGGGGGCTACTGCATTGACCCGAATTCCTTTCGGTCCCAGCTCTTTTGCCCAACTCTTAGTAAGGCCAATCACTCCTGCTTTAGTAGCAGCATAATTGGTTTGACCAATATTTCCATATAAACCGACGATAGAAGAAGCGTTGAGAATCACTCCAGATCCCTGATCTAACATAACTGGGATCACAGCCTTCGTACATTTAAAGACACCTGATAAGTTTACAGAAATCACCTTTTCCCAAGCGGTTTCATCCATTTTTGATAGTAACCCGTCAATCGTAATGCCTGCATTGTTAATCAATATATCTATTCTGCCAAAAGTATCTAGCGTTGAATTGATCATCTCTTCTATCTGGGCAGTATCTGTGACATCGACTTTAAAAAAGGTGGCCCTATCTTCACCAAACTCTTCTAGTATAGCCAGACCAGCAGACTGGTCGTAATCACATATGACCACCTTGGCACCTTCTTGAAGGAATTTTTTTGCCGTTTCTTTCCCGATCCCCTTTGCTCCACCCGTAATTAAAGCTACTTTGTCGGCTAATTTCAAAAATCTCACCTCTTATTTTTCTATTTACTAATCTTATATTTATGTTTTTCAAAAAAAAGAACAGCGAAAATTCGCTGTTCTGCTTATACAAATTAAAATGACATTTTTGTGCTGGATCCAACTAAATCAAAAAATCCTTTTTGTGTTGTTTTCATTAGGTTTAAAAAATCTTCACGAACTTTTTGTTGCTGTTCAATTCCCTTTTTGATCGATTCTTGGAAGTACTCCTGTGAATCATTTAAGGTATTTAAACCTTCTTTATATGGTGTTACTGTTAGTTGTTGAATGCGGTTTGTTACTTCATCAAAGTGCTCGTTCCACTGTTCAAAAAATTGGCTTGCCTCTTCGCCATAAACTGTTTGTATGTTTTTCTTACCAACTTCGCGCAGTTCTTCAACTAATTTTTTCTGTTCTTGTTCAATTCGACTCATATCTTCAGATATTTTTACCAATGATTCTTTTTGACGTCCAAATGCTTGAACAGTAAGACTTTCTACTTCTTTTTGAGAAGCATAGATCCTATTCAAACTGTTTGCCCAACTGTTAAAAAGAGAGTCACCCAAATTTTTAGCAGCCTGCATGTTGTTGTTTTCTTCCATTGAAAAAACCTCCTAATAAAACTTTATTATGATTGCAGTAATACTGCAGAATCACTGTTATTGAACATTACTTTTCTTCTTTATCATCATTCTGTGTGAAGGATTTAGGCAGGAACATATCCATATACATCGTAAAAAAGCGATTAATGATTGATTGGTACTGTTCTAACGAATCTGAGCAGGTTTTTAAGTAGGCCTCGCCAACTTCGGTTAAGGAATAAATCCGCTTTGCAGGTCCTCCTGTTGAGATATCCCATTCAGACTTTACCATGTTGTCTTTTTCTAATTGTCTTAGTGTTCGATATACATTTCCTTGGTCAACAGATGAGAAACCAAATCGAGTCAATTCTTGAATCAATTTATAACCATGTAAATTCCAGCCGCGGAGACTTAACAGAAGCACGGGTATCATTAAGTTTTTCGGCATATTGGTCATCACTTTCTCATCTTTGGCAGTTGAGACTTTAGGATCCTTCTCATCTTTGGAGGCAGGGACTTTAGGAGCTTTTTCGTTATTTATTGTCATTGTATCACCCATTCACTCTTTTAAATAGTCTCTATGTGTAATTTACACCTATTTAATAAAATTGTCAAACGTCTCTTTTAAAATTTGAAATATTTCCTCTTTACTTTATTTGATATTAATTAGTATCATAAAGTTGTAGTTTAGATCACTACAAAAAATAAGCGTCATGAGAGGAGAGAACAAACAAATGAATCAGCAAAAAAACCTTAATCCATTTGAAATTTGGAAGGACTTTTATAACCAGTCCAGTACTCTAATTGATGAAAACATGAAAGATGAGTCGGTTTCTAAAGTGATGGGACAAGTCTTGGAGATGAATCTTCTATTCAAGAAAATGTTAAATGAAACAACAGATCGTTATTTGGAACATATGAATATCCCCACTCGAAATGACCTGTCAAACATCTCTTCTCTAATCGTTAATGTTGACTCAAAAGTGGATGATTTAGAAGAGTTAATGGAAGACACCAAATCCAATCAAGTCAACCAAGTAGAACTGAAACGAGAAATGACCGATATAAAAAACAAAATGAAGAATCTAGACACTAAACTGAGAGAAATCCTTACCCTTTTAAAAACAGAAAAAATAGAAAAAATAGAAAAAATAGAAAAAATAGAAAACAATAAAGAAACAGCAGGAAAATCTAAATAGTCGGTAAAGCTTGTCTAACATTTATTTTTCACATACAAACATAGTGGGGAGCAAGCCAAAATGACAGATTTAAACAACAAAGTAGCCATCGTCACAGGGGGCGGAAAAGGAATCGGCGCAGCGATTTCAATGGAGTTAGCAAGGAATGGTGTAAAAGTTGTTATTAATTATAACACCAGCATAGGATCGGCAGAAAAGCTTATCATGGATATTAAAGAAATCGGCGGAGATGCTTATGCCGTGCAGGCAGATGTTTCAAATTTAGAGGAGTCTAAAAAATTAGTAGAAGAAGCGATTGATCATTTCGGCAGAATAGATATCCTAGTAAATAATGCAGGAATTACAAGAGACAGCACCTTCAAAAAACTCAGTGAAGAAGACTGGAGAACCGTCATTGACGTGAATTTAACCAGCGTTTACAATACGACATCCGCTGCCTTGTCTTACCTTCTTGAATCAGATGCAGGACGAATCATCAACATTTCCTCTATTATCGGACAGGCTGGAGGCTTTGGGCAAACAAACTATGCTGCAGCAAAAGCAGGAATGATTGGTTACACAAAATCGCTTGCACTTGAGCTTGCCAAAAGCAATGTAACCGTAAACGCGATTTGCCCTGGATTTATTGACACAGAGATGGTTCAAGAAATTCCGGAAAATGTCCGGGAAAAAATTGTTGCCAAGATTCCACAGCGACGTTTTGGCCAGCCGGATGAAATTGCACGCGGAATCATTTATCTATGCAAAGATGGTGAATATATCACAGGTCAGCAGTTAAATATTAACGGCGGATTATACATGTAGTCTAATCGTTCCCATCGATTTCAAATGATGCCAGAAGAGTTCTAAACTTACTATTCCCTCTTAATAAGGCAACAAAACCAAATTTTTAATATGTTAACCATATAACCTTTACAATTTTTTAAAATAAAAAATATCTTTATATATCCTGATAAGGTTGGTTTATGACTGCTGAGATTTTACTTCGGTGAAGAATTGATTAGATTACTAAATTGTATTTTAAATACATACTTTCTAAGTCATTTGCAAGTCTCATTGACTTAGAGTTTTCAAGCAATGTAATTAAAACGACAGCCACAAAATGGTTAAGGGAGAGATTTGGATATGAATCAAACAGAAGTTGTTATTATTAGTGCTGTGAGAACTGCAATTGGAAGCTTTGGAGGCGGTTTGCAAAATGTCTCTGCTCCTGCGTTAGGTGGAATCGTTATCAAAGGAGCACTTGAAAAAGCAGGGATAGAAGCAAATCAAGTAGATGAAGTCATTATGGGAAATGTCTTACAAGCCGGACTTGGACAAAATCCAGCAAGACAAGCTGCCCTTGCTGCTGGCTTGCCTCAAGAGGTATCTGCTATGACTATTAATAAGGTATGCGGGTCAGGGCTGAAAGCGGTTCATTTGGCAGCACAAGCTATTCTTGCTGGGGATGCAGAAGTGGTGGTTGCAGGTGGAATGGAAAATATGAGCCAGGCTCCTTACTTGTTAAAAGAAGCTCGTAATGGATTTAAGATGGGAGATAAAAAATTAGTAGATAGCATGATTCAAGATGGATTATGGTGTGCCTTCAATGATTATCACATGGGAGTAACGGCTGAAAATCTAAGTGAAAAATATAGCGTTTCACGTGAAGAACAAGATGAGTTCTCTGCTTGGAGTCAGCAAAAGGCTCAAACAGCAATTGAATCGAATCGCTTTTCTGATGAAATTGTCCCTGTTGAAGTCCCAGGCCGAAAAGGACAAGTAACAGTATTCGCTCAAGACGAGTTTCCTCGGTTTGGTACTACGGCAGAAGGATTAGGAAAACTTCGCCCGGCATTTAAAAAGGATGGATCTGTAACAGCTGGTAATGCTTCAGGAATTAACGATGGTGCTGCAGCATTTGTCGTAATGAGCCGTAAAAAGGCAGTTGAATTAGGAATAAAACCATTAGTAACAATAAAAGCGAATGCGAGTGCAGGTGTAGATCCTAGTATTATGGGAATCGGCCCTGTCCGAGCAGTAAAAAAAGCTCTTGAAAAAGCATCTATACAATTAGAAGATATTGATTTAATTGAAGCGAACGAAGCATTTGCTGCTCAATCTATTGCTGTAGATCGTGAACTCCATTTTAATAAAGAAAAATTAAATGTAAATGGCGGTGCTATTGCGTTAGGACATCCAATTGGTGCCAGCGGTGCTCGCATTTTAGTAACTCTTATTCACGAAATGCAAAAACGTAATAGCCAAACAGGATTAGCAACACTTTGTATTGGCGGAGGACAAGGGGTAGCAACAATCGTAGAGCGCGGCTAAACTAACCTGAGAAAGATGTGTCGAACACAGCCTAGAAATAACTAAGCAGTCGGTAAAGCTTGTCTAACATTTATTTTTCACATACAAACATAGTGGGGAGCAAGCCAAAATGACAGATTTAAACAACAAAGTAGCCATCGTCACAGGGGGCGGAAAAGGAATCGGCGCAGCGATTTCAATGGAGTTAGCAAGGAATGGGGTAAAAGTTGTTATTAATTATAACACCAGCATAGGATCGGCAGAAAAGCTTATCATGGATATTAAAGAAATCGGCGGAGATGCTTATGCCGTGCAGGCAGATGTTTCAAATTTAGAGGAGTCTAAAAAATTAACAGAAGAAGCGATTGATCATTTCGGCAGAATAGATATCCTAGTAAATAATGCAGGAATTACAAGAGACAGCACCTTCAAAAAACTCAGTGAAGAAGACTGGAGAACCGTCATTGACGTGAATTTAACCAGCGTTTACAATACGACATCCGCTGCCCTGTCTTACCTTCTTGAATCAGATGCAGGACGAATCATCAACATTTCCTCTATTATCGGACAGGCTGGAGGCTTTGGGCAAACAAACTATTCTGCAGCAAAAGCAGGAATGATTGGTTACACAAAATCGCTTGCACTTGAGCTTGCCAAAAGCAATGTAACCGTTAATGCGATTTGCCCTGGATTTATTGACACAGAGATGGTTCAAGAAATTCCGGAAAATGTCCGGGAAAAAATTGTTGCTAAAATTCCACAGCGACGTTTTGGCCAGCCGGATGAAATTGCACGCGGAATCATTTATCTATGCAAAGATGGTGAATATATCACAGGTCAGCAGTTAAATATTAACGGCGGATTATACATGTAGTCTATCTTTTTATCAATTGAATATACTTTACAATTCTGACTGCTATGAAAGGTGTGAGTCACAATGATCAGCACGGCTTCAAAAGAATGGAAACAGTTTTCAGAAATGATGCCAGATGAGTTCAAACATTATTATTCCCGCTTAAAAAGAGCAACCGAAGTGTTAACAAAAGATTCCGAGCCTGAAGTGGGCCCAACACCAAAAGAAGTCATTTGGACAAAAAACAAAGCAACGTTATACCGATACACATCCGATCAGCCGAAAAAGCATAAAGTTCCTCTCCTTTTGGTTTATGCTCTTATTAATAAACCCTATATCTTAGATTTAACAAGAGGAAACAGTTTTGTTGAATATATGGTTAATCGCGGTTTTGACGTGTATCTCCTTGACTGGGGTACACCAGGTTACGAAGATAAAAATATGAAACTGGATGACTACATTATGGACTACATTCCGCGTGCCGTTCGTAAAGTATTGCGTTCATCTAAGGCGGCTGAAGTTTCAATCCTTGGTTACTGCATGGGCGGAACAATGACATCCGTTTTTGCTGCTCTTCATCCTGAATTGCCGGTTCGCAACTTTGTTTTTATGACAAGCCCATTTGATTTTAAAGAAACAGGCTTATATGGTTCTTTCCTTGATGGTCGATATTTCGACATCGACAAAGTCGTCGATACATTGGGTCTTATTCCACCCGAGATGATCGATTTCGGAAACAAAATGTTAAAACCTGCAACCAATTTTTATGGACCTTATGTTAGTCTTGTTGATCGCGCAGACAACGAAGATTTTATAAAAAACTGGAAACTTATGCAAAAATGGGTAGGAGATGGCGTTCCCTTCCCCGGTGAAGCCTATCGTCAGTGGATCAGGGATTTCTACCAACAAAACAAGCTTATTAAAGGGGAACTCGTCATTCGCGGCCGTAAGGTTAATTTAAAAAACATTACCGCAAATGTTCTCAACTTATCAGGTGAAAGAGACCATATTGCAC
The DNA here is from genome assembly GCF_049220665.1 of Chryseobacillus diguaensis. Classification (NCBI taxonomy): domain Bacteria; kingdom Bacillati; phylum Bacillota; class Bacilli; order Caryophanales; family Bacillaceae; genus Chryseobacillus; species Chryseobacillus diguaensis. The sequence goes on from NZ_JBMKNV010000005.1 coordinate 28,616, forward strand.
AACCGCATCAAGTAGAAGCGTTAATGAACGCCATATCCAGCAAAGATAAAAGGTACGTTACTCTGCCTACAGGTCATGTGTCTATCACATTTGGACCTAAAGCCGTAAAACAAACCTATCCAACCATTGGCGACTGGTTGGAAGAACGTTCAAATTAAACTGTTAGCTCAGAAGAAAGAGTAGCCGTCGCTTCTTTCTACTGTTCTCGGAAACGCCCTCTCTTGGGCGTTTTTTTTATTTCTGGATATGAAAGTACTATGGGGTGATTTGTCCAGCTCCAGTGCCTAGCCCGAGTCTTTAGGTCATAAGCCGTTCATCCAGAGAAAGGAAAGACCGCCTTTCTCCGGATGACCGTCTTGCCTTAGGCTGTTCAAGGCGCTTGCGCTTTTCTTATTTGTCATTTTTATATTTTAAATTGTTTGTTAGCGCTTTCAATATCAGGTAACAGATATCCTTGTAACATGCAGCGAGTCGAGATATTAGAAAAGTGCTCACTTTAGAATTGTCGTTTGTTTTTAAATAAAAGAACTTCATTTCATGCACAGGTATCTATAAAATCCGTAACATGCCGGTTGAAAAGATCCTTCTTTTCGATGTTACTTAAGTGTCCAGTGTTTTTCAATAGGACGGTTTTTGAGTGCCTTATAAAAGGCTTCATAAGATATAAGTTATAGGAAGGCGTGACTTTGTCATGTGTACTTCCGATTAGAAGAACAGGTTTTCTTATGGTAGGAAGGACGGAAAAATAATTGAGCCCGACTGGAGCTTTCGCTGATTCAATGTATGTGTCTCGAATATAAAATGCATTTCTTGCTTCCTCTTTATAGACTTTATCATATAGACCCCTCATCACAATATGTTCAACCAGCTCTTGGTTGCCTTTCCGAAGAAGCTCATATGATTGATTGATAATATTATTGGCGAATATAGATGGTATATACGAGGTTGTGTTAGCCAGGATTAACCCCTTTACCATATCTGGACGCTGCTTGTATAGTTCCTGAGCCACAATTCCACCCAATGACAATCCACAAATGAAAGCTGATGGGATATTTAGGTTTTCCAACAGCTTTATGATGTCCAATGCGAAATTCTTAACAGTAAGGTCCTCATTGATTACCGTTTCCCCATGACCTCTCATGTCTGGGATAATTAACCTATACCTATTTGCTAAATCATGTTGTGGCAGCCAAGCTTCCTTCTTACTGCCAAGTCCGTGTATGAGAACAACTGGAGTCCCTGTACCAAGATCGTTGTATGATAACATGATCAACTACCTCTCTATTATTCCCCCATTGATCAAACCCCATAAAATTATTAATTACATACCTTTTTTCAATGCTGGACGTTGTAATATTGACAGTATGAACAAAAGTAAGTGCTATTAAACATTCCGATTGTTCAAGACATTTTTGCCAACATTAACTCGTTTGTTTTTAGAGGGAACTTAAAAATCAAAATGCAAACCAAATGTTTTCAGGGGTGGCAGGAGTTTATTAAAAAGATTCAAAGAGAAGCAACAATTAGATTTTTATTATTATATGCTTCCATTTTATTTATGAGACAAAATGAGATGATGAAAGATACTCTCCTTTTGCCTTTTTTAGAATGCAAAAATGGATCAAATTGTTGATCTGTTGAAAAAGGTATCTATTCTTAGGGTCAATTAGGAAAAACTTCAGCTCTCAAAACGAACTTTTATTCAAAAAGGGCAGAAAAATTATTGCTGTCAACAAAGGATCCTGGAGATTATTTTTTAAACAAACTATTTCAACAGTACATTTTTCACTGCTGGCCCCACAATTCCATCAACAGCCAGACCCTTTGCTTTTTGAATTTGTTTCACTGCTTCTTCTGTTGCCGGTCCAAAAATTCCATCTGTCCCTTTTGTGGAAAAACCTTAGCGGTCAGTTTCTGCTACTGCCTTCCCCCTTTCAAGTCCTTCCTCATAATTGCATGAATATACATAATCCTTTCATGTATTAAAATACATTAATTCGCATTAGTATACACTATTAAGAACACTTAGATTGCCTTCTAAGCGGTTTTTATAGAAAATCCAGTGGAGCCCATTGGCAAAAAAATTATGTATGACCGAGGGGTTAAAGGAGTCGGCAAAATAATTTAAATCCTTCGAGTAAACTTGGGCAATTTTTGTAAGGAGTTCTTCTTTTCACACGAAGACCCCTGCCTTGAGCGGGGGTCTTCATCATTTATTTTAAGATAGCTTTTTTTGTTTCAGGGCCAACTGCTCCATCAACTGTAAGATGCTTTGCTTTCTGAAAGCTTTTTACTGCTTTTTCAGTTTTTGCCCCGAATATTCCATCAGTGCCCTTCGTATCATACCCTAGAGCTGTAAGCTTTTGCTGAAGCTCTTTTACTGCAGGGCCTTTGCTGCCCTTTTTCAGTGTTCCGCTGCTTGCAAGTGAAGATCCTCCAGGGGATGGCTTTTCAGGACTTGCTGCGTTAAGTGCCTTCCATGTTGCAGAACTGACAATTCCATCCGAAACCAGACCGCGGCTTTTTTGAAAATTGCGGACGGCTTTTTCTGTCGCGGAACCGAAAATACCATCAATTTTGCCAGTGCTAAATCCAAGACTTGTTAATTTCCGCTGTAAATCCGCGACTGAATTGCCTCTGCTGCCCCTTTTCAACATTTCACCGCTTGAACTTGAGTCTCCGCCCGTTTTTACATTATATCCATTAGACTTTGCAATCGAATCAAACGATTTGGAAGAAGTCGTTATGATAACTGGCGTGTTGAGGGGAACTTGATTATAGAGCCACTCCACTTCGTTATCATACATTCTCACACATCCGCTGCTTACATATCCGCCAATTGAACTTGGATTATTGTTTCCATGGATGCCATAGGTTGTACCCCATGTACCTCGGGCATTCAGCCCCATCCATCTGTTCCCGAGAGGATTACGGGGATCACCGCCTGGAATGTGCTCCTTGTAATAAGGTCTGTTTACGATTTTTTGTACAATTTTAAATTTACCTTCCGGTGTCAGTGACTGGTTTCTTCCTGTACCAACCTTGAAGACTCTTTTTTGCTGGCTGTTTTCGTAATAAGCAAGCTTGTTTACTGCCTTATTAATAACGATAAACTTGCCGGATGCTGCTGACGCCCCGTGTACTCCTGTCCAGAAGAGCAGAAGGAAAATACTGCTGAAAAGGATAAGACATTTCTTTAACAAAAACCTCAACCCCCGTTTAGATGTTTTTCAAACATTTATATGTATGCAATTACCGAAGAAACGATTTCCATTTGCACCAAATAATTAGATGGAATTGGTTAAAAATGATTTTCTTTAAAATTTACCGTCGTTATTTGTTAAAAAAGGAAGTTTCAAAAGAAATTTGCTGATAAAAGAGGATAAATTTTGGAGTGGTTTTAGCAGGAAAATAGCATGCTTTCTAAAATAATAAGCACAAAGGCACGTTTTCCTGAAAAAAATGAAAAAGGTGGTTGAGGAATATGAGTACAGAGTTCACTTTACAGCAAATTGCCGAAGGTATCCCAAAATCAGTTTTAAATGCTTCCGATAGAGATCTAGAAGGGTTTCAAAAGATTATCGAAGAAACAATCAAACTAAGAGAAGGCCATAAAAATTTGCAAAAAATGATTAAAAGCTATTCTACTTCTGTGATTCAGCGTTCTTAATAGACTATTAGCTGTAAACCTGTTTTTTACAGACTTCCACTTTGCTTGTGCATTCTTCTCCTTCATTTAAAACGCAGACCTAAATTCTTAATGCCTATCTTTTCACAAAAATCAAACTATTTGTTATGATCAAACTGCAAGACAGATTAATTTTTAGGTTCAGTTAAAACTAAAATAACCGGTTTGCTTACTTAAAAGGAGGAGAAGAAATGACTGCACTTAAATTGGATAAGGTACATAGCGATGTCAACTTCCAGATCAAACATATGATGGTTTCAAAATCAAAAGGTTCTTTTACAAACTTTGATGTTGAGTTTAATGGCGATTTAAACAATCTTGAGGCATCTGATGTAAAAGTAACCATTGATGCAGCCTCTATTAACACAGGCAATGCAGACCGTGACGGTCATTTGAAATCTGGAGATTTCTTTGAAACTGAGAAATATCCTAATATGACATTTGTGAGCAAATCCATTAGAAAATTAACAGATGAGGAATACGAAGTTACAGGTGACTTTACAATAAAAGACGTCACAAAAACAGAAACACTTAAAGCGGAATACAACGGAACATCCAAAAACCCTATGGATGGCAGCACGGTTACCGGCTTTGATGTAGAAGGAAAAATAAATCGTGAAGATTACAACCTGACATGGAACGCAGCTCTGGAAACAGGTGGTGTTCTAGTAGGGAAGGAAGTTAAATTTACTTGTAACTTTGAGTTTGTTGTAGAGGAATAGAATTCAATATATAAAGAAGCGCTTCCCTTTGAAGGGAGCGCTTCTTTTAAATTATATTCGCTATCTTTTGTTGAATAAATAGAGAGCCACTGCGATCAGTAAAAGTGCGGTAATCCGCTTCCAGTCAATTAAAATCTGCTTGCCCCCAAAAACGTTAAAGTGATCAATCAGGGTGCTTGCTACCATCTGTCCTGCTATAGAAGCCAATAAAGCAGAACCGACACCAATTTTCGGAACAACAAGTACCATCGTAAAGACATAAACAGCCCCAAGCAAACCGCCCAGCAGCTGCCATTTCGGCACAGTCAGAACCGACATAATGCTATTTCCTTTGCCCATAAAAATAGTGGATAAAAGCAGAACCAAAGTGCCAATAGCAAAAGAAACAAAAGCCCCTTCGACAGAACCTATTTTTTTCCCAAGAGCACCATTAACCCCAGCCTGAAGGGACATCAATACTCCCGCAACAACCGTTAACACTACAAATAACCAGTTCATTTTGTTCCTCCCGCTATTAAACTATCAATAATAACCTGAATTATATTTTACAACTATTTTGGATTTAAATGGACGAATTTGCTTCAAGCATAAACTTCCATTGACTGTATAAGATAGAACTATTATACTATCAAAGTATTGATCACTTAACTGCACAAAAGCATAAAAGCGTTCAAGTAAAAAAGACTCAGCAATTATTTTCTTTTATTCAGGAAGGCAGGAAAAGCATGGAACAAGAACAAAAGCTAAAAAAAGGGCTTTTACCGAGGCATGTCCAATTTATTGCCCTCGCAGGTATGATAGGAACAGGAATTTTCAAAGGCAGTTCTGATACACTTAGTCTTGCTGGACCAAGTGTGATCTTTGCATACTTAATGGGAGGGCTGCTTCTCTTTATCGTAATGGCCGCTCTTGCAGAAATGGCTATTGTTTACCCGAATATCAACGTGCAGAATCTGATTTCGAAGGCATTCGGCACGCAGGTTTCCTTTATTGTCGGATGGCTCTATTGGATTAATTGGCTGATTGTAACCATCGTAGAACTGCTTGCAGCAGGAAGCTTTCTTCAATTTTGGTTTAACGGAGCTCCGCTTTGGCTCTTAACGTTAATTTGTACTATTTTTATCATTGGTATTAATTTGATTCAAGTAAAATATTATGGTGAATTTGAGTTCTATTTTGCGGGCATTAAAATTATTACGCTGACTGTCTTTATCATTTTAGGCTTGTGCATTCTTTTCGGCATAATTCCAAGTCCAATCCATGAACCTTTTTCCAACTATACAGCCCATGGAGGATTCTTTCCTAATGGAGCTGGAGGTATGCTCAGTGCTTTTCTGGTTGTTACGTTCTCCTACGGGGGAGCAGAACTGATCGGAGTTGCTGTAACGGAGACGAAGGATGCAAAAAAAGTCTTGCCGAAAGTCATTAAAGGCACAGTGATCAGAGTTATTCTTTTCTATATACTGCCTATCTTCATCATTTGCGGCCTTATTCCATGGGATAAAGTTTCAGGACAGGATAGCCCCTTTGTTCAGGTTTTTACCATTACAGGACTGCCAGGTGCTGCCCAAATTATGAACTTTGTATTATTAACAGCCGTTTTGTCAGCTGCTAATTCAGGAATCTTTGCAACTTCCAGAACACTTTATTCAATGGCAAACAATGCGGAAGCTCCTAAAAAACTTGCTAAAGTGACAAAACTAGGAATTCCTGTCAACGGAATTTTATTAACAGCTGTTTGTCTGACAATTGGCGTTTTTCTTGCTTATAAAACACCAGGCGAAGTCATCAGCTATTTAATGACAATTCCAGGTTTTACCATTATTTTATTATGGATAAGCATTTGTCTTGCCCAGCTTAAGCTTAGAAAAAACTATTCGGAAGAACCTTTTTTTAAAGTAAAATGGGCACCCTACACAACAATTGCTGCAAGCCTCGCACTCTTCATTATCTTTATTTCTTTTGTTTTTAATAAAGATAATCTCATTGGAACAACCGTATGTCTGATTATTTTGGCTGTGCTGATTTCCTTTTCTTTCTTGTACCGGAAAAAGAATAACAGCCTTTCATAGAAAAAAGGAGCTGACTCTGATCAGCTCCTTTTTTGCGTTTATATTTTAAAATAAGGACTGTTCAGTCCTCTTATAAACATGCCGTAATCAATCACTACTATGTCATTTTCTTCTGATAAGGCGACGTTTGCCAGCCGCAAATCGATCGGGATAATTCCGTTCATTAAGAATTTTACTTCCAGCTCAACTAATGTCCTTACATGCAAAAGTGTAAGCGGGACTTTGCGGCACATCTTTTTCATGATAATCCAGCCATGACCTGATTCTATAACCTTACAGAGATTCGGCTTAACATGCCTATTGCAGCTTTTATATATTTGAGCTTCTGTTTCATTACTTTTATAACCCCACTCAGAAAGCGCTACTTTCAGGACAGTCCCATTATTCAAGTCATATACAATACGGTTGAAACCATTTCCAATAACAGGATATTCCAGTTTCAATACTTGTTTGGAAACTTGAAGCTTTTGATGAATAAGCCGATGCTGTCCCATTTGTGCAATCCAGGCGTGAATCGAGCTGATTTGTTTAGTCGTAAGAATCCTGCTCTGATCATTTTGCTGCTTCGGGCTGTTTTGCTGAATTCGTCTTCTGTATTCCTCTTCTTCATTCACAGGGTACATTCCAGACGTCCCTCGCCTTCTGCCATTAAATACTATAGTATATTTTTGTTTTGGGAAGTTGGCAGGGCTGATCCTAGACCATACTGGAGGCTTGCTTGCCAGGTAGATACAAGTATCAGTGAAAAAAATCGATTTCAATAAAATTTCCTTGTCTCTATAACGAAATAAAGCTGACTCGCAAATACGGCTAAAGAACGGAATATCGCAAGTCAGCCGCTTCAAAAAGCTGATATCATTACTTCCCCTTTATTCAGGAATGCTCTTCAGCTTCTTGGCAATCTCAATAAATTGTTTCAGCTGGTTGCTGATTCTTTCTTCAAGGTCTGCTTCATTGATCGGCTCAAGCGGGCTGGTTTTATCAATCTGTGGATCTGTCAGGTATACGCCTCTCAAAATGGTTTGGGCATGCAGTGCTGCAAGCAATGGCTTAAAGGAATAGTCAATTGCAAGCAAGTGTGCCTGGCTGCCTCCGATCATTAATGGTTTTTCTTTAAGGGCATCCCGGGGCAAGAGATCAAGCAAGGTTTTTAATACGCCGGAATAGGCCGCTTTGTAGACTGGTGAAGCAATGATTACACCATCTGCCTTTTGGATGCTTTCAGCAATTTCCCTTACAGTTGGATGATCGTATTCTGCCTGAACCAGCACCTTCGGATCCACATCAAGAACTGAAATTCCTCTCACTGTATGGCCATCGCGTTCCAATTTATTCTTTAAATGATTTAATACAATTGTTGACCTGGATTCAAAATAGAAGGGCTTCCTGAAATAGTAACAATTTCACTCATCTGCCTCTTCCCCTTTTGCGAAATTAGCATTTCTTGGTATAGCTGCCTTATGACAGTAAGCTAATTGGTGAACGATCCTTTGGCTGAAGTAATCTTCTGAGAAATGTCTATGCGCTGATTTTTCAATTCAATTGCTTTTTCTTGAAGCTTTTCTTTTTCATAACGGTCAAGCTGCTGTCTTAATTGACCATAAATAGCCAGCAATTGTTCATTAATCTGATCAAATCTCTTCCATAATTTCTGTTCATGTTGCTCTTCCAATTCTTTGATGACGAACTGATCTGCCAGATAAAGCTTTTCTAAAATCTCTTCCTGCCACTTTTCATCCCCTGTATTTTTAGCATGTAAGTACAGATCCAGATAATCATTTGTCCAAGCTTCTTTCGTTTGTCTGAAGTTTTTCACTGTATTGACCTCCTATGAATATAAGAAAAAACCTCTTCATAAGAAGAGGTTTTCTATTCAGAAAGGTCCTCCCCTTATCTTCCAGAGCATGCGCTCTGATGGATTTAGCACCATTCAGTCTTAAGACTGTGGTTGCTGAGGCTTCATAGGGCCAGTCCCTCCGCCTCTCTGGATAAGAGATTTTAACGTTTTTAAGTTATATGAAATTTTACGCAGTTTATTCCAAGATGTCAATACATTTATGCCATTTTTTCTTTCATTTCCCTCATCATGTTCATCATCATCGTTGTCATTTCATCTGATTCCTGCATTTTTTTCATCATCATGTCCATGTCCATTTCACTCATCATGTCCATTTCTTTCATCTTTTCCATCATCATGCTCATCGTTCTCATTTTGCCGAGCATGTCTTCCATCATTGTCATCATCATCATATTCATCATCATTTTGTCCATGTTCATCTTCCTCTCAAAAAGTGATCAGAATCGTCCATTTACAAGGTTCCCTTAATAGGGAATTTTAAACATATGAGGTGAGCAGCTTCTTCATTCAATGCTTGCTGAAAGGGAAGAAATGAAGACTTTATAAACGGAGATTTTTTCATCTGCAATGGTGATGCTGTTCCTTACTGTTCAACGAAGTTCAATGCAAGTTCTTTTATAGAAGGTCCTTCTCATGAACTGAAAGTGAATGGGCTGGCAATGCAAGCAAAGGTCTTAGCTCCTGCTGCCACTGAAACAAAGATTGCCCAGCATTCAATTTTAGATATGGATGATTTTTAATACGGGGTTGCTGAAGTACCATACTGCAAAAGAAATGCTTAAGTCATGCTTGATCTTCATGATAGTGAAAAGGTTGTTGGGATTGTCGACGTGGAAACCTATGAATTCCAATTGAAAAATCCTATTTATCCTAATGTAACAAGGTCAGTTACAAGAGAGTAGGACAAACAGACCTGTAGCATAGATAGTTAGCTGCAGGAATTTTCTTTTTAAAAAAATTTCCCGTTTCCGGTATATTTCTCCTAAAAGAGGGTATTAATCCATGGAAGAATTAAACGTTGAGGGAGAATAGGAAAATGAGTATAGCGATTATTCAAGTGAAAGAACCGCTTACGGAAGAAAAGATTAATATGATAGAGTCCAGGCTTTCTCAGACAAATGGAATTGAAAGAGCGTTAATAGATGTGAAAACAGGCAGTATCCGAGTTGAATATGACGGGCTGAAAATTGTACCTGAACTCATGATGGAAGCATTAAGCAAGCACGGGCTGGAATCGGAGGAACTTCAAAACGTTTAAGGCTCTACACTTAAATTTTGTTGCATTTTTCTCTATATAAGACAATTCCGAACAAGTAGCGAGCCGCGAATTGTAAGAAAAGATGCCGCGAAACTAATTTTATACTTTTTATAATCACATATGAATAGCAGCAATATTTTGTGAAAACAAGCCATGTATAACCAAAGTGCCGCCTTTAAAAGGCGGCCGTTTTTATTTGAAAGATCTTCCCTTTAGCTGCTCTAATTCTGGTTTTTCAGTATATCTTTCCTTAAATGATTCATACTAGAAACCAGAATAGGAAAGGAGTGTTCCTCCAATGAATTTTCAGGAAGATGAAGTTCAGTTAGACGAACATGGTAATTACATTGTTCCTCCAGCTAAAATGAAAGAAGTACTTGATTATGTTACCCAGTTAAATAACAAAGTAGATGAAATGCGAGTCAGCATGGAGGAAAAAATTTCTTATTTGGAAAATGGTACTGACTGGCAGACGATAAGCAGAAAAGCTTTAATGAAAAGGAATTACCGGAAATAAGGAGGTCAAACACCTTTCGCATTTTTTTCCATCAATTCAGCAATTGCTCTGCTGTTCTCGCTTCCGATCTCTTTCAAATGCCTGGCCACTGCCAATTGACGATCAGCAGAATGATTTTGACTCAGCTTCCACTTGCCTTCCATCCGGTCAATTTTAAGAATAAAACCTGTTATTCCCTTCATCATACCATCTAAATAATGAGAAGGAAGATTTTCCATTTTATACGGACTGCTGGCATCTTCGTATTTTGACACGAGCATTGTTAAGCTTTTTTTGAGTTCTTCAGGATCTGTTATAAGCACTATTTTTCCATACACGTGAATACTGACATAATTCCAAGTGGGCACTGCTTTATGCGTTTCATACCAGGATGGGGAAATGTAGGAATGCGGTCCTTGAAAAAGAGCCAGAACCGTTTTATCCAGAATCCCTCTCCACTGGTCATTCGCTTTAGCAAAGTGACCATATAGACACCCGTTTTCTCTATCCAGAATGAGAGGGAGATGAGTCGCCACAGGTTCATCTTCAAAATTAGAAATAAGTGCTGCAAATCCATTTTGTTCCATAAATTCGTAAATAACATCTGCCTTCTCTATTTCAAAATCCTTCGGTATATACACTGTTATCCCCCATTTATCACTTATTCAAATACCATGAACGCTTGTTTCAACGGTGTCCCATTTGGCGCTGCAGCTTCTTTAAACTCAGCTTTTTCCAGCAAATGGATCAGGAGTTCGTTTGAACTCGGCAAATTATAGGTTGTTTTATGATAGGATATTCCAGGCGGAAAAACCTCATTCAGCAAGTTCAATAGGATTTCCTGTTTATTATCCTCTGTTTCACTTACTTTGCATTGGTATAATACCACTGCCGAAAGCTTCCCATCTTCATTAAACCTTCTTTGATAAATGGCATATCCAATTTCCTTCTGTAAATCATTCTTCACGATAACCGATTCTCCGCTGCACAAAAAATTCCAGCGTGTTTGCCATGGAACCTCTGAATCATAAAAGGACAGCTGTCCCGCTTCATGTGGTATGCCATAGTGTTTAGAGAAGACTTTAGAGGCCTTGAACACATTATCCGGCATAGCACCTTTATGTTCAAAAAATAAAAGTGTATCTTGAAATTTATAACCGCAGCGCTCATAAAGGCGGATGGCCTTTTTATTAACACTGAATGCTTCAAGACTTGCTGAATCCACCCCTTCTTTTTTATAAAGCTCGAGGGTTTTGTTAACGAGCACTCTTCCTACTCCAAGGCTGCGGTAATTCACCGCTACACTTGTTCCTCCATTCCATGCTCTCTTTTTTCCATTTATCCTCTTTATTGCATTTAAAATAATTCCCACTGGTTCGCCTTGATCAAAGGCCACAAAGGAATAATCAGGAGATAATCCCATTTGACCCATCCTGCTGATCAGCTGATCTGCACTTAATTCGATGGGTGTGTAATAATCTCTAAATCCCTTATTCCAAGCTTCTAATGCTTCTGCAATCGTACAATGGCTGAATGGCTTTATTTCAACTGTTTGAAGTGTTTCCATCGTTCTTCCCCCATGGTTATGACAGATTTTCATTACCTATTCGACAAGGCTCTTTTCTTAAACTTTGTTGTTTTTTCATGCAATTAAGTGAATATAGATCATGAATACACCTGCGTATTTTAAGAAAAGATGACACAAAGCTAATCTTTATACGTGTTTTAAGACCATACGTTCAGCAACAATGTTTGGCACAGCCTTCGACAAAGAACAGAGAAAATCCTTACACATACAAGATGCTTTTAAAAAATTTCTTTACATTCCTTCTTTCACTTCCTTCTTCGTAAACAGAATAAAGAAGAACATATAAAGAGAAACAATGGCGAGGAAAATGGTAACCAGCTCAATAGCTAAATGATCCATAATTCCCCCTGTAATGAGCGGAAGAATGATACCTCCTATTCCCCCTGCTGCAATAAGGATACTCGTATTACGATCTGTACTGCCTTTTAACATCTCAGTTGCATAGACAAGGGAAATTCCAAAAATACCTGCCATTAAAAGACCCGTTAACCCAATGATCAAATAACCCGCCCATAAATTGGTAACAAACGATAAACTAGCCATAAATATGGCGGCACCGATGCAGCAGACAGCCAAATACACGGAATAAGTAAACCTTTCAGCGAGATGACCGGAAAACAGCCGGCCTATAACCATAGCCGTCCAGAAAAATGTCACACTGAAGGTTGCCAGAAAAGGAGCTGAGCCGAGCTTTTGGATAAGAATAGAAGGCAGAAAGTTCATAATACTGACTTCCATACCGACATAAAAAAGAAAAAAAAGTACGAAACCTGGCAAATAGGCTGTTTTTCCGTAGTGAATAGGCTGTCTTTCTGGCTGTTCTTTCTTTTCTTCTGCATTCTCTGAAACAACACCTTGTAAAGAAAGCTTCAGCCAGAATATCACGAGCAGTAACGAATAGATGAATAAAATCATAAAGGAGTATCTCCAGTAGCCGGTTGCCGCAAGCCAGCCAGAGCAGAGCGGCATCACAAGGGCTCCTATTCCAAAAAAGACCTCAAGTCTGCTGAATACGACTGCCTTTTTGGATTTCACGGCATCGATAATATAGGATCCTATAAGAGGTTCTGTAAATCCCGCTCCCATCCCTGTCAGCATGGCAAGAACAAGGCATATTTCCCAAGGCAGCAATAGGCTGAATCCAAGCTGAGAAATGCCTATAGCAAGCAGAGCCAATAGAATCAGCTTTTTTCGTTCCACTTTTTTAACAAGTATTGATGCTGACATGACCCCAATAAAAAAGCCAAACGACTGCACCGCGATGATTAATCCTCCCGCAGAATAACTTTTCTTATAATAATGAAGAAATTCTGTCAGCACGGAACCAAGAATAATATTGGCAAGTCCTATAAGAAGATAAGTAAAACAACTGATCCAGATTAAACGCTTCAAATTCAAAATCCCCTTTATGGTATGTATTCCTTTTCCCATCTACAAAATCAGCGAGATTACAATTGGGAGTGCGATCAGGCTAAGCAACGTGCTTAACAAGGTTGCACTTGATACAAAATCAGGCTTGGTATTAAATTGGAGAGCATACATCGTTGTATTAGCCGCTGTCGGCATTGCTGCGGTAATGACCATAATTTGTTTAATCATGTGATCTACAGGCAGAAACAAAGCAATAACAAAGGCGATCATCGGTGAAATAGCCAGTTTAATCACAAGTGAATAAGCAATCCGTTCTTTTTCAAGCTTCTTCAGAGAAATATCAGCCAGCTGCATACCAAGGATGATCATAACGGTTGGAATTGTGGCATCTGCAACCATACTGATCGCCGTATAAAAATCAGTTCCAATTTTCACAGAAAAAAGCTGACACAAGAGGCCGAGAATTGCCCCATAAACAATTGGCATTTTCAGTACCTCTTTCAAAGGAGATATTCTATTATCCTCATCAAGACTGCCTTTTGCAGCAAAGTACAAACCAACTGTGCACATGATCAGCTGCTGAATGACCATTAATATAACGGCATAATTCAAGCCAGCCTTGCCGAAAACAAACAGAACGACAGGAGTTCCATAGTTTCCGTTATTCATAAATGACGAGGAAAGGATCGAGCTGCAAATGCTGGAGGAGTCCCATCCCCTAAAAAATCCGATCCCGTAATTGATCAGAATCAGGAAGAAGCAAAGAAGAATCAAAAACACTCCAAAATAAACATAATTCCATGAAAGGCTGTTCTGATTAAAGGTCCGGAAAGCGAGAACGGGTGTCATTAAAAAAAGCGCCATTTTTGAAAGACTCTTAATATCAAAGTCCATCAATTTTTTACCAGCGAAACCTAAAAGAAAGATACAGAAAATTGGTAGAACAACAAGGACAAATTGCATAAAACCGGGTCACCTTCAAAGTATAGAGTAAACACCATAACAAATCTGGCATTTCCATTTAAGTATATAGAAAAAATCTCCATTTGTTCATTGTTGCGGTCTTAAATTCAGTCTTTTGGAAATGAAAGGATATTTCCTGGTTCTTGTCGAAGGTTCTTTTAATGAAGGCTGTTTTCGCAAATATTGCCGCTATTCGTATGGACTAAAGAACACGCATAAAGATTAGCTTCGTGGCATCTTTTCTTAAAATTTGCAGGCCGGGTTTATAAAAATGGATGGACGACTATGGTCTCCAAGAAATATCTGAATACAGGTGAATAATGAAAGAAGAAGGTGAATCATGGGATTCATCTACTTCTTTCATTCGTTTTTCATTCCCCGGAGCTATTTAGCCATGATCTCTTTTTGTAATAGACAATAGAATATGCAGAATGATGAAAATGAATCAGCTTGAAAACACCATTCGGTTCTTCATTTAAAATAGTATAATCTTTCCCATTGTAAGAGACTGTATCTCCGTATTGAGGCCGCTGTTCTTTTTCCTCTCGTTTAAAAATAGGAGTAATAGGTGTTTTAGCATAGGCATACCTTCTTACCTTTCGTGATTTTATGCCTGCTAAATACCCTTTTTGATCCATCTTCACACTTTTCCCTGTAAATAGGTGAAAAAACAGGCCATCCAATTGGACGGCCTGTTTTTGCGCTGCTTCTTTTCTTTTATTACTGAATAAACTCTCCTACTATTTCATATGAACGGAGGCGGGCTTTGTGATCAAATATTTGAGCATTGACCATCATTTCATTAGCCTGTGTATCGTTTAAAAATAATTGGAGCTTCTCTTTTATCGTTTCAGGACTTCCAACAATGGAAGATCCGATTCGCTGCTCAAGAAGGCTTTTTTCATATTCGCTTGCCATATCGTTAATATTGTCAACTGGCGGCTGAAGCGGTCCTGGATTATTGCGAAGCAATTGCAGGAATTGCTGCTGCATGGATGTTGCAAGTCTGCCTGCTTCTTCATCCGTTTCAGCTGCAATAACGTTTACTCCTACCATAGCATATGGCTCGTCAAGAACTTGTGAAGGACGGAAATGCTGATGATACAGCTGCAGGGCAGGAATCGTATTTTCAGGAGAAAAATGGCTTGCAAAAGCAAATGGCAGTCCCAGTTTTCCAGCCAATTGAGCACTGTAGCCGCTTGAACCGAGCAGCCAGATCGGAATGTTCAGCCCTTCTCCTGGAATGGCTCTGACATGCCGTTCAACAGATGGTTTAAAATATGTCCGGAGTTCTTCCAGCTGATCAGGAAAATCTTCCCCGTCACTTCTGCGTTCCCTGCGCAATGCATAAGCTGTCAGCTGATCAGTACCTGGTGCCCTGCCAAGTCCAAGATCAATTCTTCCAGGAAATAATGACTCAAGTGTTCCGAATTGTTCTGCAATAACGAGCGGTGCATGGTTTGGCAGCATGATGCCTCCAGAACCAACCCTGATTGTTGATGTACCAGCAGCAACATGGCCAATAACCACAGACGTTGCTGAGCTTGCTATTCCAGGCATATTATGATGCTCTGCCAGCCAATAACGGTTATATCCCCATTTTTCAGCGTGCTGAGCAAGATCTAATGTATTTTTCAAACTTTCTGAAGCTGTCCCGTTTTCAACAATCGGAGACAAATCGAGTACGGAAAAAGCAATATCCTTCAGTTGTTTTCCTGATTGATTAGCCATTCTTTCAACTTCTTTCTGCTTAAATGTATATACAACTATAGTTTATCAATTGTTCTTGCTTACCCAAAATATTATGATTCAAAAACAAATTGAAGATTCTTATAAGTGTCTGCCAAGATTATTGAATTGGACTAATATATAGAGAAAAGGTGAGTCTTTATGAATGGCGTCCCAACAGTAACTGGGCTTAATCTTATTAGCCCAGCGAAGGATGACCCTGCTTTCTTGAACTTTACATCCCTAAGCAGGTTATGTTAACATGGAAAACGTTTTTGACAAGAATGCCCTCTTCCAAAATTAATAAAACAGACATTGGAACTTGTCAAAAAACTTAAATTTTATCAAAAGATATATTTTTTTGGAAAAGGATATATATCTTTTGATAGAAACGGATAAGTTAAGTGGGAATGCTGCCATTATTCTAATTGAACGATTTCTTTTAGAAAACAAGCGGGAATTCCCATACATAATTTTACTCAACAAACAATAATAATTCATGCGAAACCAAGAGCTTGAAAATTTCCATTAGGAGGAGGATGCAGGCTTAACCCTCTTCATGTGAGGAGTACACATTGTTGGGTTACATTTAAGGAGGAACTACATGTCTAATAATCAAGGCAAGTTTAAGAAAACCATTTCGCTTTTGGATTTAACACTGATTGGACTTGGGGCCATTTTTGGATCAGCCTGGCTCTTTGCGGTGAGTAATGTTGCATCACAAGCTGGTCCAGCAGGAAGCTTTTCATGGATTATCGGCGGGGTTATTATTCTTTTAATCGGGCTGGTTTATGCTGAGTTGGGGGCTGCTCTTCCAAGAACAGGCGGAATCATCCGTTATCCGGTCTATTCCCATGGGCCATTGGTTGGTTATTTGATTTCATTTATCACGATCGTAGCATACACGAGTTTGATCTCTATTGAGGTAACTGCGGTTCGACAATATGTTGCGTTCTGGATCCCGGGCTTAACTATTAAAGGATCTGAATCTCCCACAATTTTGGGCTGGATGCTCCAATTTATTATGCTGGCGCTTTTCTTCCTTTTAAACTACTGGAGTGTAAAGGCATTTGCCAAATCGAACATCATTATCTCCATCTTTAAATATGTTGTACCGGTCATTGTTATCGTTGTACTAGCATTTCATTTCAAAGCACCAAATTTCTCTGTGGCTGGATTTGCCCCTTCAGGATTTGATGGAATTCAGGCAGCCATATCAACTGGCGGAGTCATGTTTGCTTATCTTGGACTTCATCCTATCGTATCGGTAGCGAGCGAGGTTAAAAATCCGCAGCGGAACATTCCGATCGCGCTGATTTTATGTATTGTTCTATCAGCTTTGATTTATACAGCTTTGCAGGTATTGTTCATCGGGGCCATCCCAACGGATATGCTTAGTGGAGGCTGGGGAGGAATTCAAGATAAGTTTCCATTGCCGTTTAAGGATATTGCTGTTCTGCTCGGTCTTGGCTGGCTTGCAACCTTTGTTGTTTTCGATGCCATCGTTTCCCCAGGAGGAAACGGAAATATCTTCATGAACACGACTGCACGTCTTGTGTATGCATGGTCCAGAAATGGCACATTGTTCAATATTTTTTCGAAGGTTGATAAAAAAACCGGTATCCCCCGTTCCTCTTTATGGCTATCCTTTGGATTGTCTGTATTTTGGACACTGCCGTTTCCCTCATGGAACGCTTTAGTGCAGGTTTGTTCTGTAGCACTAATTCTGTCCTATGCTATTGCGCCGATTTCGTCCGCAGCATTCAGGGTCAATGCGAAGCATTTGGAAAAACCGTTTAAGCTTAAAGGAATGAGCATTATTGCCCCGCTTTCCTTTATCTTTGCATCTTACATTGTTTACTGGTCAGGCTGGAAAACCATTTCATGGCTGCTTGGCTCTCAGCTCATTATGTTCTTGATTTATTTAGCATTTGCTAAATTTGTACCTAAAAAAGATGTAAGTCTTGCCCAGCAGCTAAAAAGCGCCTGGTGGCTTGTTGCTTACTATATCATCTTGCTTGTCATTTCGTATCTTGGTGCCTTTGGAGGAGGATTAAAAATTTTGGATACTCCGGTTGATCTAATTGTAATCGCCGTTGCATCCATTGCCATCTTCTACTGGGCGAAGCATACAGGCTTGCCGAAGGCTATGATTGATAATGACTGAACATGATCACGAGGAAGAGCCTGCAGGTAAAGGCACTGCAGCTGCTGAAATTCAATAAATTCATATAAAAAAGGGGCTGACTCATCGCAAGTGAACTTTTGGCGTCGGCCCCTTTTTTCAAATCGAACGAATCAAACAATGACAGGCAGCAAAATGGCCATTGCCAATATCCCTGAACTCATGTGTTTTCTCTGCACATAAATCAGTCGCTGCCGGACAGCGTGTCCGGAATTTACAGCCTGATGGGGGATCTACAGGACTTGGAATGTCACCTTTTAGAATAATGCGCTCTCTTTTCACTCTTGGATCTGGAATCGGCACCGCTGTAGAAGCGCTTTTGTATAGGATAGCGAATTATCAAATAGTTCTTCCTTTTCTGCCACTTCAACGATATTTCCAAGATACATAATAGCGATTTTCGTGCATAGATGCTCTACAACGCTAAAATCATGAGAAATAAATAGGTAGGACAAACCGTGCTTTTTCCTAAGATCACTGAAAAGATTGATAATCTGTGCTTGGATTGAAACATCCAATGCGGCTACCGGTTCATCCATGACAATAAACTCTGGATTTAATGCCATTGCACGGGCAATAACAATTCTTTGGCGCTGACGTCTTATTTTCGAAATATAAACATATTTTAGTCAAATCTAACTGCTAAGAATCTGGTAAAATAAAAATAATTAGTTGTAATATTAATATGTGCAAATAGTTAGGATTTTTCCGAGGAGGAAAAGAAAGTGGAGATTAATCTTGTCTTGCGCAATTTTTTAGTAGATAATGCAGACCGCCTTACAGAAGAATGGTACGCTACATTAGAAGAAAAAGACCCTTCATCTGTATACGCTTCAACTGATCTGGAAGCCGTTGCAGCATTAAAGGCTCAAAATAATGAGTTTCATTTATTTGCAGCTGATATATTAGTAGAAGATGAAGAAACGTTTATGGACCGCTTTAATGTGTGGGTTAACAAAATCGCCCATGACAGTGCTCATCTTAAGACACCAACCCACCAAATCATCAGAGAATTTACAAGAACGCGGAGTCAGTATTTTGATTACATACACAAATTTTACGAACTTCATAAAGATAAAGTTGCTCCAATGCAGCTAATAGACTGGAAAAATAAATTTATTCAGGTCATTGATGCAGCCATTCTGAATTTCGTAGAAGAAGCTCATAAAAATTCAGCCATTCAATTAAAGGCCCAGCAGGAAATGATTTATGAATTGAGCTCACCTGTTATTACATTAGCTAATAATCAGGCTCTGCTTCCTCTAGTAGGAGATATCGATACATCAAGAGCAAAAATCATTCTTGAAAATACACTTGAGCAGTGCGCTGCCAAAAAAGTGCATCACCTTTATATCGATCTTTCAGGAGTCGTTATCATTGATACAATGGTCGCCCACCAAATTTTCCAATTGATCAGCACATTGAACCTTATCGGTGTCAAATCAACCCTATCAGGTATCAGGCCTGAAATAGCGATGACAGCACTTCAGCTTGGCCTTTCATTTGATAAAACCCATGTAGTTTCGACCCTTTCACAGGCTTTGGAGAAAAATAAATCCATACATTAATACAAGGTGTCCGGAGAAATGGACACCTTTTTATTAGGAACTAGTTTTCTTTATCGCACGAGCTGATTTTTCAAGTACTCAATACTTGCTTGAATACTTTCCAAAGGAGATCCGTCACATTCATCCTGCTCAATGACCCACCATTCAACGCCCGCTTCCTCTTCAAGGTCAATAACAGGCTTAAATTCAATTGACCCTTTGCCAAGGGGTGCAAAGGTTCTTGCGCTATCTTTCGTCATATCCTTCAGATGAATGAGAGGCGTTCTCCCCTTATAGCTTTGTATCCATTCTACCGGATCCTTCCCTGCATAAGTAATCCAATACACATCTGGTTCCGCCTTCACATATTCCTGACTTGTTTCCTGAAGGAGAATATCAAATCCTGTCCTGTTTCCAAATAACTTCAGTTCAAAGTCATGATTATGGTAGCAAAGCGTAATCCCCTCTTCTCTGCATCTTTTTCCCATTTTATTCAGCTTCTCTGCAAGTTCCGTATATTCTTCCTCCCGTTCCATCCGATCCAACGGATAAGCAACGATTAAATAACGACTGCCAAGTGTTTTTTGAGCTTTCAGATTTTCTTCAAAATTCTCCTCTAGCGGCCTAAGCGGAAAATGACTGCCTGAAGCCCGCAGTCCAAGCCGGTCCAATTCTTTTTTCAGCACTGCCGGATCCATTCCGTAAAACCCTGCAAATTCTACGCCTTCAAATCCGAGCCCTGCTACTTTTTCAAGTGTGCCGATAAAGTCTTTTTCGCACTCTTCTCTCAGGGTATACATTTGAACAGAAATAGGCTTTTTCATTTTAAGTCAGCTCCTTGAAAATCAGATTTTTTTGATTGCTCATTTTGATCTCCCAGCTTGAAAAAGTTTGCTTTTAGCCCTCTCGTTTCTGTTTTAATCTTGAACACACTTCCAGCAAGCGGCTGTGAGACAAGAGCTTCCTCATCCAGGTTTTCGCGCCCGGTTGTAATATACAATTCATCCAGGTCTTTGCCTCCAAACGTACAACAAGTGACCTGTGACACAGGGAGCGGAAAAGATTCAATCATTTTTCCGGTTTCAGGATTCCAGCGGCCTACCTGATTCCCGTTATAATGTGCGATCCAAAGCATCCCTTCCTCATCAATCGTCATCCCATCAGGGAATCCCTCTTCGTCCGGTACATGGATCACTGTCCGCTTATTGGAAACTTCTCCAGCCTCCAAGTCAAAGTCATAAGCTGCAACCGACTGAGTCGGTGTATCAATAAAGTAAAAAGTTGTATTTTCTTTATTCCAGGCAAGGCCGTTTGAAATACCTAAATTAGTTTCGATTTTTCTTATTTTCAGATTGTGATCAAGGCAATAAAGGGATCCGGTATTGCCTTCGCCATCTTTATCCATCGTTCCAGCCCAGAATCTTCCCATTGCATCACACTTACCATCATTAAAGCGGTTTTCTTTTATATGCTCTTCTGGATCCTTCAAGAAAGTAAGCTCTTCCGTATCCAGGTTAAGCAAGTGAAAACCATTTTCCATAGCTAATGCAACCTCCTTCTCACCTGCAGGTGCAACAGTTCCGACAAACTGGCCAATATGTATTGTCCTGTCACTATTTTTTTCAGGATCATATACATGAAGATCTTTTCCTTTGATATCGACCCAATAAAGGACTTTGTTAATGTGATCCCAGCACGGGCCTTCAGCTAGGACAGCGTTTGCATGAATAACTAATTCAGGTTTTTTCATATTTCTTCCCCTCTCACGTTCAGCAATAGAGTACTATTCCCTTTTTGGCAAAAATTCAAATCTATTAAATTACCTTACTAGCCGCCATAATAATTCATACTTCTTGTCTATTAATGATATTCTCTTAAAATTCTCTTATTCCTTTTCACTCTTACATAAAACTTCGAACAGAAAACAGAGATTTGCAGTCGTTTTTTGTTACTTTTAGGGATTTCCTATGGTCACAGCACATTTACAGTTAAGATCCAGCAAAAAAGCCCGATTAAGGGGATTCCTCAATCCAGGCTTTTCAAAAACGCAATAACTCTTGCTTCGTATTCGTCTTTATTTAACCGATATGCTTCGATATGCCCGCCTGTTTCAGGCT
Organism: Chryseobacillus diguaensis; assembly: GCF_049220665.1. Taxonomy (NCBI): domain Bacteria; kingdom Bacillati; phylum Bacillota; class Bacilli; order Caryophanales; family Bacillaceae; genus Chryseobacillus; species Chryseobacillus diguaensis. Next base: position 50,209 of record NZ_JBMKNV010000005.1, read on the forward strand.
GCCAAAGATCAATATCATCACAGATTTCTTTCATTCTTTCACTCTCTCTGCAGGAAATAGCAGGATCATTTAACGCATGGATAATGAGAATTTTTTTATCTTTAACTGTTCTCATCACTTCAATTGGCTTTACCTTATGAGGCTGAAAACCGAGGAAATTCAATTTTGTTATATATGTAGACAGCTGACCGACAATTCTCGGAAGCTTTGTCCAATATTCAAAGGAATCCAGCACATACGTATCAAGACTGGCAAATGGGCTGTCAGCGATAATGCCCTTAATATCCTTGCTTGCTCCTCCAACCAGCAGTGAGGTGCTTGCCCCCATTGACCAGCCAATGAGCACAAGATCCTTCATCTTCTTTGATGTTTTAACAAAATCAATGGCCCCAAGCAAGTCCAATTGTTCCTTAAGAGCCATTGTGGTCACATTGCCTTCAGACTCTCCAGCATTGCGAAAATCATAAAGCAGCACATTGTAACCCTGGCTTTGAAACACCTTAACCAAATCAAAAACCGGAAATGGCATATTGTAGCGGTTAAGCCCGTAGGCATGTGAAAAGATGATCACCTTATCACTGTTTACTGCAGGCATCCACCAGCCCTTTAATGTTAATCCATCCGTACTCTTAAATTGAACCTCTTCACTTTTAATCCCGTAATCCGCAGGGTTTTTAAATAATGCAATTTTAGGAGGATGCATGGCCCTCCAAATAATATAAGAACTTAAACCATAAAAAGCATTTGCAGCAACAATACCAAGACCCGACCAAACAAAAGCAGCTTTTCTCCAGCGATTAGGCTTTTGTTTATTCGAAAGTAAAATATTTGTTTCCAAAACTCTAAATCCTTTCTGCATGCATGAAGCATCACTTGTTGTTAATTGGTATGGCTCGAATGTACAGTGTGATCTCTAGAAAAATAAGAAAAGAGCGATACATGCTGTATCGGCTCGTAAGCTTGGTGACTTTAGTTGGACGTTTGTTAATTCGTGAGAGTGCTCTTAAACTTACATGTGCACTCTTAAATTTCTGTGAGCGCTCTTAAACTTCCGTGGGCGCTCTTAAATTTACATGAACGCTCTTATATTTCTGTGAGAGCTCTTAAATTTCCGCGGGCGCTCTTTAACTTTCGTGGGCGCTCTTAAACTTCCGTGGGCGCTCTTAAACTTCCATGGGCGCTCTTAAACTTCCGTGGGCGCTCTTAAACTTTCAATTCACGTTTATAAAACAGCTAATCAGCCATAAAATATTGCTTTAGGATCAATATTATACCATTATCCCCAGTTCTTTTTAACCTTTTTTTGTCTTAATAGAGAGTTTTTTAGCGAAATACGGCAGATTAGTGAATAAAAAAATCCGCTTAAAAAGCGGATTTTAGTTCTTTCCTGATATGCCTGCATTTTCAAAAGTAGCCATTTCCGCGATCATCAACGATGCTGCATGTAAAATAGGATATGCCAGTGCCGCCCCGCTTCCTTCACCGAGTCTTAAATTCAGATCGAGTATAGGAGCTTTCCCCAATTCCTCCACTGCATGAGCATGTCCAAGTTCAGCTGATTGATGGCCGACAATCATATAATCCGAAGCATTCGGTTCAATTCTTTGTGCGATAAGGGCAGCAGTTGTGCTGATAAATCCATCTACAAGAATTGGAATTTTGTATGCTGCAGCGGCCAGCATAGCCCCTGCCATCCCTGCAATCTCAAATCCGCCAAGCTTGGCTAAAATATCAAGCGGATCATTTCGGTCAGGATTTCTTGCTTCGATGGCCATTTTGACTACTTTTTGTTTATGAATCATCTGGTCTGTTTGGATACCTGTTCCCTTGCCAACAAGCGCTTCTATTTCTTTTCCGCTTAAAACAGCAAGGATTGCACTGCTTGAAGTAGTATTGCCGATTCCCATTTCTCCTGGAATCAGGCATTTGGTTCCTTGATGGATCATTTTTTCTGCTTCTTCGTATCCAGAGAGCAATGCCTCTTCCGCCTCGCTTTTAGACATCGCATCCTCTTTTAGAAAATTTCTTGTTCCTTTACGGACTTTGCGATTAATCAGAGATTCTGAAGGTATATCGGATACAGATCCTACATCGACAATGTTAAATAACGCACCTATTTGCCTGCTGAAAACATTGATAGCTGCTCCTCCGTTTAGAAAGTTAAGAATCATCTGTCCTGTGACCTCTTGTGGAAAAGCGGACACCCCTTCTTCTACGATTCCGTGATCACCAGCGAAAACAAGGACGCCTGGAGGAGTCACTGAAGGAAAAGTTTCAGATGTTATTTCTGCCAGCTGAATTGCAAGCTCTTCAAGTCTACCCAGACTTCCCGGCGGTTTGGTCAAAGTATCAATATAAGCTGCTGCTTTTTTTCCTGCCACTTTGTCAGCAGAGCTGATTTCTTTAAATTCAAGCTTCATCAAAATCTCTCCAATTTCTCTTTAGATACTTCCACTTTCTCATATTCCAATACATTTCATCAATTCTTTTTTAAACAAAAATTGAAATGATAAACTTCAAAAAGACGTTTTTTCCTTACTTGCTATTCAAAGGGGAAAGAACCTCTGCCGTTTCATTTTTCGGCGAATTGATAAGAGTAGACACTGCCATCATATCCATTTGATCTGCAGAATAAGGACTCATTAAATCTTTTAAGCTGGAAAGGTCCGTATCATGACTTAACCACTTATCCTGATCTTCATCAGATAAAATAACTGGCATTCTATCATGCACCTTTTCAGCGATCGTATTAGGTTCACATGTCAAGATAGTGCAGGAGTAGATAACCGCTTCTTCCGATTGCCACCTGTCATATAAACCGGCAAACACAAAGGGTTCATGATTCTTCATAAAGAAATGATAGGGCTGTTTTTTTGTTCCTTCATGCTTCCATTCATAATAACCTGAGCATGGAATAAGACAGCGCTTGGACTGAAGCGGTTTTTTAAAGCTTGCTTTTTCATGGGCTGTTTCTGATCTCGCATTGATCATTTTATAACCAATTTTCATGTCCTTGCTCCATGGAGGAATAAGTCCCCAGCGGAACTGCTTTCCTGTTCTCTTTTCATCTTCTAAAGTGATAGCAAGTATTTGCTGTGATGGAGCAATATTGTATCTTGGCAGTATTTCTCCATCATATTTAAAGTGGAATGTTTCCTGAAGTACTGCTAAATCATCAAATAGCGAATATCTCCCGCACATACTTGTGACTCCTTTCAAGTGTCTATTTATTCTTTCACTTTATAACGAACCTCTGCAAATTGTCCAAACTGCCGAATCCCCTGCAGAATCAAATTAAATTGAGGATTGTTTTCTTTAAACAAAGGAATACCTGACCCTAATATGTGTGGAGTAATCGTAATGATAAATTCATCAATTAGCTTTTCCTTCATAAAAGAATCAAGCAAATCCGAACCGCCCACCATCCATATTTTCGAACCTTCCTGCTCTTTCAATTTCGTTACAAATGCTAAAACGTCATCATTGACAAATTCCGCATGTTCATCAGAACCTTGTGTTGAAGAAGAGAAAACATAACACTTTCTGTCCGAATGCGGAAAAGTTTCTGTCACTGACCTTACATAATCATACGTTTTCTTTCCCATAATCATTGTATCAATAGCCTGGTACATATCAGAATAGCCATTGTCCCCTTCTCCTTCAGTTTCAAACAGCCAGTTTAAATCCCCATCTTCCTTTGCAATAAACCCATCTAAACTTACAGCGATAAATAAGACAATTTCTCGAGCCATCGTGCATCTCCTTTTCTTCATTAAGCACTTTTTTAATAGCAGTATGGTAACTCCAGTATAACTCCCTGCCTTCCTTATTCGGAATAGATCAGCACCATGCCCTTTTTGTCCTTTCACTAGAAGAAGGAAACCATAATAACGATTGAAAAAAAAGACGAATATCGTGAGGAGTATGACATATAGCACCTGTTTAACCTCTCAAATTTCCCGTTTTTTCTGACTATTTATAGTTAATATTAACTGTTTATTGGATAAAACATCCCTTTTTTTGAGGATGGCTTGCAATCCCTGCCTATTTCTGTTATCTTTAATAAGAATTATTTTTGTTCGTGTTAAGAGGGATTTATACGTCTCTACTTTAATGATTGAGCAAGGATAGTAATACAATGTGTGGTAAGCGCACAAGGAGGCAACACAAATGGAACAAGGTAAAGTAAAATGGTTTAACGCAGAAAAAGGTTTTGGTTTCATCGAACGCGAAGATGGAGACGACGTTTTCGTTCATTTCTCCGCTATTCAAGGCGAAGGCTTCAAATCTCTTGACGAAGGTCAAGAAGTATCTTTTGAAGTTGAACAAGGTCAACGCGGACCTCAAGCAACTAACGTACAAAAATTATAATTCTTAACTGACTAGAACCACCATATATATTTCAGACTCTGCTTCTTTAGAGTCTGTTTTTTTTGTGAAGGGAAAGAATTACATTGCATGATGAAATTCTTTCCCTTTTTACTTAGAATCACCGAAAACAGCCTTACTTCGTTTCCTTTATTAAATAAAATTCATCCGTTAAATAGATTAGCCTCATCTCCTGCTTTCCTTTACGAAAAATAGATTGTGCTCCCATCCGGTCCTTTTTGGACTCCTTCCAGCCCTTTGCGTTTAGTTCCTTTAAGTAATCTTTCGGTATTCCTTGCTCTTCCCTGATTCCAGGGAGTTCATATTTCAAGACGTTTTTTTTGTATGATATTTCTTTTGCTGCAGAAGGAACTGGAAATGTTTCATCAATGAGAGAGCTGTGAAATTGACCTGCCCTTGAAAAACCAGCAGGTAAATGAACTGACAATGGCGTTTGTATAAGAAGCAAAAACATGAACGCTAAAAGCACTACAGGTGTTAAGATGACTGCGGCAGTCTTGCCAAAACGATTTTTCTTTTTTTTTCGATTGCCTGTTCTCACTTCTTCTAAAACGTTTCTTTGGCTGCTTTTAGTGAATTCCAGTCTACCAATTTTTGTCTCAGACAATAAAGCCTTAAACTGGTTATGATCCTTCATGGTCAAAAACCTCCTTTGCAAGCATGTTTCCTAAACGTTTTTTCGCTCTCGACAGGCGCGATTGAAGTGTACTCCGGGGAATATTTAAAATGCGGGATATTTCATCTGTTTTCATATCCTGAAAATAAAACATGATCAAAACTTCCCGGTACTTAACGGGCAGCCGATAAACTGCCTCTCTTAGGCATATGGCAGCCTCTGATTCAAGCAAACTGCTCTCCACAGCCCCGCTCTTACTCTCCCGCTCTATGCAATAATCGATAAGGAAAATTCGTTTCACATATGCGCTTTTCAAGTAGTCCTTGCACTTATTAATCGCAATACGGTAAAGCCATGTCTTAATGGATGACTGTTTTTTAAAGGAGGAAATTTCTTCGTAAACGGCGATAAACACATCCTGCACTATGTCATTCGCTGCCTCCTCATTCTTCACATAACTGTAGGAAAGCCGCAGCAGCTCTGTTCCATATGTATCCATCAATTCTTCAAGAATGAATTCTTCCTTCGATTGAAATTCCTCATGAAGCACATTCTTAAGCACTTTGTCTGGCATCACTTTTCTCCCCCCCATTTCATATTAGACGACTTCTAGAGGAAGATTCACTCATTTTTTTCCATTGTTTCTTAAACTAAAAAAAAACCCGCTTTTTTTAACGGGGTTCCTTGTATTCGTTGTCCAGAGCGTACCGGCTATCCTGCTGAAGCTTGGCATCCAAGCGCTTGCTTCTGTATCAACCAGCTGAGATTATATTCCTTTAAGCTTTCAAGCAGCGCTATTTCTACGTCAGAAGCCATTTGGCTCCCATCACCGCAAATATATAGATGAGCTCCATTGTGAAGAAGCAATTGAGATGCATCCTGCTTCATCAGATGCTGAACATGGGTTTTCGGCTTGTCTTTTATTCTTGAAAAAGCTGTGTGAAGGGTCACATGCCCTTCCTTTTCGGCTTGCTCCAGCTCTTCCCGGTACAAAAAGTCTGTGTCTGGCGTCCTGCAGCCAAAATACAAAATTCAAAAAGGCTCTTTTCTTAAACTTTGTTGTTTTTTTCATTCATTTAAGTGAATATAGAGCGAGAATACAGTTGCAAATTTTAAGAAAAGATGCCACGAAGCTAATCTTTATGCGGTTCTAAGACTAGCAACAATCTTTCCGAAAACAGCCTTCAAAAAAAGGATGCCTCCAATTGTAAAATAGAGGTTATAATTAAAGGGGATTAACACTACAACGTTGGAGATATCATTTTTCAAATTATCGTTTTTTTTCTTGTTTATTATGGTGATTTTTTTGATTGTGAATTGCATCAGGACCCAAAGTGTACGGAAAAAGCAGCTTAAGACGATTGAAGACAAGGTGGATCAATTAAATAGAAAGCTGGATGGCAAAGATAGGACCTGATACGGTCCTATTTTTTAACAAATAAATAAGAAAAGCTTGAAAATAAGAAGGGTGAACAGCACACAAGCTGCTGCTATCAGTCCTCTTAATCTGGATTTTAAGGTTTTTGTCTGATTTCTTGTATACATTTAGCCCTCCCTGGAGAACATGTAATCCCGTTTTTTTAGTGATGCGTTCAGCACTAAGCCCAATCCAATCAATGTAGCCATGACTGAACTGCCGCCATAACTCATTAGAGGAAGCGGAATTCCGGTGATGGGAATCAGCCCGCTGACCATCCCAATATTTTGGAATGAATGAAACGTAATAAGACTCATCATTCCAATACAGTTAAAGTATTCAAAGTTGCCTCTTTTATTAAGCAGAGCAATGGTTCCAATGCGATAAACGATCAAAAAGTAAAGAGATACAATAATGCTTGATCCTAAAAATCCGAAATCTTCTCCAACAATCGTAAAGATAAAATCTGATTGTGCTTCAGGAAGATAAACGCTCGTATGCCCAAATCCTGCTCCATACATATTCCCTGAGCCAATACCTAAAATGGATTGGCTCAGCTGATAGCCGATCCCCTGACCATTTCCAAATGGGTCAAGCCAGGAATAGATCCGATCCAATTGGTATTGCCCCATTATCTTTAAGAGGATTTGAGGGTCAAAAATAAAAAGACCAACAATTGTTCCAAGTCCCATTACACCGATTAAGGCAATCCCAGAAATAATTTTCCAGTTAACCCCTGATACAAAAAGAATACCAAGTGTAATGACCATCATAACCACGGATGTTCCGAAATCCTGTTTAAGAGTTAGCCCAATCGGTACGATCGCAACCAAAGCGATTTTAAAGAATAACCGAACGTCATTCCTCATTATCCCAGCCTCGAACTTTTCCAAATGCTCTGAGACCACTTTAGACAGCATCATAATCATAAATATTTTCATATATTCAGAGGGCTGCACGGAGCCGATCCCAGGCAAAACAAACCATGATTTCGCTCCATTACGAATAGGAGCGATGGACTCAGGAGCCACCAGCACTCCAATAAGCAGCAAAATGCCAAATCCATAAAGAGGAATACTCAGTCTCTTTAACTGGTCAAAATCAAAGAGAAAAATAACGAGTACAATGAATGTACCTAACACAAACCATAATATTTGCTTTGCGAAAAAATCCTCATGGTACTGCCCGAATTTTTGGGCACTATTAATGCAAATACAGCTTGAGATCATTAATAAAAAGATAAAAAACGCTAAAGGGCTGTCAAAATAATTTTTCTTCTGCATACTCATCACCTTGCTATATTTAAGTGCGGATCGCCAGTTTGATCATAATCCTTTTTTTCCATCTCTTTATTATAGTCCTATTCAACTATAATAAAAGATTATTAAAAACAAATGAGAAAAAAGATTTTTTTAATTGGCTGTGTCCTGAAAGATTGCTGGTATTCGTAACAGTATAGTACACGCATAGAGACTAGCTTCGCGGCCTCTCCTCTTAAAATTCGCAGGCGATTTAAGGGGTGAAATAGGATGAATTTAACGATTCATCAACATTCTGGAAAACGAACAAAAACAGCCAGGAAGCACATGAGCCAGCCTCTCTAAAAATATGATAAAAGGGAAAGGCATAGGAGGTGAAGGTGTGGCAGTTGTGAAAGCTACGGCAAAGGATATTAACTTAATGGCAAGATTGCTTAGGGCTGAAGGGGAAGGGGAAGGTCCGCTTGGCATGCTGCTGATCGGAAATGTTGGCGTTAACAGGGTTCGTGCAAATTGTTCCGATTTTAAAGGGATTCGAACAATCCCCCAAATGATTTTTCAAGAACATGCGTTTGAGGCCGTCACTCATGGTTACTTTTATCAAAGACCGAGAGAAAAGGAAAGGCGGCTCGCGAGAAGAACGGTCAATGGTGAGCGTTTCTGGCCGGCAAAGTTCAGCTTATGGTATTTCAGGCCACCGGGGGATTGCCCGTCTACTTGGTATGACCAGCCGTTTGTGGCCCGCTATAAACTGCATTGTTTTTATGAACCAACAGCTCAAACGTGCCAGAATGTGTATAACACTTTTTAAATCTAAAAAGAAGCGCAGAATATATGTCTGCGCTTCCTTTCATCTTATTCCTTCCACCATGTATCATAAAGCGTTGCCGGCATCTGCCGTTTGTGCTCGCTCATTAGATAGCGCTTTTCAATCTTCTCAGCTGCCTCTATTGATACTTCTTTGCCTTCCAGGTAGTCATCGAGCTCATCATATGTAATGCCAAGCTCTGTTTCATCTGCCTGCTGCGGCTTATCGTCAAGCAAATCAGCAGTTGGTGCTTTTTTATAAAGGCTTTCCGGGCAGCCAAGTTCTTTCAGCAAGGCTTTACCCTGACGTTTGGACAATCCATGAAGAGGAAGGAGATCTGCCCCGCCGTCGCCATATTTTGTATAGAATCCTGTGACAGCTTCAGCCGCATGGTCTGTACCAGCAACAAGCAAGCCATGCTGCCCGCCAAGAGCATATTGGACAGCCATCCGGACTCTCGCTTTTACATTTCCTTTATGATAATCTGCAAGTTTTTCTCCATTTATTTGATTAAATGTTTCAGTAAAGCTTTCTACTGTATTTGCAATGTTAAAGGTTACCACTTTATCAGGCTTCATGAAATCAAATACGAGCTCTGCATCATGCTCGTCCTTTTGGGTCTTGTAAGGCAATCGGACTGCCAGGAAGGACGCATTTTTCCCGTCTTCGCGAAGCTCTTCTACTGCCATCTGGCACAGTTTTCCTGCAAGAGTTGAGTCTTGTCCAAGGCTGATCCCAAGAACAAAGCCTTTTGCATTTGTTTTATGGAGATATTCCTTCAGAAAGTCCACTCTTTTTCGAATTTCATTGGCAGGCTCTATTTGAGGCTGCACATCCAGCGCTATAATAATTTTTTCCTGTAAACTCACGAAAACGTCCTCCTTACTATTTTTAAAAGATGACTCTTTTTTTAAGGCTCTTTTCTTAAACTTTGTTGCTTTTTTATCCATATAAAATATACATCTGCGAATTTTAAGAAAAGCTGCCACGAAGCCTGCCTTCTAGCGTTATCTAAATAAATACGAATAGCAACTGCCTTTGTGAAAACAGCATTTCTTAAACTTTGTTCATTTAAACGAAAATAGAGCCTTAAAGATAAATACCATGTTCCTTTATATAAGCATAGCATTTATCAGGAAGCAGATACCTTGGCTCCCCGCCTAAAGAAAATTCATCCCTGATATAGGTGCTGCTTATTTCCATCGCCAATCCTTTATCAATTAAATGGAATCTTGTTCCATCATCATGATTTCTGAGCAGAGCTGAGCCTGAGATAGTTTTTAACATATCTATACCATTTCTCGCCATGATGATAAACTTGTTATTTGAAATCAGCTCATCCGCATACTTCCATTTCCCTTCCGCAATATCTTTGAGAAGGTCCGCCCCCATAATAAAATAAATTTCATCGTTAGGATAAAGAGAATGAAAATGCTCCATCGTATGGTACGTATAAATATTCCAGCTTTCCTGTTTCATTTCATAATCATCCAGAATAAACTTTTCGTTGTTTTCCATTGCCATAGCAAGCATAGCAAGGCGATGCTCATCAGATATGTGAAGCAATTTATCCTTTCTTTTGCTTGAACATGGCAAAAAGATCACTTTATCGAGTTTTGCTCTGTGTGCAACCGTACTCGCTGTCCATAAATGCACATTTGTCACAGGATCAAAAGAACTCCCATAAATCCCTATTCTGGCCATCCCGTTATCCCCTTATCCTTCAATATTTTTACTCTGTCCTCATCGCAGCGGTCTTTTCTTTTACTTCCTCAATGTTTTTCATTTTCTTTTCCCAGCATTCAGGGCTCAGGTCAACCGGATAATTTTCCGGGTTAAGAGATCTTATATACTCATCCCACAGTACTGTCAAATTCTCCTTTACACTGCTGCGTATAGCGGAAAGTTCGGGGAGTTCATATACAAGGCTGCCATTAGCGAAAATTTCTTTATGAAGGTCCCTTGCTTCAAAATTCGTTACAAATTTACTGATATACGTATGAACTGGGTGGAACATTTTAATGCGTTCTTCTTCAGACGGGTTTTCGTGATCAAGTGCAATATAATCTCCTTCTGACTTGTGATTCATGCGATTGATGATCCGGTACACTTTTTTCTTTCCGGGAGTTGTGACCTTTTCAGGATTCCCGCTGATTTTTATTGTATCAGCCATTTCACCGTTTTCATCTTCTATGCTGACCAGTTTATAAACGGCTCCAAGCGCTGGCTGATCATAGGCTGTGATGAGCTTTGTTCCAATACCCCAGGCATCAATTTTTGCCCCTTGAGACTGCAGGTTCATAATGGTTTCTTCATCAAGATCATTGGAAGCAATAATCTCTGTATCTTTAAATCCTGCGTCATCCAGCATCTTGCGGGCCTTTTTTGAAAGATAGGCAAGATCTCCGCTGTCCAGTCTGATGCCTTTAAAGACAATTTTGTCTCCAAGCTCCTTTGCCACCTTTATGGCATTAGGAATGCCTGACTTTAACGTGTCGTATGTATCAACAAGAAACACACATACCTTGTGACGGCGGGCGTATTTATGAAAAGCGGTATATTCATCTCTGTATGCTTGAACCAATGCATGAGCATGTGTGCCTGATACAGGAATACCAAACAGCTTTCCTGCCCTTACATTAGAAGTGGCATCAAATCCGCCAATATATGCTGCTCTTGTTCCCCATATTGCCGCATCCATTTCATGTGCACGTCGGGTTCCGAACTCCATAATCGTTGCATCTCTTGCAACGAGCTTCATTCTGGCTGCCTTTGTTGCGATCAGTGTCTGATAGTTCACGATGTTTAAGAGCGCTGTTTCAATCAGCTGCGCCTCAGCAAGCGGTGCCTCCACACGTAAGATCGGCTCGTTACCGAAAACAAGCTCTCCTTCTTCCATAGACCTTACATTCCCCGTAAAACGCAATTCTTGCAAATAAGCAAGGAAGTCCTCTTCATACCCTTGCTCCCTCAAATAGGCGATATCACTTTCCGAGAAATGAAAGTTCTTAAGATAATCAACTATTCTCTCCAGCCCTGCAAAAACACCAAAACCATTTCCAAAAGGCAGCTTGCGGAAAAAGACTTCAAAAACAGCCTTTTGGTTGTGTACGCCATCCTCCCAATAGGTTTCTGCCATATTGATTTGATATAAGTCAGTATGAAGGGCTAAGCTATCATCCTGATAAAAAGTTGACATGTCATTTCCTCCTAAGCAAGCTTGTAAACCTATCTGATTTCTGCGTTGAGACTGTTTTTAAAATGGCTTAATGCCCATCTATGCCCCTCAGCATTAAAGCTTGCAACAGTATTTTGATGAACCACAATATTAAATCCTTTATTATAGGCGTCTACCGCAGTATGAAGCACACATATATCTGTGCAAACTCCTGTAAGGTGAATTTCAGTTATTCCCCTTTCACGGAGCTTTATCTCTAAATCTGTTCCTGCAAATGCGCTGTATCTCGTTTTATCTATCCAATGGACGTTGTCTGCTGCACGGAAGTTATCATAGACCTCAGAGAGTTCTCCAAATAATCCCCTGCCTTCTGTCCCCTTAATATTGTGCGGAGGGTACAAAATGCTTTCTGGATGAAAAGGGTCGTCTGCATGATGAAAATCGACTGCGAAGACAACATAATCCCCATTTTCAATAAAATGCCTTGTCAGCTGCACAAGATCTTTTTCAATCGTCTGTCCAGGTTTTCCGCATGTTAAAGCCCCATCATCTGCCACAAAGTCATTTGTGTAATCAATACTGACCAATGCTCGTTTCATCCTTTTGCTTCCTCCCCTTCAGTTAAAAAATCCCCTTAATATCTCGCAGTGTAAATAGGCTTAATGACGTCCATATCCTCAAAAACATACAGCTGTGTCGGTTTCTTGGAAGTCCTGTTCGTTGTTTTGCCTTGAGCTTCCTTTATAAAAGGCAGAGATTTGATTTTTCTTGCAAACGACTGACTGCTTTTAATAGCAGAATCATTTGTTACCGTCAAAAGCAGGGCCTGCAGTTCAGAATAAGTAAATTCCTTTGGCAGAAAATTCTTAGCTGCGGTTGTCTGCAATAAATCTGTTTTGATTTCTGTTATAGCATCTTTTATTAATCTTTCGTGATCAAATGCAAGCGGAAGCGATTCAAGCTCATGCAGCCCGAACAGCTGAACATCCTCTGCATCATCCTCTGCCTTCCGGTTGGAGAGAAGTGTCTCATTCACGATAGCATAGTGCGCGTTTGAAATAATCCAGCCTCTCGGGTCACGGCCGGGCTGATCATATGTACCGTAATGCTTTAAATGAATGCCTTTAACACCTGTTTCTTCTTCAAGCTCTCTGCTTGCAGCTTCAAAGGCAGTTTCATCTGGCTGAACAAAGCCGCCAGGCAATGCCCACTTTCCTGCTTCAATATTTGGTTCCCCCTCCGCATTTAACAGGCTTCGATTAATCAGCATCAAGTGAATGGCTACTAGAGGAGGCTTGTGCTCTCTTCGTTCGTATAATATCGTAAAGACAGCAATGTCTGACGTATACCCGTCTGGTGTCCTGTACTTCTTAGAATCGTACTGTTTTAAAGCTTCTTCATTGGACAATTCTTCACCCCCCTTTTTATTAATTAACAATTTGTTAATTAAATTATAACGAATGGTTTTAATCTGTCAATTAATACCCTTCCTGCAGAAAAAAATAACCAAGCATGCAAAAAACCATCCTATTTAAGAGAATGGTTTTTTGTCATCCTATTAGCTGATCTTTTATCTACTTGATAATGAGAACAGGACAGCTTGAAAGCTGCAGAACACTGTGGCTGACGCTTCCTAGAAACAGTTCTTTGATTCCGCCAAGCCCTCTGCTCCCCATAATAATCAGTTCGATTCCGTTCATAATGGCATAACGTGCAATCTCTTCTCCTGGCGTGCCTTGAAGGACGGCTGCATTTGTTACATTATTCGGCAGATCCCGCCGCAGCTGCTCATTAATATGCTTCATTAAAATCGTTGCATCTTCAAACTCTTCTTCTGCAATGCCGTAATTTGACGATGAGGTAATATTCGAGGTCGGATTGATTACCAAAATGACTTCAACTTCAGAACTTATATCTTCTTTCGCTAAAGCAATTGCCTCTTTGTACGCTTTATTGCTCAAATCGGACCCATCATACGCCACAAGCATTTTCCGGTATAAATTCATTTCGTGTACCCCTCCTGTCTCTTTCTTCTTTCTATTATAACGCGATAGAGCCTTTTAGAGAGAATGTGGTCTATTTATTTGGGAAGGGCTTGACATAAGTTGGTTATCATTTGAGGAGGGGCGCTTGTAAATTGGGCCGTGGGTGCTCTTAATTTTTGATATCCGCTCTTATAGCTTTGTGTGCGTTCATAAATTTTTATGGCTGCTCTTAAATGTTAGGGAAATTCATTAAAAAAGATGGAAAGGCAACAGTTTAAGAAAAGATGGAAAGGCAACAGTTTAAGAAAAGAGCCTTTCTTAAAAATCCAGTGGCTTCAATTTAGCTTCAATCTCTTCGCGCTTCGGTTCCAAAAATGGAGGCAAGGCAAGAGAGATTCCTAGTTCTTCTTCTCTTTCATCTGCAGAAAAGCCGGGTCCATCTGTTGAAAGTTCAAACAAAATACCATTGCGGTCACGGAAATACAGCGCTTTAAAATAATATCTCTCAACTATGCCGGAATTGGCATATCCGCAGGACAGAATCTTCTGGTGCCATTCTTCCAGTTCGGTTTTATCCGCAACTCTCAGTGCAACATGATGCACTCCTCCTCTGCCGATTCTTCCCCTTGGCAATTCGGAGTTTTGAATGACATGGATTTCACTTCCTGCTCCGCCATCAGCGACTTCAAAAACGAAAAGTTCAGATTGATCGTCCAGCTTGTATGAGGATTTTTTCCTAAATCCCAAGACTTCTTCAAGCACCCGCACAGTAGGTTCCGATTTATTCACTGTTAATTGGACTGGTCCAAGTCCAAGAATGGCATAATCTAATGGAATTCCTGGAGATTCCCATGGGTTGCCAGGTTCAGTTTCCTTCTCTGCGATAAGAAAAACTTTGAGCCCCTCAGGATCCATAAACGGGAGAGCTTTTCTTCCGTCAAGAATCCGAATCGGCTCTGTTTCTATTTCAAACTCTTCCAAACGTTTCTCCCAAAAATACAAGGCAGCTAAGCTCTTTACCCTAAGTGAAACTGCTGAAATGCTCCCTGCTCCTTTATGCGTACGGGCAGCATTTGGAATCTCAAAAAAAGTCAGCTCACTTCCCGGAGAGGCCGCTTTATCTCCATAGAATAAGTGATAAACACTTGTATCATCTTGATTGACTGTTTTTTTCACTAATCTCATCCCGAGAATACTTGTAAAAAAATCATAATTTTTCTTGGCATTGGCAGTTAATGCGGAAACATGGTGGAGTCCTTTGATTGCCATGTTTATCCCCCTTTTTATAATCTCGAAATTAAATATCTTGATTTAAAGATAATTTGTTTCATATATTTTGTCAACAGCGAAAACGTTAAAAAAAGTTTTTTCTTTCGTGAGTTTAGGGGAAATTTCACAGGGTATTCAATTAAACAAGGCATTTTTTTAGCATTGGTAACATTATCTAGTTCTTTTGCAAGCTACATTCATTAAGGAGGCTATCATATGCAAGGAAAGACGAATAAAGCACTGATTTATTTTTTCGGTGCACTGGGAGGCATGCTGTACGGTTATGATACCGGTGTCATTTCTGGAGCACTGCTGTTTATTAAAAATGACATTCCTCTCTCAGATTTTCTGCAAGGTGTGGTTGTAAGCTCCCTGTTAGTCGGTGCGATTGTTGGCGCAGGCTTTAGCGGAACACTATCCGATAAAATAGGAAGAAGAAAAGTGGTCCAGATGATTGCCATTATTTTTGCAATCGGTGCGATCGGTGCTGCTTTGTCAGCCAACGCCGGTATGCTCATATTGTTTAGGATCATTATCGGGTTGGCCGTTGGCGGCTCCACTGCGCTTGTACCAGTTTATTTATCAGAAATGGCTCCAACCCAAATTCGCGGTGCTTTAGCATCCCTTAATCAATTAATGATAACGATTGGAATACTGATTGCATATATAATTAACTTCGCTTTTTCAGCATCAGAAGGCTGGCGCTGGATGCTTGGACTTGCAGCGATCCCTGCTGTTATCATGCTGATCGGTGTTATTTTTATGCCTGAAAGCCCGCGCTGGCTTATTAAGAAGAACCACGAGCATGAAGCAAGAAAGGTCATGCAGTTCACGCGAAGCGAAAATGAAATTGAGTCTGAAATTAATGAGATTAAGAAAACAGAAAAGAATGAAGAAAGTTCAAGCAGTATTCTTTCTTCCAGCTGGATGCGCCCTATGCTTATTGCAGGGATCGGACTTGCCATTTTCCAGCAGGTAATCGGTATCAACGCCATCATTTATTACGCTCCGACGATCTTTACCAAAGCCGGTATGGAAGCGTCCTCATCTATTCTCGGAACTGTAGGAATTGGAGCGGTAAATGTGTTAATGACACTTGTCGCCATAGCAGCTATTGACAAGATCGGCCGCAAAAAACTCTTGTTTATAGGAAACGCGGGAATGGTTCTTAGTCTTTTAGCTCTTGCTTCGATTATTAGCTTTGCAGGGCTGACTCAAGCTACAGCATGGTATACCGTGATTTTATTAGGCTTATTCATCGTCTTTTTCGCTGCAACATGGGGTCCTGCCGTATGGGTTATGCTTCCTGAACTGTTCCCTTTAAAAGCACGCGGAGCAGGCACAGGCCTTACAACACTTTGCCTTTCTGCTGCCAATCTTGTGGTCGCATTGCTGTTTCCTATCCTGCTTGGAGCAATCGGACCAGCATATATCTTTCTTATCTTTTCCGTAATCGGAGTATTCGCCTTTCTTTTCGTCTACAAATACGTCCCTGAAACAAAAGGAAGAAGCCTGGAAGACATTGAAAATGATTTAAGGAAAAAGATTTCGTAATTAATCTTTCTTCAAATGACAAAAACAAAAAGCTGCGTTCGGGAAGTTCCCGCGCAGCCCTTTATTTTGCCATTATATGGTCATATCCAAGCTCAGCTAGTTTTTCTGCAATAACTTTATATCCTTTATCGTTAGGATGGACTCTGTCAGAAGACAAGTATTGATCTTCATGGTGTTTAAATGCAGAATAAATATCTGCAATTCTGATATGCTGTCCAAGGTTAAAGCTTTGTATAACTGAATTGAATTTTTTTACCCATTTTTCAGCAAGCGGGATTTCAGGAAAGGGATCATGTAAATTGCACAGCCGTATAATAAAGGTATCTCCATTTTTTTTTTCATTGATTAAACGGAGTATTGAAGCCAGATTTTGATGGCATGTTTCTAGAGCCTTCATAAAAATCTTTTCATTCTGATGCTTTTGAAAGTCCCTTGTTGCGTTAATTAGGTCATTTCCGCCTGAAGTAATGGTTATTATTTCAGCTGCCTTTATCCTCTTTTTAATACATTCATTATCCAGCTCATTTAATACATCCTCTGTAGTAAAACCTGAATGGGCAAAAACGAAAATGGCTGCCTTACCCTGCAAAGCCTTTTCAGACATTCTAGCGTATCTCGCAACAAATGCAGGAGCGAGAAAAGAAGAGCCTCTTCCAACTGTTAAGGAATCTCCTAACGCAACGTATTGAAAAACCAATAAAACCAGCCTCCCTGAAAAACCTGGATGCCTTATGTTTATGCCCAGAAAGGTAAAACGGGTACTCTTCACGGCTGATGAACAAAAGGCGCAGGCGCCCTGGTTAGCCCCGACAAGCGCTGGAGGGCCTGGCTGTGAAGTCGTTCTTTGACTTCATTGACAGGACCGAAGCGACCTCAGATCGGGCTGGGCGCTGGAGCTGGATTTCAATACACTTGTTGAAAGTTATCAACAAGGTGAAAATTTTATAATTTCCTTAACAACAAAAAAATCCTCCTTTCCTGTTGGAAAGGAGGATTTTATTTATGCTCTGCGTCTTGTCGATCTCATAATCAAGCTGACGATGAACACAAAGATGATCGCTCCAATTAGAGCTGGAATAATAGCGATACCTGCTAAGGATGGACCAAAGCTTCCAAATGCTGCTCCGCCGATCCATGCACCAATGATTCCTGCAATGATGTTGCCGATAAATCCGCCCGGCACATCTTTGCCAAGAATAAGTCCTGCCAGCCAGCCGATAATGCCGCCAACGATTAAGTATAGAATAAATCCCATCATTACTTACCTCCAATACTTAGTGACTTCTTGCTCCTTTTCTCATAGAACGTAAAATCAGACTTAAGATGAAAACAAAGATGATCGCTCCAATTAAGGCAGGGATAATCGCAATTCCGCCTAATGATGGACCAAAGCTTCCAAATGCTGCTCCGCCAATCCATGCACCGATAATTCCCGCAATAACATTCCCAATAATCCCGCCTGGTACATCTTTTCCTAAAATAAGTCCTGCCAGCCACCCAATGATGCCGCCAACAATTAAATATAAAATGAATCCCATAATAAGTTACCTCCTCGTTTTAGTGATTTCTTGAAGTTCTTCTCATAGAACGTAAAATCAAGCTTAGAATGAACACGAAAATGATCGCTCCAATTAAGGCAGGAATAATGGCAATGCCGCCTAACGATGGACCAAAGCTTCCAAATGCTGCTCCGCCAATCCACGCACCGATAATTCCGGCAATGATATTTCCGAGGATACCGCCTGGTACATCTTTACCAAGAATAAGTCCTGCAAGCCAGCCGATAATACCGCCAACGATTAAAAATAAAATAAATCCCATATCCATTCACCTATCCTTTTTTATATTTTTTGTCTAACTGCTAGTTATATTCCCCCTTTTTTGAAAAGCAAACTCCCATAAAAAAGTCAATTTAAAATATTTTAGGTTTATTTAGGGCTTTTAGTCCTCTTAAAATCACACTTTAAAGCACATAATAAAGAAATTTTCGCTAAGATTTAGGAAAATTCTCTGATTGACAAAACTGTTTTCGGAAAAATTGCTGCTATTCGTATGGCTTAAAGAACGCGTACAAAGATTAGCTTTTCTTAAATTTGCAGATATGCCTATACTTTAATTTTACTTATTTAACAGCAAAGTTTAAGAAAGGCTGTTTTCGCATAGATTGTTGCTTTTCGTAAATGTCTTTATCATGCATTTAGCTTGCTTCGTGGCATCTTTTCTAAAAAGTTCCTGCCAAAGCAGTGGTCTTTCAAAAGGAATTTAGGACAAATTAAAAAGAGCCCTAACAAAAAACTCCCGTCGATTGACGGGAGTTTGCTGAAAAGTTATTAGAATTTAGCCGCAAGATCCTTAGCGCGGGAAATAGCTTCTTGTTTGATTTCTTCTGCTTTGTCAGGGAATTGATTGTGGCCTTCCACAAACAATCCTTCAAATTCATTAATGCCGAAGAATTGCATGATTGTGCTGATATAGCGATGGCCCATTTCCATTTGAGCTGCCGGGCCTTCTGAGTAGATGCCGCCTCTCGCTTGGATATGAAGAGCTTTTTTATCAGGAAGCAAACCAACAGGGCCTTGTTCTGTATATTTGAATGTTTTGCCTGCAACACAGAGAGAATCAATATATGCTTTCATTACTGGAGGGAAAGAAAAGTTCCACATTGGTGTAACAAATACATATTTGTCAGCTGCAACAAATTGGTCTGTCAATTCTGCAAGACGGCTTACTTTAGCCCTTTCCACATCGGAAAGCTGATTGAATTCTGAACCGGTTTGAAGTTTGCCCCAGCCGCTGAATACATCTGCATCGATATGAGGGATATTTGTTCTGTAAAGATCGATATGTACTACCTCATCGTTCGGATTTGCTTCTCTGTATGCTTTAACGAACTCACTGCCTACTGCAAGGCTGTATGAAGTTGTCTCATCATGCGGATGTGCTGTAATATAAAGTACTGTTGCCATAATTGGTTACCTTCCTTTTCATCATTTTTTTTGCTTACAAAAATTTAACTGCATATTTGGCATACAATTATAAAATTCCTGATGCCTTAAAGCCCACTAAAAGCTTTCCCTGAATGCTTTGTTTCAATCGGGGTAAAAACTGGGTGAGTTTCTGCCTGTAACAGGAAAATTACTTTTAGTGCCGACAGCAATTTTTTAAACAAAGTTACTTTACGTAAGTAAGTTTATAATAGTAAATTTATTACGTCAAGTATGTTGTTTACACTAGATAACAATTTAATTAATAGTAACTTTAGGGTATAATGTACTGAAAGGTGAGGTGAATCGTATGAACAGCCCTGCATTATGCACGAAAGTCGAAAAAGGAATGAAAATCATCAGCCAAAGATGGACCAGTCTGATTATTTATCAGCTTTTAAACGGCCCGCATCGTTTTTGCGAAATAGAGGCAGCATTGCCGATAAGCGGCAGAGTTCTTTCAGAACGGTTTAAGGAATTAGAACAGGAAGGAATAGTTAATCGGGAGGTTTTTCCGGAAACACCTGTCCGTATTGCCTATTCTTTAACTGAAAAAGGGAGAGCATTAGAGCCTATTATGAGAGAAATAGAAAAATGGTCACACACCTGGATTGATTAAGAAAAAATTGGCAAATTCAGAATACGCATTGAATACTTCTCGGCATCTTTTCTTAAGTCTTTCCGGTTGGTTAGCGGCAAATTTGAAAGCAGCAGCATATGGGAAAAGTGCCCTTAAGAATGTGCCATATTCAAACTTCCTAGAGCACAATCCCCGGTATAATAGAGGTTCTTCGACTTTAAACCCTTAAATTTCTTCCCATTCCTTTATATCCTGGGCATAAAAAAGCAAACGACTTTATGAAGACCGTTTGCTTTTTTCGTTCCTTATTCTTAAGCTTCTTTATTCAGCTGCCTATTCTTGAAGCATCAGGAGTTCAGATGCTCTCGGACCTTCAATACTGTATATGGATAAGTGTTTATTCCACCTGAAAATGTTTTTTTCATACTTCATTCCCATTCGCTCTGCTACCTTAATGGAAGGAATATTTCGTGGATCGATGAGAGATATAATTTTTGGGAAATCCAAGTGCAAAATCCCCAGATCTCTGCAGGCCAGCGCAGCCTCTGTTGCATATCCCCTGCCCCATACAGTTTTTTTAAAGAGATAGCCGATTTCCATTTCCACTTTATCTTTAATTTTTTGCGGGACAATACCGCATTGCCCGTAAAATTCTCCCGTCTCCTTATCTTCCGCAATCCAAAGACCAATATCAAATTTTCTATAATTCTCTTCTGTCCAATAAATCCATTCTTTCGTGTCCTCATCATTTTTCGTTGAAGGATAATACTTCATTGTTTCTTTATCAGAAAATATTTCCTTTAAATGATCAAAATCACTTTTTGTCATTTGCCTAAGAATTAGACGCTCTGTAACAGCCACTATACATTTCATAGCTACTCTCCAATCATCAGGTTGCCTTCATAGTTTTGGAATCAGGTTTTCAGCCGTACGGTTTCCCATATCCCTTCTATTTCCTTTAAAACAATCGCTTTTCCGTATACAGGAATGATTTTGTTCACAAGAAACAGGTAGCTTTCCTTATAATTTTCATTGTGAAAAAGAATGACAATCCATTTCGTCATGTCTTGAGTCAATTGATAAATGGACACTGTCTGCTCATCTAGCGGATGCTCTTGGCCAATTTGATAAATTTCAGCTCTTTCAGCATCTATACCTTGCTCTCCCAACTTTCTGCCCGCTGCAATTGTGACGGTTACACTCTCATCCACAAAATCATGTTGTGACAAAACAGTCATGGAGTTTGTCAGCTGATTATACTTTTTGGATAGGTAATCACTTTTTATTTTCAAATTGCAGCAGGGCGAGTGGAGCATGTTCAGCTCAACGCCCTTTTTTTGAGCTGCTGCCCATTGACCGTTTAATTGTAACCCCACTCCCTCATCGTAATGGAAAAATTTCTTCATCTGATGACTGCCTTCCATAATCAAATGATCCGCTATGACCCAGATGGACGGTTCAATATAGACTAATTTTCTTATGCAAGTATACGGACGATTGCGGCTGTCTTTAGCCATAAAAGCCGTTTCGACGTAAGAAATGCCGTCTTTAAAAATAGAATAGTTATGCAGGGGAAGCGCCGCTTTGCTGTATTCCCATGATTTCAGGCCTGCAGTAAAAGGCTCATCATCTATCACTATCGTATTATGGGCAGGAGCACTTTTCAAATAGATACGAAAATAATCGTCCTCTTTGTATGTATACCGGCCTGGATCAACTAAAAAAGGAACCCCATAAACTGACAAGCTAAAGTGACCCAAGTCAGCATGACCATGCCCGCTTCCTAATGTGCCATTATGAATGAAGCAGAAACCTGCATCCTTGCTCCAATCTGAGCGCATATAAATATTGCCTGTATGGTTAAAGTCCCTATTCTTTGGAGTTGGTTCCCTGCTCTGAATCATAGTGTACGCTTCTATTCCCCTTATGCCAAACATACAGCTGGAATGGAGATCTGCCGCTTGATAGCCTGCCCATTTCAGCTCTTTATCTTCAAATAATACAGCCCCTTTCACAAGCACATCTCTTATATCTGTTTCATCACTGTCAGATTGTGTGGTCTGACACCGGTTTGGCTGTGAACTATAAAGAACGGCTCTGGACATGCCTGAAAGAATTCTCTTCATATTCAGCTTGTGATCTAAAGAGAGCTGTTTTAGATAATGCTGTACTTGCATACAGGAAATAAGAACCTTGCACATGATACAGCGGAGACTGTTCCCAGTGCATATCGTCATCCATTATCTGAAGTCTCAGCTGTTCTTCAAGTGTTTGAAAAGCCCATGTGAGAAGATCAGCCTCCTTCTCATCCTCTCCAAACCAAATTAAATATGAGATCATCCCAGTCGTCTGAAGAACTCCCCAATTGCTCAATGTATATTTAGCCGTATATCTTCCCTTAAGAGAAAGCACCTGGTCTCTCAAAGAGGATAATATGATTTCCCTTTCCTCGAATGTGATGAAATTCAGTGAAATGAGATGAAGCATCCCTTTTACCCAGCTCGCACATCTTATTCCTGTATCAATTGTTCTCCAAGCCTTTGAAGACTCTTGATCAGAAACAGGATTATGATCTATCCAATGTAAAATAAGTTCTTTCCATTTTATAAGATAAGTATCATTTCTGCTGATATAATAGGCAATAATTAAATCAAAGAGGTATTCATGCCGGTTAAGCATGAAAGTCCATTCTTCATCTCCATTTGCTGAAAGCTGCCAATTCAGTACTTCCATCCGATAGGGGATAGCTGTCTGCTCCATATCCCATTTTTGCTGAAACCAAAACACATGATCCAGCAGCAAATTGGCGTTCCTGACAGCAGCATTGCACTCAGCAGGGAAAAATGACAGGCTGTGGCTAATGACACGATCCATGTCCAGTTCTTTCACATATTTTTTGATTTCTTCTGTTCCCAATTTCCCATCTCCTTCATGCCAAAGCTGAAAAACTGAAGTGGCCTTACTCATTTTGATCAGGCAGTATAAGAAGACAATTGGATCCTTCCAATTTGATCAACCTATCAAGCCCAGCTGAAACCTCTGAAGACTTTTCATATAAAAACAAAAGGGACAATTCAAGCAATGTATGCAGTGATGCTCCAGAAATTAAAGAGTGATGATGCGATTTTAATTCTTTTACTTTCCGGGCCGCGATTTGCTGCGGTGCTCCGCCAGTAAAATCGGCATAAATGAGCAGACCAGTCTGGTGATTGAGAATTTCCTCTAATTTTTTTTCGAAAAGTGAGAGCTCGTCTAGTTTTGAAAACGCAAGAACTTCAATGCTATCTGTCTTACCGATCAGCATGCTGAGTGCGGACTTGACTCCTTCCGGAAAGCTGCCGTGACCGATAAGTAAAATCTTGGCCATTTTAAACCACCCTAACTGAGTGAATATTCTTACTATTATCTTCTTTGCGCCTCATCATAAAAAGTACCTTCAATAAAAAACCGATATCGAATGATAATTCGACATCGGTTTTAGGAATTCCTATTATATTGCCAACAACCCCAGAGGGCGCTTTTAATTTTTGGCATTAATTTCAGTCTGCAGCTTTTTAAACTGTTCATTCATCTCATCCATCATGATTTCCACTTGCATTTTCTTCGGTTCGTCTTCTCTGATTCTTATAGGTTCACCAAATATAATACGCGGTTTTTTTCTTGAGAACAGCTCTTTAAAATTTGCAGGTCCAGCATAGGCAGCAGGTACTAGAGGTGCACCAGCGCTGACTGCGATCGATACAGCTCCCTTTTTCAGCGGAACTTCTTCAGAGGTTCTAGTACCGCTTGGAAAAATACCGATAACCTGTCCATCCTTTAAAAGCTTTCGCGGCCTTTTAATAGAGCTTGGTCCTGGATTTTCACGATCGACTGGAAAAGCATTCAGATGTTCCATTAGCCATTTAGTAAACGCGGATTGGAATAGCTCTTTTTTGGCCATATAATTGACCTTGATCGGCAAGATGGAAATACCAAGCCATAAAACATCCACCCATCCTGAATGGGTACATGCCAAAACATACCCTTCTTCTACCGGTAATTTATGTTTATCATAAACTTTTATTCTGCCAAAAAGGCTCAGCAAAAATTTTAGTAAATAGCCCGCAAAATAATAAACCAAGTCCACCATTCCTTTTTTAATATACTGACGGTTCCTTTTGATTTTTCAGCATCCTTCACATACGTCAAATTGAATACAATCATTTCATATTATCATTGGACAGCTCAAATCCGTCAATCATTTTTCGGTCCATCTTTTTTTTATTAGAAAAATTGATTTTCTATATTATATCACCAACTGATAGTAGTTGGTACTAAAAATCATTCATTTTTCATCGCAGAAAAAATTTTTTCTTAAAATAAGCATAGTACTTTTGATGAAAAACAACAAATTTTAAGAAAGGCTGTTTTCGAAGAGATTGTTGTTTTTCGTACATGCTTTTATCACGCATTTAGACTAGCATCGGGGCATCTTTTCTTAAAGTTTTTGCTCTGCCAATGGTTTTCGAGGCCTAAATATAGGGTCATGAGCAACAAAGTTTAAGAAAAGAGCCTAAAAGAAAAACCAGCCAATTTTGGCTGGTTTTCTTATTGATCCTTTTTATCGTTAATGGATTTTAATGCATTGCGATAAAATTCGTCACCTGCTTTAGGTTCTTTCTCAGCAGCAGTCTCTGTTTTTTTTATTTTTTGAAGAGCATTACGATAGGAATCATCATCGATTTTTGAACGGGACTTTCGTTTCTCCATTCTGGAATGAGGTGCTTCTTCAGTTCTTTCCACTTCGGCAGCCGGAGCAGTTTCATGGCTTGGGTCCGGGTCCATTATCAAATCTTTGCTCTCCACTTTTTCTGCACCCGCCGATTTTCTGGCAGATGCAGATTGAATGTTCATGGAAACCAAGACCGCTATTATAACGACTGCTATAATGGCACAGCTTATAATAATCAGCATCTTAGCATCTCCCTCTTATGCCTTTTTGAGGTTTTGTGTAACTGTTGAAACACGGGCACCAAGCGCTCTGCCCAATTGCAATCCGTTCTCAGAAATAAATTCTTTGCTGTCAACGGGGCACGTAACACCTACTCCATAATAGGAGCCATACAAGGCATTTTCAGGAATGTTTCCAGGAAGCCCTACAATAATCATGCCCTGATGAAGCATAGGCGTAATCATGTTCAGCATTGCTGTTTCCAATCCGCCATGTGTAGTAGCTGTTGTACAGAAAACAGCTCCGACTTTATCAACTAGTTTACCTTCAGCCCATAGATAGCCAAGCTGGTCAATCCAGGCTTTTAATCCAGAGCTGATGGTGCCAAAGTGGCCTGGTCCTCCCCAAATGATTGCGTCCATTTCGGGCAGTATGCGGATATCAGCATTATCTACATGATCAATGTAAACCTCTGCTCCTTCAACGGATTGAGCTCCTTCAGCAATGGACTGAGCAAGAAACTTCGTATGCTCTCCCTCAGAATCATAAACGACATAAATTTTCATGGTGCCTTTCCCCCTATCAATAAGCGTTAGTGTTATGCCTTTTCAACAGCAGATTTTGGTGCTGGAAGCATGCGTACTTCTTTGCGGGATTCTTTCTTAATGGCATGATTTTTGTCTTTTCGCACATCACGAAGGAACAAGCTTAATAGAAAGCCCAGGATAATTAGACCAGAAGCCCAGAAGAAGGCATCATCTAGCCCCAAGACATTGGATTGCAGCTGAGCCTGGCCAGAGATCATCGCCAATGCCTGTGTTTTCGCTTGTTCAAGCGGTATATGCATAGACTGGGAAATACTTTGCACCATCTGCTGAAACTGCTGCATAAAGTTAGGATCTGAAGAGTCAGCCTGATTAGCCATATTGGCGTAATGGAAAGAAGTACGGTTTGTATAGATTGTTGTAATCAAGCTCGTTCCAAGTGACCCTACAACTTGACGAAGGGTGTTGGACATAGCTGTTCCATGGCCATTTAAATGACGAGGCAATTGATTCATACCTGCTGTCATAACGGGCATCATCAATAGTGACATACCAAAGGTCCTAACCATATATAAAACCAAAATATATTCGTAAGAGCTGCTTACTGTCAAGGTTGTAAATTCATACGTAGTAATAAATGTAATCAATAAACCTACAATCGCAAGAGGTCTAGGTCCCAGTTTATCAAACAGGATTCCTGAGATTGGCGACATGACAAGCATAACAAGCGCACCAGGAAGCATGAGCAAACCGGATTCCAGCGGAGTAAATCCGCGCAGATTCTGCAAGTAAATCGGCAGCAGGAACATACCTGTATACAATGCAAAGGTCACAATCGAGCTGATGACGTTTGCCAGTGAGAACATATCATATTTAAATACCCTGAAATCTAGCATTGGTTTGCTGGATCTTAATTGCTGCAGGATAAAGATAATAATGGCTGCTGTTCCAATGATAATTGTTGAAAGTACTACTGCATCTGTCCAGCCGTTTTTACCCGCTTCACTCACACCGTATAGCAAGAAACCTACCCCAATAAAGGAAGCAATCGTACCGAAAATGTCCAATTTGATTTTCTTAGGTTCAAATAGATTTTTCAGTGTGAAAATGGCAAGTATGATTACAGCAACTCCAAAGGGGACCATTCCGTAAAACATTAAGCGCCAATTATAATTCTGGATGATCCACCCAGAAAGTGTTGGTCCTGCTGCTGGAGCAAACATCATCGCAAGACCGAAAATACCCATACCTTTCCCGCGAATTTCTGGAGGGAATATATATAGGATCATGGTCATAACAAGAGGCTGAAGGACACCACCGCCTATACCCTGTATCAGGCGGCCAATCAGCATCGTTGAAAAGTTGGGTGCTGCTCCGCAGATAAATGTTCCCAGCGTAAAGCAGGACATCGCTACGATAAACAGAGCCTTTGCACCAAATCGCTCAATCAGAAAAGCTGATAAAGGAATCAGCATCCCGTTTACAAGCAGGAAGCCTGTAGAGAGCCATTGAATGGTTGTTGCAGTTACCCCGAATTCGTTCATTAAATGCGGCATTGCTACATTTAAAAGAGTCTGGTTCAAAATAGCGAGGAAAAGACCAAGCATTAAGATAACCAAAAGAGGAATATGCTGTCTCACGCCATTATTTTGTACATCTGAAGCCATCCAGAAACCTCCTTTCTATAATTACCATTGAATACCTGGATTATTTTGTAATGCTGATTTCCGCATTCATACCAGGCAAAACTTTATCAGACGGGTTTTTAATTGAAATTTTAACCGGTACTTTTTGAGTTACCTTTGTATAGTTACCGCTAGTATTTTGCTGAGGCATCAAAGAGAATACAGATGTTGTCGCATATCCGATTTCATCAATATTGCCTTCAAATGTTGTTTTGCTGTCACCATCAACAGTAATGTCAACTTTGTCGCCATTTTCGATATCTTTAATGTCGTTTTCTTTAATGTTAGCTGTTACGTATAGATTGTTCATATCGATTGTTTGAGCAAGAACCTGTCCTGCTTGAACCATTTGATCCTGGTTCACACTGTTTTTAACAATTGTGCCGGCTTTAGTTGCTTTAATCGGAGTTTCTGTTTTCCCATCAGAAATTTTACCGATTTCTTGATCAGCTTTAACTGCGTCGCCTTCTTTTACATTCCACTGAGTGATTTTACCAGCTGCAGGTGTTGCAATTTGCATCATGTCTCCAGCAACGTGTGCTTCATCGGTTTTCAGGTAAGTCTGGTTTTGATAGTAGAAGTAAGCTCCTCCTGCTACAATCGCAAGAATAACCACCACTCCTATAATGTTCGAAATAATTAAACGTCCTCTACTCATCTTAATAAATCTCCCTTCATTATTAACGGATTGATTATTTTAGCTAACACTTTATATAAAGAAAACGAGAGCAAAAATAATTATCACTCTGGTTGAGTGATAGATTAAGGTTTACATGCTGATACTCCTGATAAACACCTCTCTTTTGCTTCTCCCCCTCTATATTTATTATTTAAACAAGTTAAATATTAACCTATATAAGTATTTTTTTCAACCATTAAATATTATTTTTTTATTAAAAATTTGCCAGCTTTCTTTCAGAATAATCTGCTAAATAGTTCTTTTTAATTTAATCGTGAAATTATCAAATAATAAGTTACAATGGAATAGGTAATAAGGATCGGTTCAAAAACGATAAGTCAAAACATGAACTACACAAACATTTAAATAGAGGTAACTTCCTTAACAATGAAAGAAGAGGATCTATTTTACATTGTAACTGACACGAACATTAAAATGGTTTAGAGAGGAAGAATACGCGTGATTCAAGACGAAATGGAGTTCATGGAAAATTTACAAATGGTCATCTCCTCGATCCGCAAAAAGCTGAAGCCTGTTATTCAGCAGAAGATGGCCCCTTATGGCATTACTTTGCCTCAATTCAACATTATGATGGCTTTGCATAAGGAAGGTGCAACCAGGGTCACACAAGTCGCGGACTTTATGAATGTGAAGCCAAGTGCAATAACGGTCATTATGGATAGGCTGATTGAACGGAATGTAGTGAAACGCTACCAGTCAAAAGAAGACCGCAGAGTGGTGATGATGGAGCTGACATCAGAAGGCTGCAGGCTGCTCAAAGAAATGAAAATAACCTATAAAGAAGTGATGAGCAAATATATTGCTCACTTTACTCTTGCAGAAATGACGTACATGCTTGAAATGTTCGAAAAGTTTGATGAAATTATTTCCGAGGAAAATACTGCTGAGTAATTGGCCTGCTGTTTGTACAGCGGGTTTTTTTATTAGGATTTTTTAGCAGATAATATGATATTGAAGTGATATCATATTTATATAAATTATGGAAAATACAGGAGGATTTGTGATGAAAGAAAAACAGGCTTGGAAGATAAATGGCTTTATCGGCATTTTAGCAATCTTAGTGCTTGCCGGTATCGGGTTTCCTCTTATTTTAACTGGAGGAGGGAGCTCAAATGGCAGTCTTCTGGCAGGTGGCATTGTTCTTCTCATTGCTGCTGCTCTAGGTCTTTCTGGTCTTTCCATTGTGCAGCCAAACGATGCCAAAGTATTGACTTTCTTCGGTACTTATATTGGTGTTATAAGGGAGCCTGGCTTTTGGGTAAGCATCCCTCTTACAAACAAAAATACTGTATCGCTTCGTGTGGTGAACTTTAATAGTGATAAGCTTAAAGTGAATGATCTCGAAGGAAATCCAATTGAAATTGCAGCAGTCATCGAGTACCGTGTACTTGATTCTGCAAAAGCGATGTTTGACGTAGCCGATTATGAGGAATTCGTTAAGCTGCAGAGCGAAACAGGAATCAGGCATATCGCTACCCAATATCCCTACGACAATTTTCAAGAAGATGATTCAATGAGCTTAAGAAAAAACAGCGATGAGGTTGCGGATCAACTTGCCATTGATCTTCAGCACCGGCTGAGAGTTTCCGGCGTAGAAATAATAGAAGCAAGAATAATGCATCTTGCCTATTCCTCCGAAATCGCAGCCGCCATGCTCCAGCGCCAGCAGGCATCAGCCGTCCTATCTGCAAGAAAGGTAATCGTCGATGGCGCAGTTGGGCTTGTTAAATCAGCCATTCATCAGCTTGCTGAGGAAGGCGTTGTGGAGCTGGACGAGGAGAAAAAAGCACAAATGGTCAATAACCTGATGGTTGCGCTAGTCTCTGAAAAAGGAACACAGCCGATTATCAATTCAGGCAGCATTTACTAGGATTGTGATAAAATAAAACGGAAAAATTTCCCATTGCGGATAGATCCTAAGCTATACGAGATTCTGGAGAAATGGGCAAATGATGAACTCAGAAGCGTTAACGCTCAGATAGAAGTACTTTTAAAAGAGGCAGCCAAAAAAGCAGGGCGCTATGAGAATGAGAAGAAAAATAATTAATTTTGATACTCTCTTATTGCTTAAGCAGAAGGAGGGCAGCCAATTTATCAGCGGGGCTAACTCCCTGCTTGTAATTTGCCCTCGTATCAGCGGACTTTCCGCTTTTATCAGCGCTAATCGGCTTTTTATCAGCGGATCCGGGCCGAATATCAGCGCAGATAGCTGTTTTATCGGCGGATCCCCTCTTGTTATCGATTTTTCTTCCTTATTAAAGGTTTTTTTACAATATGCCTGCAGCTTTCCCGTTATTTTGTATTTTACAGGCAGGAGGAGGGTCCACCGATGATGATCTGCTCCCCCGTATCGGCGGACTTTCCGCTTTTATCAGCGCCAATCGGCTTTTTATCAGCGGATCGGGCCGAATATCAGCGCAGATAGCTGTTTTATCGGCGGATCCCCTCTTAATGAGGATTTTATTTTCTTCTCAATTCTCTAGAACTCCTCAAAATTTAAATAATAGACTCTCGTCTTGTTGGCACCAGAAAAGGGGATTTTCATTCCGATCAAAAGCCTTTTAGCTGCGGAGGGAGATGAAATGTATAAGTAATCCCTTAGCTCTCTATTTGAAATTTGCGTGGAAATGAGCAAGGCATAATCCCTTAAGGCCTGAATATGATTTTCCTTTGAATATTCCCTGCACTTAGCACAAAACCAGCTGCCGCTCTGCCACTTTAAAATAAACCTGCATTTAGGACAGATTGCCCCTCGAATGATTTCATCCTTTCTTATTTTATAGCGCTCTAATAGGTCTTCATTTAGGTCAACGTGCTGCTTCTTTAATAATCGGATCAATCTTTTCCATTCTTTTTCATCAATTAAACTGCCTTTACGGATTCCTCGATATGCTGAATTTTAGTTAACAGGTTTTCACTGCGGATAATTTTTTTGCTAAGGTTTTTGTTATTAGGAGATGTGCGGATAATGCTCTGAGAATTGGTTATGACAATGATGGACTCAATCGGGATGAAAGGAAGCTTATTTTTCAGCAGCCAGTTTTTCAGCTGATGTTCTTGACGATTAACTTGGATTAATGGATCCGGAAAAGCTGTCTCTTTCTCTTCAATAGTTCGGATAAGTTGATTAAAAACCGGGTCAAAGTAGAGAGTTCCGGCCAAATTTTTTACTTCAATGATTAAAGCATAGTGTCTAGTGAGAAATAAAGTATCTATCTGGAAATATCGGGATTCATCCTTTAACCGAAGGTCATGAAAAATGGAAACTTCTTTGCCTTCAAAAAAAGAAAAGTAGTAGTCCAGGGATTTTTCTCCGCTAAATCCTGCTTTTCTTTTTGCAAGCTCTTCCATTATAATCAAACTCTTTGGGTGTCCTTGTGGAAGCCTTTGTATTAGTGCTTCTAATTTTAGTATTGAGCGGGGTACTTTTCTTTCTTTTTCTATCATATTTAACCTCCATTTTGCTGTAGGAATTACTTCTCTTTTAAAGATGTCATTGCCAATGCCGAATGACAAATCTTAATAATTCCAATTTCCCCGCTGAAATTGCTTTATTTATTATTTATCAAGCGAATGTATCTCTTCTATTCCTAATCAAATTTTGATTTTTGCATTTCCTCTAAACAACTTAGTAAGCACCCTTATGGAACATCACCCCTTTTTCTGCTACTCTATAGGAATCATAGAAGGAGGCATCCGATATGGCTGAACATCACTTTCACTTAAAAGCCCAGTGGCCAGGCTTGCGGAATGGCACTGGTAAAATAGAAGCAGGCAGCCTTAAAACCGAAATCTCCATTCCTAAAGTAATGGACGGTCCCGGTGTTGGAACAAATCCTGATGAAATGCTTCTTGGAGCAGCCGCTACCTGTTATATCATTACTCTTGCGGCAATGATGGAGCGAAGTAAACTGGACAAGGAAGATTTGACGATGGAATCAGAAGGTATTGTTGAAGTGGTGAACGGAGTCATTACTTACAAAACGATCATTCATCGTCCGAGAATTATCCTGAAAAATTCTGCATCAGAGAAAGATGAATTTCTTGCAAGGAAGCTTGCTGAAAAAGCTGAGGACTCCTGCATGATTACTAGAGCAGTAAAAGGAAATGTTGAAATTGCTCTTGAGGCTGAAATTATTAAAGGGAGTTAGTTTCAATCCAAATGAAAACCGCCTCGCTGTAAAAGCGAAGCGGTTTTTTTTACATCCAGCCTTTTTCTTCTGCTATTCTAACGGCATCGATCCTGTTTTTCGCCTGCAGCTTGGCAAATATCTCGGATAAATAGTTCCGGATCGTTCCAGATGATAAAAACAATGTAGAAGAAATTTCTTTAATGCTCTTCCCATCGGCAACGAGCCGGATAATTTCTTTTTCGCGGTCTGTCAGAGGATTGGTTTTTTCCAGAGCTCCAAAGATCAATTCAGGAGCAATTTGCCGTTTCCCTTTCATCACATTACGAATCGCTTCGGCCAATTCTTCACTAGGACCGTCCTTTAATAAATAGCCGGATACACCAGCATTGACTGAGCGTTCGAAATAGCCAGGCCGCGCAAAGGTTGTCAGAATAATGACCTTGCAGGCTGAATTTGCATCTCTTAATTGTTCAGCAACTTCAAGTCCTGTCTTTTCCGGCATTTCAATATCCAGCAGGCATACATCAGGCTGAAGCTTGCTGATCAGCGCAAGGGCTTCTTTACCGTCAGCCGCCTGCCCCGCTATTTCAATGTCTTCTTCGAGTCCTAATAATACCCCAAGTGCCCCTCTTAGCAGCGTTTGGTCTTCTGCAATGATAACACGTATCATAATTGGACAGCTTCCTTACCCGGCGTCAATACGGCGGGAACATTTATAGTCAGTTCTGAACCGCTTTTCCCATTAAAAGAAAGGCTTCCGTTAACCAATGCCAGCCTTTCCTTCAATCCCTTTAATCCATTTCCTTGCTGCTTTTCTATATCAAAGCCGATACCGTCATCCCATATTTCCATCGTTACACCGCCTTTTCCGTCCGCAATCCTCACTTCGCATTGGGTAGCCTGACTGTGCTTCACTATATTTGTCACTGCTTCGCGCAAGCACAAACTGATCATATTTTGAGCTAAAGTCGTCACATTTTTTACGTCACATTTATTTCGGCATGAAAATTGGATCCCTGCAGCTTTAAGAATTTTTTCAACCTGAATCAGTTCTTCTGAAATGGTATAGACTCTTAAATCAGAAACAAGCTCCCTCACTTGCTTTAAAGCCGAACGGGAGGCCGTTTCAATTTCCTTTGCTTCCTTAATAGCATGCTCCGGGTTTTTCACTGCAAGCTTTGATACGAGCTGGCTTTTCAACGTTATAAGTGAAAGTGTATGACCAAGCGTATCATGCAGATCGCGTGCAATCCTCATTCGTTCTTCCCTTTTCACCAGCTCACTGATTTTTTCGTTTGCCTGATCCAGCTGTTTTTCTAAATCGATTTTCCGGTTTATTGATCGGGTGCCAAACGGCATGACGATCATGACGCATATAAATGGAAGGAAGAAAGCAAAATCCTGGGGGAGCAGCTCAAAAAAATGAAACCCCAATGGAACAAGCACGACTGTAACTAGGCCAGCTATTGCCCAGCTGAACTCCCTCTTCTTCTTATACCAGCCCGCAAAAAAAGAAGAGAAAAATCCCAAAAAAGCATTGTAAGGGGTGTAAACCATACCAAGGACCATTACAATGGCCAGCTGCAGGAAAAACCACCATGTAAAACTCTTTTTTCCTGAAGATGAGTATAGCTGTCTGTAAGTGACCATAAACAAGGCGATCAATCCAAACCCAATGATAGCTTTTATTCCTTTAAAGGAGGTCATGGAATAGATAGGCATAACAAGATAAATTAAGAAGATATATGGCATACTGCCGTATTTTGCTGGAAAAACTGCAAACCTCTTTTTGCTGCTCCCCATTTATTTAACTCACGCCGCTTCCTGTTTTTTTCTGATATAGCTTGATAGTATCACAAATAAAACGGCATATGCGGCAAGAAGGAAAAGATTGGATAGGTCAGGGTATTTTTGCGCAGCCAACTGCCATGCCCCGTTTGCGAAGCTATAAGATGGAAGCCACCTGCCAATTTGCTGCATCAAGGAAGGAAGAATATCAAACGGCATCCACAATCCGCCTGTAACTGCCATTCCCATATAAAGCAAATTGCTGACCCCGATCGCCGTATCGACCCTTTTCATTGTTCCGATCAGTGTACCCAATGCCATAAAGGTAAAGGATGCAAACAAGATCCAGAGACCGCTCAGCAGCCAGATATGCACCGGCATTGTTACCCCATTGATTAGAGCGCCGGCACAAAAAATGACGGTAATGGATAAAGCATGAATGACAGATTGAGCAACCATCTTCGCTAGAAAGTAAAGACTGCCAGGGAGCGGTGTAACAAGCATAAATAATGACCAGCCTTGCGTACGCTCTTGAACTGTTCTGATACCCAGTGTCATAATCCCTGATCCCATAACGCT
Source organism: Chryseobacillus diguaensis (assembly GCF_049220665.1). Taxonomy (NCBI): domain Bacteria; kingdom Bacillati; phylum Bacillota; class Bacilli; order Caryophanales; family Bacillaceae; genus Chryseobacillus; species Chryseobacillus diguaensis. The sequence continues at coordinate 84,608 of NZ_JBMKNV010000005.1, forward strand.
GAATGCGGCCATGGACATCAGGTAGTGAGCCTGCCATTCTTTCATATTTGGCGCATCTGTATTTACGACTCTAGTAAAAATTGTATAAAACAGGATAGGCATCAGCAATGAGGAACCAACATAATACCGGTTTCTTAACAGCCTCTTAATTTCAGCCTTGCATTGCATTAGAAATGCGTTCATTTTCTATCCCTCTTTCATTCTCATTTAAAAGCTGCTCAAATGCTTCTTCCAGCCTTCCATGATCAATCATAATTTCCTTTGCTTTAATGCCGTGTTTAAAGATAAAATCCAGAACCCCATCCGTATCTTCGGTTTCAGCATAATAACGATCCCCTTTCTTGTAAACTGCTGTTGTAAATGGCAATGCCCTTAGACTTACTGCAGCTTTTTTATCATCTGAAATAAAGGAAACTGATTTTTTCGAAAGCAAAGATTTGATTTCTGCCGGGGTCCCTTCTGCAGCAATGCTTCCTTTTTTAAATAAGATGATCCGGTCTGACATATCGTCCGCTTCCTGCAAATAGTGAGTAGTAAAAATAACCGTCTTGCCTTCTGTTGAAAGCCTCTTAATCTTCTCCCAAAATACCCGCCTTGATGTGGTATCCATCCCTACAGTCGGTTCATCCAAAAACAGCAAATCCGGATCTCCTGCCATAGCCAGTGCAAAATTAAGCCTTCTCTTTTGGCCCCCTGACAGTTTATCAGTCTTTCTCTTCGTTTCTTTTTCTAGCATGGAAAGCTCTAACAATTCCTTTTTAGATAAGGGCTCCGGATAATAACTGCGAAACAAATCGATTACTTCTTCTACTGTTAAGCCATCAAGAACACTTACTTCCTGAAGCATCGCTCCGATTCGTTTTTTAATACTCTGTTCTTTCGGGTGCTTGCCGAAGAGAGCAACCTCTCCTTCTGAACTGTCCAGCAGCCCTAGCATCATCAATATCGTCGTTGTTTTTCCAGCTCCGTTCGGTCCAAGAATAGATACAACTTCTCCCTGCTTGATGGAAAAAGATACATTCCGCACAGCACTGTATTGCTTAAATGTTTTGGATACGTTTTTTAGCTCCACTGCATTCAACGCTTCCACCTCCAGATTTTCTACTTTCATCATACTCACCGGACCAACGCAGTATCAGTAGCATTTATCATCAGATTGACATGACAAATATCATTTATTTTTCTATAAATTGCCGTCTTATCTGAATCATGAATCCAAAACAAAAGGCGCAGGCGCCCTGGTTAGCCCCGACAAGCGCTGGAGGGCCTGGCTGTGAAGTCGTTCTTTGACTTCATTGACAGGACCGAAGCGACCTCGAGGGGCTGGGCGCTGGAGCTGGATTTCAATACACTTGTTGAAAGTTATCAACAAGGTGAAAATTTTATAATTTCCTTAACAATAAAAAAAGACAGCCGCAGGTAAATACTGAGGCTGCCTTCTTTCATTTTTTTAAGCTGTTTCTGTCACTTTTTCTTTCTTAATAACCAACCGCTCTTTTCCCATTAAGAAAACAAATAAAAACGCAAGTCCGGCAGGCAAAAGAGCCCACATGAATGTATGAACGATTGAATTTGAAAGACCATCAATAATCGGATTTAAAATTTGAGGAGGCAGTTTTTCCCGGACGCCTGCTGACAGTATTTGTCTCGCATCTCCTCCATGCTGTCCTGCCATTCCGCCCATTCCTTTAAAAGCTTCTTTCAGCTGAGCAGCAAAGTCATTTTTCTGAATGGTACCGAACATGGTAATTCCTACAGTCATGCCGAGTGAACGAATAAAGTTGCTCGTTGATGAGGCAGATCCCCTCTGGTACATTTCGAATCCATGAATGGCTGCCATTCCGAGAACCGAGAAGGAAAATCCCACACCGCATCCGACAATGATCATATAAAAGGTTAATAATACCCTGCTTGTTTCTGGTGTGAGAGTAGTAAGCAGCAGGAAGCCTGCTAATAAAATAATTCCCGAAAAAAACATGATGTTTCTGTAGCTCATTTTTGCAGAAAGGAATCCGCCTATCTGTGCCGTAACAACAGATCCTAGCATCATCGGCAGAAGAATGAGGCCTGAATTGGTCGCAGTCCCTCCGTATACTCCTTGAATGAAAATCGGAATATAAACCGTTGCCGACATGAAAGCTGCTCCGTAAAACAAACCAACAATTGTACTGCCTGCAAATAGCCTGTTTTTAAACATTTTAAAAGATATAATCGGATCGGAAGCCTTCGTTTCTGCATATAGAAAAATCAAAAATAAGAGAACAAATCCCCCAAACAGACTGAGAATAACGCTTGAATTCCATGCGTACTTTTCACCGCCAAGCTCCAGAGCAAACATGAGACACACAACCGCTCCGATTAGGGTTGTAGCGCCCCACCAGTCAATGCGCTGTTTTTGGTGAATTTTCGATTCTTTATAAAACATCATAACAAAAATAAGTGAAATAATTCCAAGAGGAAGATTAATATAAAATACCCAATGCCAGCTGATATTGTCTGTAATATACGCACCAAGAAGAGGTCCAAAAATGCTGGATAAGCCAAAAACCGCTCCAAACAGGCCTCCCATTTTCCCTCTTTTTTCTGGCGGGAAAATATCAAATACAATGGTAAATGCAATTGGAACGAGTGCACCGCCGCCAATTCCCTGAATAGCTCTGTAAATACTTAATTCCAGAATGCTGTGGGCTGTTCCGCATAAGGCAGAACCAATCATAAATAAAATTAATCCAAAAATAAAAAATCGCTTTCTCCCATACATATCGGACAGCTTTCCGAAAATCGGCATGCCTGCCATTTCAGCTACCATATAAGCAGAGACGACCCAAACAAAATTCTCAAGGCCTCCAAGGTCACCGACAATTGTACCCATAGCGGTTACAACAATGGTATTATCCATAGAAGCCATCAGGATTCCAAGAAGCAATCCAGCGACAACAAATCCCATATTAGCCTGTGTTCTAGGCATAAACTGATGACACATCCTTCTTCGTTCTATTTGAATACCTTCTATAAGATTCCTTTTTTAGGGTGAATATACCTGAATGATAACATCCTCATCTCCTAAACAAAAACATTGTTATAGCAACTTCTCATTATTCTGCTTGTTTTCTTGTTTCCCTGACAATGGCATCAGCGCTTTCTTCAAAATGATCTGTGTATTCCACAAGCTCAATTTCACAGCCTGTTCCAATATATACTTTCTGCCCTCTTACAACTTTTGCTTTTGTATACTCCAGATGAATGGTATCTCCCTCGATTGTGTCAGCAGTGAGCGTTCCTTCCAGAAATTCAGCGGGAAGAAATAGTGCTTTTAGAATTTTTTTCAGAGAAGAACCGCGTCCTCTTTTTACGACAATCGTTTCCCCGCCGATTTCTTTTGCCTTGCTTCGCCAATGAAGCTGCATATCAATATTCTCTGCATTCAAAAGCCCGCCAATTTGGAAGTTGCCTCGTGATTTGAATTCCTCTGCATTGCAATCCTTGCCAACTTCTATCGAACCTTTCACATTTAATTTTTCTGTGGAAAGACTGCCCTTAAAGGCGGAGGTACCTTCAACTTTCATTTCTTTTATTTGTCCGCTTCCATTCACATTCATTTTCCCAAACACTTCAAACTCTTCTGAAATTAAATTGCCTTCTATATCCGTTTTACCGCTCACTTTTCCTCTTTTCGAAAGAACATTGCCTTTCGTTTCAGCACTTCCGCTGATTTTAAAAAAGTCACATTCCACATCAGTTGTCAGTATGCCAACACCGCTAATGAGGACATCTTTAAAGCTTCCGCCTGCAACTTGCATATTTCCTGAAATTTTTAAATCGTATTTTTCCATGCTCTTCATCCTTGGTTCCTCCTAAAAAAGTCTTCCCTTTAATTCTTCAATACATTGGGTTAGGTTCATCCTGAAACATTGCTTTGCATCTGATTCGTGATATAAGGTGCTATTTGAGGAAACGAGCATACAGAAGGTCACTCCCATTTTCCGAAGTAAAACGATGTCGAGGATCTGCCTGCTGCTTTCTTTATCATGCTGATCCATCACCTTCAGAATGCTCTTTCCATCCTCTACAGTGATGTCCCCCGTTTGCAAACCTTTATCAAGTAAAAAGAGTTTGAAAATATCATCAAACGAATAAGAGTCCATTGGTACAAGGCATTCTGCAAAAACTGCCAGCGCGGTTTCTGATATGAGTTTTCTGTTAATCAGTTCACTCTTGGTTAATATTATTTCTGAAGGGCTTGGAGATAATAAATCGGCAATAGAATCAAGTGATAAATCATCTTTTAAGCTTTGAATTTTATTAACCCGTGATAACATTTGCTCTTTCGGGAAAAAAGTTTCCTGGCCCGTAAAAGTTGATTTTCTTATAAACCAGTCCTCTGGAATGAGCTCTTTTCGCTTCCATCTGTATAGCTGGCCATACGAAATTCCAGTTGATTCCAGCAGGTCTTTCTTTGAGATTAAATCCTCTTCCATCGAAACTTCACCTCTCTATCCAATAATGTAACATAACACTGTTACGCTCGAAAAGAAAAATTTCTGCTTCAAATTCAAAACTTCTGTGAAACTTCCTGATTTTACTGTTTGTCCAGGAAAATTTATAATAAGATTTAAGAAGAATTTCGTTTACTACAGTTTATTGAAAATAAAGGAGCATACTATGAAGCAAAGAAATTACACCCCTATTATTGTGATATTAACCGTCCTGATCAACTTGATCGTGGCAGTCCTCTATTTTATGCCTAAAAATCATGGGCTGAATAACATGGATTTAACCTTTTTGCCGTTTTTTAATGCCATTATGAACAGTTTTACCTTTATCTTTTTACTTGCAGCGCTTTATTCCATACTCGCTCAAAAGAATATTAAACGTCATAGAGGCTACATATTTGCAGCATTTACAACAACCGCCCTGTTTCTCATTTCCTATGTAACATATCATGCCATGGCACCAAACACTCATTATGGCGGTTCTGGAATTTCCGTACCGATTTATTATTTTATCCTGATTACTCATATTGTTCTTTCAGCAGCGATTGTTCCGCTTGCATTAATCACCCTTTCAAGAGGCTTGAATATGCAGGTTGCTAAGCATAAACGCATTGCCCGCTGGACAATGCCGCTTTGGCTATATGTAAGTTTAACTGGAGTCATCGTTTATCTCATGATTTCTCCGTACTATTAAAAAAGTAAGGATGGCATATTTGAGCTATGCTCCGAAAAAGATGCTTCTCACTCTAAATTTCAGCTGCAGGACCCTTGATTTGGCAGGAACTTTAAGAAAAGATGCCCTGAAGCAAGTTACAATGCGTGATGAAAGCATTTACGAACAGCAACATTCTCTGCGAAAACAGCCAAAAGAAACAATCATGAGTATGTCAAATCACTTGGTGCCGATCACGTTATTGATTATCATGAACAAAACGTAAAAGAGGAAGTCATGCGTTTAACAAACGGACGCGGAGTGGATGCTGTTTTAGATACTGTCAGCAGACAAAATGCTACAGATTCTCTTGAGATGCTTGCCTTTATGGGACACATCGCATATATTGCCGGTACACCTGATTTTACAAAAATCCCTTCCTGTACGAAGGTTGTTTCCTATCAAGAAATTGCTTTAGCACCAGCTCACACTGCAGAAGATAAAGAAGCACAAAGTGATTTAGGAAAAATTGGAGATAAAATGCTCGAGCTTGTAAAACAAAACAAGCTTCGTCCGATGGTTGCGGTTGCGGAAACCGTTTCTCTTGCCGAGGTCCCTGAAGCCTTGCAGCGTTTTTCTGAAAGACATGTTAAAGGAAAAATCGTAGCTAAAATAAATTTAAGAAAAAAAGGAGCTGTTTGGAACAGCTCCTTTTTGTTATCTATTAAAATACGCTTTTAATCCCTGAACAATACCATTTGAAGCTTTATCCTGATAGTCGGCCGTTGTAATTAGCCTTTCTTCCAGCGCATTCGAAAGAAATCCGAGTTCAATTAAAATAGATGGATATCTATTATCTCTTAATACTTGCAGGTTTTTGTAGCTTACTTTCCTGTCTGGAAGCTTCACAGCTGAAAGTACGCTCTGATGCACCTTTGATGCCAGAAGGCTGTCTTTTGCGAAGGTGTAGTAAAATGTTGAAATTCCAGTTGCTGCTGGACCGCCGGAATCATAGTGAATACTAATAAATGCACCGGCTTTGCTCTTGTTGCTTAGTGCAGCTCTTTCGCTTAAAGTAGGATAGGTATCTGAATTACGGGTATAGATGACATTTGCCCCTTCATTTTGGAGCTTTTTTACTACTAGTTGAGAGGTTATCAGTGTTAGAGACTTTTCATATGTATATCTGCCTCTTGTCCCTGTGTCATATCCTCCGTGTCCAGCATCAATGACTATTGTTTTTCCGGCAAGCACCCCGCTTGGTGCAGGAGCCGGTGTGCCTGGCAATGGTGCAGTGCCGCCGCTTGAAACGAGCCAGCTTGCAATCCAGCCATATTTCCCATCAGGCAATTTCACTTTAAACCAATCACTGCTTGACCCATAAGTTTGCAGAGTTGTACCTGCCATCAGTGTACTGATTACAGGTGAAGCTGTCCCAGGGCCTGAACGAATATTAGAGTCCGTCTTTAATATTACTGAGGCTGGTACAGCAGTACCTGTATTTCCAGATCCAGCTGATGTGCCTGTTGAAGGCACTGATGGAACAGAAGCACTGCCCAGGTATTGCGATGCTGCCCACCCGGTTAGTCCCTTGCTGTTTTTCACATTGGACCAGGTCCCCTGTGTTTTCAATACGGAGACAATTTCATTTTTTTTCAGTGCAGTAAGCACTTTTCCGCTTGCCGAAGCTGTTGCACGAAGATTTAACGTTGTTGCAGTGACCTTTTTTTGCACAGTCGCTGCTGGTGCCGGCGGCGGTAACTGAGAAACTGCAGCGGAAGTAAGATATTTAGCATTTACCCAGCCTGTTTTATCGCTTGCTGACACTTGAGACCATCCGTTTTGCGTTTTCACAATGGTTACAACCGCATTTTTTTTCAAAGACATTACGACTTTGCCTGATGTGCTTGGGGTGGAACGAACATTCAAAGAGGAAGCATTCACTTTAGCTGTTTTTAAAGCAGCCGCTGTGACCTGTTTAATGGATAAATAAGAAGCATTTACCCAGCCTGTTTTATTTCCAGATTGAATCTTCGCCCAGCCTGACTTTTGATCGAGAACAGTGACAGTCTGGTTCTTTTTCACCTGCGTTATGATGCTTGCTTTCAAAGAAGCTGAAGATCTTACATTTAACACAGTCGCTTTCACAATACCTTGTCCGGCAGCAGCATTCGCCGAGGTGGTTCCTGGGGAAAAGGATCCGAAGACCATAACAATAAGCAGTCCTGCTATCAATAATCCCTTTCTTATGCTTGTCTTCATGCTGTAACTCCTCTCAATATTAAAAACTCACTTTTACTATCGACAGTCTACGAAAATACCGTTAGGATCTAAAGTCCTATTTTATTGGTATTAATAGGATAACGAATGATATATTTCTCCATAAATCTAGTTTTTTCCTCCTTTTTCTGCCTCAAAAAAATAAAAATTTGTCCTAATCTGAATAAATAAAAGCTGGATTCACATAGATTGCTGCTATTCGTATTGGTTTAAAACACGCATGAAGATAGGCTTCGTGGCATCTTTTCTTAAAATTCGCAAATGTATACTTGTTCAGAAATCCTTTATTTAGACGAGAAAACAACAAAGTTTAAGAAAAGAGAATAAATAAAAAAGGAGTGAAGGTTTCCCTTCTCTCCCAGCATTAAGAATCTGTTATTGTCCCCCCGTTTACATGCAAAACCTGCCCTGTCACATATGCTGAGTCATCTGAAGCAAGATAAATATAAGTTGGAGCGAGTTCAAACGGCTGACCGGGTCTTTTCATAGGGGTGTCCCTGCCAAATTGGCTCACATACGGAGCCTGATAACTCGACACTATTAACGGGGTCCATATAGGACCTGGTGCAACAGCGTTAACCCTTATTCCTTTATCCACTAGCTGGGAAGACAGGGAACGGGTAAACGTCACAAGAGCTCCCTTTGTTGAAGAATAATCCAGGAGCAAAGCATTCCCTTTGTAAGCAGTGACTGAAGTTGTGCTGATAATAGAGCTTCCCCGTTTGAGATGCGGCAGTGCAGCTTTCACCATATAAAACATCGGAAAGACATTCGTTTGAAAGGTTGTTTCAAGCTGTTCCTTTGTAATATCCATGATTGAAACTTGAGGGTATTGAACAGCTTGATTCATTACTAGAATATCAAGCTTGCCAAAGTGTTCGATGGTCTCCTCAATTAACTCCTGGGAAGTGTTTTCATTCCGCAAATCGCCAGGGACTGTCAGGCACTTTACCCCGTATTGCTCCACTTTCTCCTTCGTGGCATTTGCATCTTCCTGTTCATAAAGGTAGGCAATGACTACATTTGCTCCTTCCTTTGCAAATCCAATCGCGACAGCTCTTCCAATCCCGCTGTCCCCTCCGGTTATGATGGCACTCTTGTCTTTTAGTTTTCCGCTTCCCTTGTATGAAGGATTGTCTGAGATTGGCGGAGGAACCATCTGATATTCAAGGCCAGGCTGCACATTCTGGTGCTGGGGCGGAAATGTCAAAGGAAGCTCTTTGCATTTTTTTTCATAACCATAGTACGGATACATCGGATAGGAATTCATTTTTATTCCCCCATTTTTTCCATTTCTAATAAAATGGATCTTGTACCTTTTACATAAACTGAAGCAAGCGGAAATTATGATATAATGCTTTCAATACTACTCTTATAAGGAGTCAAACGACGTGCAAAAATCACGAAAATCAATCATTCATTTCCTTGGAGGAAGAAAAACGCTTTACGTCTTCCTGCTGCTTATTCTGATTGCTGTTACGATATGGCTTTACGATCACGTTTCCTTCATTTTTCTCCCTCTTGTCAAACTTGTGGAAACAGTCGGCTTTCCAGTAGTTTTAGCCGTGGTCGGCTATTATTTATTTAAACCGGTTGTTTCGCTATTGATTCGATTTGGACTAAATAAGATAGCAGCGATCTTTGTTCTTTTTCTTATTTTGCTTGGTTTAGGCGTTGTGCTTGTTATGTCCGTGATGCCGTTTTTAATTGAACAGGCCAAGAGCCTTATCCATTCTTTCCCTGAATATCTTAAAAAAGTGACACACGATATAGACAGCAGGCTGCATCAATCCATCTTTTCTACATACTATGAAAAATTGAAAAGTGAAAACATCGACCTTCTCAATTCAGTAGGAAGCGGCACATCAAAGGTTGCTTCTGAGACGATCACAAGTTTTTCCAAAATCGTCACAACAGTTACGAATGTGGCCATAGGGCTTATTACGACCCCCATCCTGCTTTTTTATCTGCTGAAGGATGGCGAAAAACTGCCTAAAGCATTTATCAAAATTGCCCCTCCGAAATTTCGTGAAAGCATAAAAACCGTTTTCAGCAATATTAATATCGCACTCAGAGGGTATATTCAAGGGCAAATCCTGGTCAGTTTAACCATCGGCATATTGCTTTACATCGGCTTTTTGCTCATTGGAATTCCTTATCCGATTGTGCTTGCTGCGATAGCGAGTGTAACAAATGTAGTCCCTTACCTTGGGCCTGCCATTGCGATTACACCGGCCATTATTATTGCGCTTGTCACTTCACCATTAATGCTTCTGAAACTTCTTGTGGTATGGACGGTTATTCAATTGTTTGAAACAAAGCTGATCTCACCGCAGATAATGGGGAAATCCTTGAGAATTCATCCAGTCACGATCATCTTTGTCCTTCTTACGTCAGGGCATTTGTTTGGTGTGGTAGGAGTCATTTTAGGAATACCGGGCTATGCAATCTTGAGGGCTATTGTCGTTGAATTTTTTCAATGGTATAAAATACGATATAATGAATTTTATGCAGAGCCTGGAGAACGGTATGATACAAATCCGGTTTATGAAGCGCAATCTTCTTCCATACATGAAGAAAAGGACTGACAGCTGTCAGTCCTTTTTTAAAGGGCATTCATTTCAATAACCCGTTCTTTTTCAAATAATCCTTCGCGGTCTCTTCTGCCGTTTTTCCTTCAACGTTTACCTGATAATTCATTTCACGCATTTCATCATCCGTTATTTTTCCTGCTAGCTTGTCTAATGTCTTCTCAAGCTCAGGATGCTTTTTAAGTGTTTCTTGCTTCATCAAAGGAGCTCCTTGATAGGGAGGGAATAGATGCTTGTCATCTTCAAGAGCAACCAACTTATATTGTTTAAGCTCACTATCAGTGGAGTAGGCATCAATTAAGTTGATTTCCCCTGCTTTCACTGCATTGTATCTTAGTTTTGGCTCCATTGTCTTTACACTTGGAAAATTAATTCCGTACAGCTTTTGAATGCCCTTGTATCCATCAGCTCGGTCCGAGAATTCAAGCGTGAAGCCAACTTTCATGTTTTGCTGAACCGGTTTCAGATCGGAAATGGTCTTTAAATTATATTGATCTGCCGTTTCTTTAGGAACGGCAAGTGTGTATGTATTGTTGTACTGCATTGGTTCAAGCATCACCATATTAAACTTTTTCAGCATGCCTGCCTTTGTTTGATCATAAACCTCTTTACGGTCTGTGCTGACCGCGTCCTCTTTTAAAAAGGTGGACAAGGCTGTGCCTGTAAACTCGGGATAGATATCAATGTCTCCGGATTGAAGAGCATTAAATACAAAGGATGTTTTTCCAAGACTAGGCTTAACTTCTACCTTCAAGTCTGTATCCTTCTCTATGAGCAGCTTGTACATATTGATCAAAATTTCCGGTTCAGATCCGAGTTTTCCTGCAACAACAATATCCTTCTTGCCGGTTCCAAATGCAAATGGAATGGCTATCGCAAGCACTAGAACCAATCCCGCGATCCAAACAGGCTTCATGGAACGTTTTCGAGCCGCATACTCAACGTACCTGAGAATAGCGTCAAAAATGATGGCGAGAAGAGCAGCAGGAATTGCACCAAGTAGGATAAGGTAATTATCATTACGATCAATACCAAGCAGAATCAGTTTACCCAACCCGCCAGCACCGATCAAGGCAGCAAGCGTTGTGGTTCCAACAATCAGCACCATTGCAGTACGGACTCCGGCCATCATTACAGGAAGTGCAAGCGGAAGCTCTACCTTTAAAAGGCGCTTTCTGCTGTTCATCCCCATGCCTCTTGCAGCTTCTAAAAGGGACGGGTCCACTTCCTTGATTCCGGTATACGTATTCCGTAAGATCGGCAGCAAGGCATAAATAACGAGTGCGATAATAGCAGGGACGATTCCGATCCCAACAAGCGGAATCAGCAATCCAAGCAACGCCAGCGACGGGATGGTCTGAAGGACCGCTGTCACCCCAATAACCGGCTCAGCAATCCTTTGGTTTTTTGTAAGAAGAATCCCAAGTGGAATCGTAATGATAACAGCAATAATAAGAGCTAAAAAAGAAATCTGAATATGCTCAAATAAAGCACCAATCAATTCACTCTGTCTTTCCTGGAACGTTTGAATCAATCCATTCATCGGGCAGCCCTCATTTCAGCAAGATGCTTCACGATTGTCTGGCTCGTCAAAACACCAATCGCTATTCCATCCTTTTCAACAGCAATAGCATCACTTTCTGCAAGCTGACGAATCACTTCATCAAGAGAAGTTTCTGCTGAAACGACAGATGAATATCCGGAAGCAGGATCAATTGGGTTTAGCTTGCTTTCAAGATCCTTTACTAAAATATCCTCATTATTAAAAGCAGACAGGGTATGTATAGACCGATTTCCGATGAATTCCTTTACGAAATCATCAGCAGGGTTCTTCAGCAAATTCTCGGGTGTATCTGCTTGCACCAATATACCGTCCCGCATAATGCCGATTCGGTCACCGAGGGCAAGTGCCTCCTGCATATCATGTGTAACAAAGACAATCGTTTTTTGAATCCTTTTCTGTAAATCGGCGATATCCATTTGCAATTTTTCACGGCTGATGGGGTCAAGAGCACTAAAGGGTTCATCCATTAAGATAATATCAGGATCAGCTGCAAGGGCTCTAATAACGCCGATTCGCTGCTGCTGTCCCCCTGAAAGCTCATTTGGTTTTCTTTTCTTAAACGTTTTTGGATCCATCCCTACCATCTCAAGCAGCTCATCAACCCGTCTGCTTACTTTTTCTTTATTCCATTTTCTCAATTCTGGGACAATCGAAATATTCTCTTCAATTGTCATATGAGGAAAAAGGGCAATTTGCTGCAGCACGTAACCAATGTTCCAGCGAAGCTCATGTATGTCATATTCGTGGATGTTCTTCCCTTGTATGTATATACTTCCTTCAGTTGAATCAATCAAGCGGTTAATCATTTTCATCGTGGTCGTTTTGCCGCAGCCGCTTGGACCGATAAACACAAAAAATTCTCCCTTTTTTATCTCAACATCCAGAGAATGTACAGCTTTTATTCCATCCTTGTATTCTTTTGTTACCTTTTCAAACCGGATCATATCGTTCTCCTTTTTCAGCCTCAATTTCGTGAGCACTTCTGGATATAAAAGCAAATTATCTATATACGTATACCCAAATTCAATTCCTCTTTAAACAAGAAAATAGTTTTAGCACGTTCTTCTATGCGGATGGATTTTCGATGCAGAAAAAGAATCTTTTGGTTATTTTTGATGCAGCTTTCCAAGCAGGCTGCGGATCTTTTTGTTCAGGTCCTTATATTCTTCAATGGGCAATCCCGCTCCTTCGAAAATATTCAGCGGAATTTCACTCGCTTTATCCTTTAAAGCAAGGCCTTTTTCGGTCACTTGAACATGAACAATCCTCTCGTCATCCATCGATCTTTTTCTCGAAACGATTCCGCGTTCCTCCAGTCTTTTTAATAATGGAGTAAGCGTTCCAGAATCCAAGTACAGCTCCTTCCCTAATTGTTTCACAGACAGTGTTTCTTTTTCCCATAGAACAAGCAGGACGAGGTACTGCGGATAAGTGATATCCAGCTCTTTCAATAATGGATGGTACAGCTTGATCATTTCCCGGGAACAAGCATATATGGAAAAACATAATTGGTTATCTAGCAGAAGGACATTTTCTTTCATAAGATCACCTCTAACTCAAAATATTTGACAGTTTCAGTATAAAGGCGTTATATTGATTACGCAAAAATTAATTGTACACAATTTAATGGAGGGTTATTTATTATGAAACCTGTTTATACAGCAACAGCAACTGCTATCGGCGGACGTGGAGGAAAAGTTCAATCTTCCGATAACATATTGGATTTATCAATAGAAATGCCAAAAGCTTTAGGAGGAGCAGGAAAAGAAGGAACGAACCCGGAGCAATTGTTTGCAGCCGGATATGCCGCTTGCTTTGACAGTGCGTTAAATCTTGTTGCAAGAACAAAAAGAATCAAAATCGGCCAAACAGCTGTCACTGCACATGTAACCATTAATAAAGATACGGATGGATTTGCTTTAAGTGCGGTACTTGAAGTAAACATTCCTGAAGTCAGCAAAGAAGAAGCAGAGAGTCTAGTTGAACAAGCTCATCAAGTTTGCCCGTACTCTAGAGCTACAAGAGGCAATATGGATGTAGAACTGAAAGTCGTTTAATAAGCAAAATAAGCGGGAAGGCTGCGCCCTCCCGCTTATTTTCCATTCCTTCGCTGACTCCGTCAGCCGCGTCTTCTTCCTCTTCCCTGAACCAATTTAACAATAAAAATGATCACAGCAACTAAAAGGACGATGTGAATTAATCCGCCTGCCACTTTAAAAATAAGACCCAATATCCAAATAATAAGAAGAATCCAGATTAATGTCCAAAGCATGATTTATCCTCCTTTGACTTAACATGTTATCTGTTCATTAACTTTAATTTACCCTTAATTCTTCCTTGTTACACTCTAAACGTTTCAGCTGAAGAAAAGCCCTTATTAAAGGGCTTTTACATTTTATTTTGACTCATCTTTTTTATCATCATGGTACTGAACGGCATACTGCGATCCTTCATCAACCATTTTGTTGTCTTCGATGTCATGAGGATCAGGATTCCCGGCTTTTTCAATCGGAAAGGCTTCCTTTGAAGGATTCGTATCATTTTCAGTGCTTGTTAAAGCTGCTTTGCTGTTGCCCTCTTTAGCCTCTTCAATGTTTTCTTTAGAAAACATTGAAACACATTTCGCATATACATCTTTCACACTTTGCCCTATTTTATCTCTTTTTGTTTTATCCTTTAGCAAATAAGTTGCCGCAGCACTTACTGTAGCTACACCGACACCTGATAAAATTAATCCATTTCTTTTCAATGTTCAATCTCTCCCTTCACTTTTAAAAATCTGCTGTTAGAGTCTCTTTTACCCTGAAGAGTGTCTTTTAAACGTAAAGGATTTTAAGAATTTAGCTTCGTCAGCCTATTTCCGGAGGAAAATTTTTAAATAAGAAGACTTCAAAGCCCGAAATATGGGGATTTTTCCTAAAAGAAATTTTTCATCAAGGTTCTTTTCTTAAACTTTGTTGCTCCTCACTCCAAATTTCTTTTAAACGACCCTTTAATTGGCAAAAACTTTAAGAAAAGATGCCCCGAAGCAAGTCAAAATGTTAGAACTTTTACGAATAGAAAAGATGTCTTATAAATACTTTTTCCCTATTATAACCATTCATATTCTGGTCACTCCTGAGAAAGGATAAGGAAAAAAGGAGTGATTACATGAAAAAATTGTCTTGTATCATGCTTATTATTTCCTTCCTTCTTACAGGCTGCGGAGGGAGCATGGGGAAAGCTGGAAAAGATCCTGGCCAGGGTTCAAATAATCAGGCCGGCGGGGTTAATCCCCATCCTCGTGTAAATCAGATCAGCACGAAAACAAAAAAACCTTCTGAGGTTAATCCAACAGATACCGAATACAAAAAACAAAAGATTGAAACCATTGGTTTTCTTGAACCAGTCGATCCAACTAAAGCCGTTACAGAAATTAAAAATACCGGGAAGCTGCTTTCTTATACAGCTTTTTTCAGCTACCGTGCAAAAAAAGATGGCAGTCTTATCCCGCTTAATGATGCAGCACCGCTCGCAGCAGCAAGAAAAACAGGCACTGCCCCGATGATGGTACTGACAAACTTTACAGAAAGCAATTTTTCGCCAGATGTTGCTCATTCTATTTTTACTAATAAAGCTGTTTCTGACAAACTGATCAAAAATGTCCTAATTGCTATGCAGACAAAAGGATATAAAGCGCTCAATATCGATTTTGAACATATCAAACAAGAAGATAGAGAATTATACAATGGCTTCTTAGAAACGATGATTCCAAAGCTTCATGATAAAGGATATCTTGTGTCAACAGCCCTTGCACCTAAAACAAGTGACAAGCAAGCAGGGCCCTGGCATGGAGCCCATGATTATAAAAAGCACGGCGAGCTCGCTGACTTTGTTATTCTGATGACATATGAGTGGGGCTGGTCAGGCGGTCCTCCAATGGCTGTATCACCTATTCTTCAAGTTAGGAAAGTTGTGGATTATGCACTGTCCGTTATTCCGAAAGAAAAAATTGTCATGGGGGCTCCTCTTTACGGGTATGACTGGACTCTTCCCTATAAGAAAGGAAACCCATCAGCCAAACGGATCGCACCGGAAGAAGCTGAAAGTCTGGCTTACAAAAAAGGGGCAGAAATTAAATTTGATAATAAAACCCAGTCTCCTTATTACTACTACAAGGATGCGGCGGGGAAAAGCCACGTTGTCTGGTTTGAGAATCAGCAGAGCGCGCAGGCTAAATTTGAACAGCTGAAGGATTTCAAACTTCGCGGCATCGCTTATTGGGTGCTCGGAGAACCATTTCCTGAAAATTGGTCCTTGTTAAAAGAACAATTTCAAATCCGGCATCATTAAAAAAAGGCTGTTTTCGCAGAGATTGTTGTTTTTCGTACATGCTTCACGCATTTAGACTAGCATCGGAGCATCTTTTCTAAAAGTTTTTGCCATCCCAATAGGTTTCTAGGACTATATATAGGGTCATGAGCAACAAAGTTTAAGAAAAGAGCCTTAAAAAAAGCGCAAGCGCCTTGAACTTGGCGCTGAAGCTAGATTCAGTGTGCATGGTATTTTAGGGTCAGTTCTTTTCTTAATAGCTGTTTTTCGGGGCATCTTTTCTTAAAGTTCTTGCCATACCAAAAGTTTTGAGGACTAAATAAAGGGGCATGAGCAGCAAAGTTTAAGAAAAGAGCCTTTTTAATTGATATATTCCATCGTCGATTTATCTAGAGTAATGGTATTTCCTCCGCCAAGGTCGAGATTTCTTCCTTTTATATTAAAGACTCTGTAAAGATTTCCTTTAACAAGTGTTTTGATCGGATCACCTTGAGGATTATAGAGATCTGTTTGGGCGGCAAGTTTTATATATCCAAGAAAATAAACTGGACGCATTATTTTGGGTACATAATAGCCCCCGCCAACATAATAATTGCTGTCATCATAGCTATACACTCTTAATGCTTCTCCTGGCATAACCTTTCGGCTGATTTTTCCAAATGGTCCATACATATATGTATCGGAGTTTTTTATGAGAATTCTTCCAATATAGATCGACATGGTACTGCTTTCCGCTTTAACCGTATAGCCTCCGCCAAGGTCATATCCGTTTCCTCTTACCCCAAATACCCGAAAAGTGCTCCCGTTTTTCAGCATTTTATAAATAGTTCCATCAGGTGCGAGCATTTCAGTATCCTTTTTAATCGTTAGCTTGCCAACTGGAAGAGAATGTCCTGATGGAAGCATCGTATTCGGTATGGTGAGCGTTACTTTTCCGATAGAATCATAGATGGACTGGACTCGTTCGCCGTAGCCCTTTCCAGGTACAGCCCATTTTCCATTAAGGTCTGCCCAATAGTTGGCAACACCCCGATTTACCAGATAAAATCTTGGATCAGCAAGCTCTGTTGCAAGCGGCAAGGTTGAACTGTACGCTTTTAAATGCTGAATATGAGCTCTGACCCCTTCTTCAGGTGTGGCAAAAAACGCTCCCTTTACACCGCCTCCTGTCGTTCCAATGCCGGCATAATTATTCTGTTCAGGAATAACATCACCTCCAAAATTAAAAAATCCTGTTTCATGAATGGCCTGGGCAAAAGCAACATCTCCTTTTATCCCTTCAAGATTTCCAATCTGCAAATAATATTCAGCAAGCTGGTAAATGCTTGTCCCAGGTGAAAGTTTTGGTGAAGGATTATTCATCAAAACATAATCACCTAACTGCTGTGCTGTAAGTGTAGATGTTCCATTAATAGTCATATCTTCAGCTTTAGCGGATTTCATCATTCCTCCATTTGCCATTATTATCGCAAAAACAAGCAATACTGTGAACATGTACCTAAAGTCTTTCCTCACTCCATCTGCTCCTTTTTTCCATAAAAATAAACAACAAGGCATATTATACCAAAGAAATAGACTAGTAGTTTAGAATTATGGAAAATATAGAAGCATTTAACAAAAATGAAATATTTCGTTTTTGAACTACCCGCCACTTATCAATCTTACGGTATGTTTGAAGTGGGGGATTCTTAATTAGGCGCCACGAAGTTAGTCTATATACGTGTTCTAAGATATTACGAATAGCAACAAATATACGAAAAGAGCCTCATAAATTTTGGACAACTTTATGAACTTTTCAGGTTGATAGAAATGATTGTACCTATACTTGTATATAATATAAAAAAGAGCAAACAAAATAATGAATAATGACTCATTGGAGGTCAAGCATGCTTTATTACCCTGTTGAAAGACTAAAGCTGATTGGAACGATTGAAGGAATTTCTTTCCTCGTTCTGCTCGGTATTGCAATGCCGCTCAAATACATAGCCCACTTTCCGGCAGCCGTTACAATAGCCGGCTCCCTTCATGGATTATTTTTCGTTTTGTTTCTTCTGGCCGTTGCCAATGTTACCATTAAACATCGATGGCCGCTTTTAGCCGCTGCAGGAGCAGTTCTTGCATCCGTAATTCCCTTTGGCACATTTGTTTTAAATTCAAAGCTCAGCAAAGAACATCCATAACGGCAGGCAAAAAGTGCGGTCCCTATACGGGCCGCACTTTTTTACTGATTACATTTGAGAAGAGCCAGAGTCATCATTCTTCTTGTTTTGAACTGCCTCTTGAAGAGGGTCACCTTGCAAAGCCTGCTCTGCTTCCTGAAGTGAAGACTGAAGAGCATCATTGTTCTCTGGTTTCGCTTTAGAATCTTTATTATCTTTTCCGAACAATTTCATTTCTTTCACCCCTTCCATTTCGTCTTCTTTCCTACACTTGTAATATGAGAAAGAAGCATGACAAATATACATCCTAATTTTTTAGTGCGGGTTTGAGTAAAATAAGAAATCTCCTGTTTTATGGATATTGACAAAATCTAACGTTAACGTTAAGGTTAAATTAGAGAGTATTATGAGGTGATTTGCTGTGAGTTTATTAAAAATAGATGATGTAGCGAAAGAAACTGGATTAACAAAAAGAGCCATCCGTTATTATGAACAAATTGGACTTATTCATACTCCAGAACGGTCAGAGGGCGGCACAAGACTTTATTCCGGAGAAGACATTGACCGTTTAAAAAAAGTCATACTTGCAAAAGAAATATTGGGCTTCTCCCTTCAAGAGCTACAGCAGTTTTTAGACCTGCATGACACTGTTGACTACTACCAAAATTCAACTGAAAAACCCGGCTCCCTTTCTATCACTGAAAAGTCAGAGTTAAAAAAGATTTATCTGGGCATTGAGACACAGATAGGGATGATTGATCATAAAATCACTAAAATGCTTCATTTCAAAGAGGATCTGCAGTCACTATCAAGCCGGGTGCAGCAATATATTATAGAAGAGGAGAAAGATTAAAATGGAACAAAACCAGACACTTGCCAGATACATTACAGTTTTTGCAACGTTTTTAGCATTCATGGGCATAGGTGTAGTGGATCCGATTCTTCCTGCGATAGCTGAACAAATCGGCGCTAAACATTGGCAGGTAGAAATGCTGTTTACAGCTTACATCCTGACAATGGCCATCATGATGATTCCTGCAGGAATTTTCGCAAGCCGTTATGGTGATAAACGCATGATGACTATCGGCCTTGCGATTGTAACGGTATTTGCCCTTATTTGCGGTTTTTCAAATGGAATCACTGAACTGTCTTTATTCCGTGCTGGATGGGGACTCGGGAATTCCATGTTCTTTGCAACAGCCATGACTCTTCTGATCACTTTAACTCCACAGGCACATGTTGCTGTTGGAATGTATGAAGCGGCAATCGGCCTTGGTATGGCAGGAGGTCCACTTGTGGGCGGTGTTCTTGGGGGAAGCTCATGGAGATATCCGTTTATAGCAACAAGTGCTTTAATTTTTCTAGCCTTCATACTGGTCCTTTTCTTTATTAAAGACCCTGGAAAAAGCAAACCTCGAAAAGCAGCCGGTTTAAAGGAAATGGGCAAGCTGTTTGCGTTTAAACCTTTTTTAAAAACAGCACTCGGGGGCATGTTTTATTATTACGGTTTCTTCGTTGTACTAGCTTATTCTCCACTAGTTGTAAGCTTAAGCACAATTCAAATTGGTTTAGTATTTTTCGGGTGGGGCTTATGTCTTGCTTATGGTTCTGCTATTCTTTCGCATCAGCTTGAAAAGAAATGGACGGCCAAGCAAATTTTGCCTTTCAGTTTGGCAGCCTTTATCCTTTTCCTTGTATTCATGTTCTTCATTCCATCTACTCCTGTAATGGTTGTCCTGATTATTCTTTCCGGTCTTGCATCCGGTTTAAATAACGCCTTGTTCACAAGCCATGTAATGGAAGCTCCTTTTGAAAGAAGCATCACTTCAGGCGGATATAACTTCCTCCGCTGGCTTGGAGCAGCCATCGCTCCTGTTCTTTCAGGGGTTATTGGACAATCTGTTTCTTCAAAAGCGCCATTTCTTATGGCAGCTGTTCTTTCTGTTGTTGCCTTTTTCATGATTCGATCAACAGTTAAAGAACCAGCCGATCAAGAAATTATTCAACAGTAAAAGGAAAGGGGACTTGATTTTAAAATCAAGTCTCCTATTAATGATTAGGCCGTGATTTTCCCGCATCAATAAAAATCCACGAATAGCTTTAACTTAGTTTTTATTATTTTGCCCTTCATCAAAATTCCGAATATTCATATAAAAAGTTGCCTGAAATAAGATTATATGCTATAACATTAACTAACAATTTCAAATTGCCAGAGGAAAGTCAGGTGCCGGCAATGCCGGCTTAAAAGGGAATCCGTTTAAAATCCGGAGCTGTCCCCGCAACTGTAAGTGCAAATGAATCAAACAATGCAAATCTTTTTATCTTTGGATGAGAAGCTTTTGAAAGTAAGCCACTGTGAAATTTTTTTCACGGGAAGGTATTTGAGGAAGATGAAGCACAAGCCAGGAGACCTGCCTGCTTTCCCGCCAAGTTTTCAGATCTTCGGGGGGTGAGATGCGAAAGCGGTCATGAGGTTTAGCTTTTTCAAGGCATTTCTTTGCCTTTTTACTTTTGATCGTTTAGCACACTTCGTTTCGGAAGTGTGCTTTTTATTTTGTCTATAAAGGCTGTTTTCACAAATGATTGCTGCTATTCATCTAAGTTCCGAAGACGCATTGGGATTAGCTTCGGGGCATCTATTCTTTAAGTTGCTGCCTTATCCAGGGCCTTATGAAAGAAATTTAGAGTGTGCAGCAACAAAGTTTAAGAAAGGCTGTTTTCGCAGAGATTGTTGCTATTCGTAAAAGCTGATATCACGCATTTAGTCTAGCTTCGGGGCATCTATTCTTAAAATTCTTGCCTTATAGATATGGTTTGTGGACTAAATATAGGGTCATGAGCAACAAAGTTTAAGAAAAGAGACTTAAGAAAAAGGCCTATATAAAATGACTACTTGATAATATGAAGGAGTTTTGCAAATTGAAAATTATTAGCAGTAATCAAGGCTATCCAAGACTTTGGGCTACAAGAGAATGGAAAAAATGCTTGGAGGCGTTTTGGAAGAATGAATTGTCTGAAATAAAATTCAGAGAAAAAATGAAGGAGCTCCGTCTCGCTAATATTATGAAGCAAAAAGAAGCTGGAATCTCTCTTGTTCCGTCAGGAGATTTCACTTTTTATGATCAAATGCTGGATACTGCCTTTATGTTCAATATCATTCCAAAAAGACATAGGCTTACCGATCATTCCAGCCTTAAAAATTATTTTTCAATGGCAAGAGGAAGTGAACAGGCAACAGCGTGTGCGATGACGAAATGGTTTGACACGAATTATCATTACCTTGTACCGGAATGGGAGGATACTCACCCTGAGCTTGTTTACAATAAACCGCTCTATGACTTTCTTGAAGCAAAGGAAATAACAAATGCAAAGCCAGTTATGATCGGACCCTATACTTTTATCAAGCTTTCTAAAGGTGTTTCATCGCTTGAAGTAGCTTTGAATCATTTACTTCCCCTTTATAACCAGTGCATACATGAGCTGGAAGAACACGGCGCAGACGTGATCCAGCTTGACGAGCCAGCATTTGTGCTGGACGATGCCGAAAAGGATTATCCTTCCATTCACCGATTTTATGCTGAACTGACCCGTTCTCTTAAATCCATTGGCATAATGGTGCAAACCTATTTTGAAGAACCGTCATCTTATCAAGATTTCATCACCCTTCCTGTGCAGGGGTATGGTCTTGATTTTACAAGAGGCAGCACTGTCGATTTGATTAAAAAACACGGATTTCCAGCCGATAAATGGCTCGGAGCTGGATTGATTGACGGCAGGAATATATGGCGGATAAAAGGAAAGGAATCACTGGACCTTCTTTATTTCATCACTTCTGAAATAAAGCCAAAGGAACTCTGGATTCAGCCTTCCTGCAGTCTTATTCATGTTCCCGAATCACTCACGCACGAAGAAAATCTGCCAGTTGGCTTAAAAGAAAATCTTTCTTTTGCTGAAGAAAAATTAAAAGAGTGTGCTGCGCTTGCGGAATCTGAAAATAATCCCTCTCTGAAAATAGAGATTCTAGAGTGGGATACTTTATCTGACAAATTGAATATTTACAGACAGAAAAGCAGCGATCATCCTGAATCGCTCCTGCCTGCAAGAAGAATGGCTCCATTTTCCGAAAGAGCAAAAGCGCAAGATCAAAAGCTTGCCCTGCCGATCCTTCCGACTACAACCATTGGAAGCTTTCCTCAAACTAAAAAAGTCAGAAACATGCGCCGCCAATTTCGAAAAAATGAAATAACCAAAGAAGAGTATGATGCTTTTATTAGGGAAGAGACGGCCAGATGGATTGCCACTCAGGAAGAACTTGGTCTTGATGTACTCGTGCATGGTGAATTTGAGAGAAATGATATGGTAGAGTTCTTTGGGGAAAGCCTGAGCGGCTTTGCCTTCACTTCTTTTGGATGGGTCCAATCCTATGGCTCCCGCGGGGTAAAGCCTCCTATTATTTATGGAAACGCAGAGTGGGCAGAACCGATGACAGTGGATATTCTTAGCTTTGCAAGCTCTCTTACAGATAAGACTGTAAAGGGAATGCTTACAGGTCCCGTTACCATCCTTAATTGGTCATTTCTAAGAACCGATTTAGCAAACGAGGAGCTCCTGCAGCAAATCGGACTTGCCATTGAAAAAGAAGTCATGGCTCTTG
This sequence comes from Chryseobacillus diguaensis, assembly GCF_049220665.1. NCBI lineage: Bacteria > Bacillati > Bacillota > Bacilli > Caryophanales > Bacillaceae > Chryseobacillus > Chryseobacillus diguaensis. Next base: position 107,312 of record NZ_JBMKNV010000005.1, read on the forward strand.
AACAAGCAGGCATCGGTATTATCCAAATCGATGAACCTGCTTTTAGAGAGGGTCTTCCACTAAAAAAACATAAGCAGGAGGCATATTTAAAGAACGCCGTAAATGCTTTTAGACTTACTCATTCTAAGGTGCAGAACACTACGCAAATTCATACACATATGTGCTATAGCGAGTTTAACGAAATTATTGAAGCAATTTCTGAAATGGATGCTGATGTCATCTCAATTGAAGCATCAAGGGGAGGAGGAGAAATATTAAAAGCTTTTCATGATTTTCATTACAGCAAGGATATAGGACTAGGAGTATATGACATTCATAGTCCGAGAATTCCTTCCGTACAGGAAATGACAGCTGTGATAAAAAACTGCCTGAAGGTTTTGCCGGCAGAACGGTTTTGGGTGAACCCTGACTGCGGTTTAAAGACTAGAACAGAAGAAGAAGTGATCCGCTCACTGAAACATATGACAGAGGCTGCCCAGTCAGTCAGAGATGAGCTGGCACTTAAGCTATGATCCAAAGGGCTGGCTTCCCATGGAAGTCAGCTTTTCTTTTCATGCTTCTGTATATACAAACCGCCATCTTCTTGGATTTCAGCATAAAACACATCTGAATAATGGAGGATTCCATTTTTCAAAAGCTGTTTTTGGAGCCATTCTTCTGTGACAGAGGTTTCCTTTAAATTCTTCCTGACAAGTTTTCCATCTGATATAAGCTCTGCCGGGAGAAACTTTCTTTTAACCGTCACGTTTACATCTTGTTTTGAAGCATTCTCATGCTCTATTTTTTTTAATACACTCAGCATCCCATTCGGTTCAAGAATTGCGTAGTCGACATGCTGCATAGCAAAAATGCCTTTATCTCTTAAAAGCATGGTTAAATCGTCAACATTCATGCGGTTGGAATGGAGGGCTTTTTCAACCAATTTTCCATTTTTAATAATAATGGTGGGCTCTCCATCAAGAATAATTCTTGCCTTTGCGGACTTTAACGATAGAAACTCTACACCTATAGCAAGCAGTGTCCAAAGCAAGAGCCCCATCACTCCATCTAAAATGCGGATGTCTCTGTGAACGACCATATCCCCTGCAATATTTCCAAGGGCAATGCCTGTAATGTAAGTAAACATGGTCATCTGGCTTAGCTGCTTTTTGCCAAGGATTCTGGTTAACAGAAGCAATATAAAAAAACCAAGCAGCGTTCTTACGAGAGTTGTAATAAGATGTTCCATCAGGTTCCTCTTTTTTATCAGATTATTGACTTTAGTTTTTTCAAGCAGTTCCCTTCTCATTCAGGTTGTCGAAAATGCTTATCTTAAAATTAATTATGCAATAGAAGTTTACTTTTTGAGAAAAAGGCTAAAAGCTAATATAACGTTAAAGAAATAGGAGGCATCACTCTTGAAAAAAGTCTTAATGGTATTAACCAATGCAAGTAAGATTGATGAAAAGCATGAAACAGGCCTTTGGCTTTCAGAATTTGCAGAGCCTTATAATGAATTCAAAAAAAGAGGTTTTGCAGTAACGGCTGCAAGCCCTGAAGGCGGAAAAATCCCTATTGATCAAAACAGTGTGGAGGATAATATTCCAGATGATTTTGATGAAGCTATTGGTGTTCTGCAAAATACAGAGGTTCTTTCCACGATAAATGTGAATGATTTTAATGGCATATTCCTGCCAGGTGGACATGGTACCATGTTCGACTTACCGGACAATCAGCCGCTGAAAAATGCATTAAAGCATTTCGCTGAGAACAATAAAGTGATTGGAGCTGTCTGCCATGGACCAGCTGGCTTTGTGAATACGAAGCTATCAAATGGAAAATGGCTTGTAGACGGTGTAAATATGACGGGATTTACGAACGAAGAAGAGCAGCAAACAGGGCTTGCTCCGATGATGCCGTTTTTGCTTGAATCCCTTTTAAGAGCGCAGGGAGCGAAATTTGAAGGGGCTGCAGCCTATTCAGATCATGTCGTAGCAGACGGACGCTTTATAACAGGGCAAAACCCGCAATCCAGCCAATCAGCTGCAGAGTCTTTTGCTGATGCTTTAAACGGCTAATGCAAATAATTTTAAGAAGGAGGAAAGCTTTTATTGGTTTCCTCCCTCTTTTTTTTATCTGTCTTTTATTTTTTCCCCAGATCGTCCTGTTTTCGCATAATTTGTAGCTGATCATCTAATCTAGAAGAGAAAGCAACAATGTTTAAGAATGAGCCTTCATTAAATACAACGAAGGGAAAAATATTTTGGATCACTTTTTTGAAATTTTTTTGTTTTTTTTGTAGTTCTTATTTAACAGAACATCTGCTGAATGTGAGGAAAACGCACAAAAAAAGAACGCCTCAATGAAGCGCCCTTAACTATTTATTCAGATGTTACCATATTAATAAGCATATGGGCCAAGTGATGCTGCTGTTCTTGATCACCGGCTTTCCAAAGCTCCTTCAGTACATATTCTTCCCGATTTTTCGGTTCAATGTTTTCAGCGAGATACCCTGCAATTTTTTCAGCAGTCATGGCAAGCTGCTCATTGCCTAATCCGAGTTTTTTTCCCACTTCAATCTTTCCCGCTAGATATTTTTTAAAATGCTCAAAGCTGGAAAGTATTTCATCCGCTTTTTCATGATCTATCCGATTCAGCACATCATCTACTTCAAGAGGGTTTACTTTGCCTTGACGATTCACCATATGTTTTTCTTCACTCATCTTCTTCATTCCTCCTACAAATCGTTCTTTTCCTTAGTATGTTAATAGCCTAAAAAAACATCCCTTAAACTCATAATTAAGCTCCAGAGAAGCCCAGAAAATAAATCTTTTCTTAACGTTTGCTGCTTTTTCATCCTTAAATGCGGATTAAAACCAGGGATTAGTATCACTTCTTTCATAATAAGCATATCGTAATGAAGGAAACGCTTAGGCAAATGCCTATCCACTTATTTTGGGAGGCGGGCAAGTCATGATATTGATTAACAAAGTGCTGCAAAGTTATGACCAGATTAAATCTGCAGCAAATACAAATCTTCAACGGGAAACTCTCAGAAAGATGAACCAGTATGAAGAATTATATTCTTATGATTCTATAGAGCAGCTCATTTTTGAACTCGACATGAGGGAGCGAATCGTCCGTGCTGCAAAGGACCTTTTCAAAAGCGGCATTCAATTTGAGATCTTTGAAAATTCTGTTTCCAATAAAAAATATTGGACCACAACTCCTCAAGGGGCATTTGTTTTAAAAAGAGGGTTCCTCCCTTCCCAGGGTATTCGTGACATTTTCAAGAACGGATCCTTATACGCTTTTGAGTGTGCAACCGCTATGGTCATTATTTTTTACAAGGCTGCTCTTGATAGCATTGACGAGTCACAATTTAACAGGCTTTTTGAAGGGCTTGTGCTTTATGACTGGCATAGTGATGATGATTTAGGCATCCACACCTCCAGAGGCAATAACTTCCTCCCTGGAGATGTCCTCTATTTCAACAATCCGGATTTTAATCCAGAGACACCTCAATGGCGCGGAGAAAATGTGATTGATCTCAGCGGCGGCCAATATTACGGGCATGGGATCGGCATTCGGAATGCTCAAGGAATTATTAAACAACTGAATTCATTAAGAAGGCCTCATGCAACTCAAACAGCGTATTTATTTTCACAAGTAACAAAACCAGATTATAAATACCTATCTTATTTTCAAAAAATAAATAGACGGTTGGTTTTCCTTGAAAAAAGTGCAGTCGTCTCAAAAATCGGTTCAAATACGGCTGTGTATTAGTCCAATTCTCCAGAGTGCTGAAACAAAAAAAACCTCTTCGCTCATTGCGAAGAGGTAAATATTTTGCGTTTTTTATACCAGCTTTCTCTGCCAAAGTGCTTGTTAGCCAGCCACTCCATGGCTTCCAGATCTCCCTTTGTAACAACTGGATCCCGTTCATCCCATTTGACATTTCGAACAAAAAAGTAATTTTTTATGGGACAAAGCAAGGCTTTAGAATGGGGAAACGTTGAAAAAACAAATTCTACTCTACCCCTTTTTTTATAGGAGAAATCAATGATTTCCATAATCATCACCACTTACAGTTTAATAGATTCTAAGGAAAATACAAGTAATAATGGGCTAATTATGATTGAGGAAATCATTCTTTATATTCAACTGGTATAAGAATTTGTCCATGCCAGTTTTTTTGCAAAAGGGTTTGAAGAATCAGCTTGGATAGCATGCTTGGCTGATACGGTTTAACCAAATAATCATTCGCTCCAAGTGCCATTCCCTTTTCCTTTTCATCCAGAGCTGAGGAAATAAAGATGGGGAGCTGTGAAAAAGCCATGTCTTCTTTTAATTGAGTCAGCAGATCCCAGCCGCTAAAAGCTGGGTCATCGAGCATAATATCCAGTACCACTGCTTCGGGATGCTCTTCTTGAATCTGTTCAAGAGCTGCTTTTCCGCTAGTATAAATTTTTACGCCAAATTGGCTCTCCTCAAGCTCAGTCTTCAGTAAATTGGCTAGATTCAGATCATCTTTCACAATGATGACATTCGTTCTTTTTCCGGAGAATGCATCTTCCTTTTCCTCTTTATCTGAATCATTTGAGCTTAGGACAAGCGGAAACTTTGCTGTAAATGCACTGCCTTCTCCAAGCTTTGAAACAGCAAAAAAAGCGAAAGCTATGAGCCTTCGCTTTCTTCAATGGCTGGTTTAACAGGTTCCCTTTTAATGATTTCGATTGATCTGATGTGATGCCCTTCAATATCCATAATCTTAAACTGACAGCCTTCTTGGATAATGCTTTCCCCTTTTTTGATATCAAGGTTTTGAGAAAGAATCCAACCTCCGATGGTATCCATATCTTCTGATTCAATTTCAAGATTTAAGATATCATTGATTTCATCGATTAGTGCTTTCCCATCTACCATATATCTCCAATCCGTCATTTTTTGTATGTACGGAAGCTCATCTGTATCAAACTCATCTTGAATTTCTCCTACAATTTCTTCAAGAATGTCTTCTACTGTTACAAGACCTGCTGTGCCGCCATATTCATCTACAAGGATCGCTATATGAATCCTTTCCTTTTGCATTCTGATCAGCAGATCATGAATGTAGACTGTTTCAATAACCATAATAACAGGCCTCATCAGTTCTGTTATATCTACAATTCCTTTAAGATCCTTGTTTTCATAGAGAGCTTGAAATACTTCTTTTACGTTGACGACCCCGATGATATTATCCTTATCTCCATCCTGAACTGGATAACGGGTGTAACGCTCATTTTTCATAACGTTTAGATTTTCATCAAGGGTATCTTCCAGAGCAACAGTAACCATCTCTGTCCTTGGTACCATAATTTCTTTCGCCAGCCTGTTGTCGAATTCGAATATTTTATTCACATACCGATACTCCGCCTGATTGATCTCGCCTTTTTCATAGCTTTCTGAAAGGATGATGCGAAGCTCCTCTTCACTATGGGCAACATCACTTTCTGATGCTGGCTCGAGTCCCACCATTTTTACGATAAGCCTAGCCGACCCGTTCAGAATTTTAATAAAAGGGTATGCAATCATGTGGAACCAGATCAGGGAAGGCGTAAGTGCCAAACTGATTGCTTCTGCTTTCTGGATGGAAATGGTTTTTGGAGCCAATTCTCCAATAACCACATTTAGATACGTAATAATTAAAAATGAAAGGACGAAGGAGATAATAGCTGTCAGGGATTCGTTGATACCAAGCTTAATTATCAAAGGATGCAGGACAACCTGTACGGTCGGCTCCCCTAGCCAGCCAAGCCCAAGAGCTGTAATGGTGATACCGAGCTGGCACGCTGACAGATATTCATCCAGGTTCGTTACGACCTTTCTTGCACCGGCCGCCTTGCCATTTCCTTCTTCCGCAAGCTGATCCAGCCTTGACTTGCGGACCTTCACAATGGCAAATTCAATGGAAACAAAGTAGGCGGTAAGCGCGATTAATAAAAAAACCATAAAGGCATTAAATATGATCAATGATTGTCCTTCTTCCATAAGAAGAAGGGTCACCTCCTTATCGGAAGCTAGTTCCGGGATACCTGATAAACGATTCATATAATGTTAATAATTGCCGCATGAAAATCAAAATACCTTATTAGGGTTTCTAAGGACTCTCTATTCTTTTTACTTTGACGTCCAATGATAAACCTTATTAGCCTATATTTCAGTTCTTTTTTAGAATTTGTTCTTTTTCAATGCACTTTAAGAAAAACAACCGGGTTATAGATACACACAGTTTTTGCAATGTGCTTCTATCTCTCCCCCGTATAATTTTTCCTTTTTTGCAAAAAAGAGCAAATACCGCCATACGTATTGGCACATACTAGGTAAAAGCAAAGGAACCTTTGGCGGGTGAAGAAATGAAAGTTTCAAAAGAAGAAAAAGATGCATTAAGCACAGCCATTGATAAGATGAACGATGGTTTGGATGTGTTTATTCAGCTTTACAATGATTCAGAGGAAGACTTGCCGCCTGTAGATTTTTCAGAAGAGACGATTAAGCTGATTGAAAAGGCGATCGCTTCTATCGGCAGGGAAAAAGTTTCTGAGAAAATCAATACAATTGTAAAAGAATTGCTTTCCTTCTTTGGAGAACAAAAGGACTGAATGGCAGATGAAACCAAACAAGCTTTTTTACATGTGGCTAAAGCTCCCCATATTTATTCGCATTGCCTTCTTAGTCGTATTTATTATACTCCTATTTGGTTATCTGATCACAATCGCGGAGCCTGAGAAATTCCCTTCGCTATTTGATGGGATTTGGTGGGCCGTTGTCACAATCTCTACAGTCGGTTTTGGCGATCTCGTCCCTGTCACTGTTGCAGGCAGAATAGTCGGGATCATACTCATCCTATTAGGAGCTGGTTTTTTGACTGCTTATTTTGCCAATTTATCTGCTGCTGCCATTCAGAGGCAGCACTTATATACAAGAGGACAGCTGTCTTGCAAGAGCGAAGGACATCTCATTGTGATTGGCTGGAATGCCAAAGCGAGAGAAATGATTAACACTATGAAAAAAATGAAGCCTGACAAAAAGGTTGTTCTCATTGACCAAAGTTTATTTGAAGCACCTCTGCAGGAAAACATTCATTTTATTAAAGGTAATCCTGCAGAGGATGCAGTGCTTATCAAAGCAAACATTGATCGGGCTGAAGGCGTCATCATTACCGCAGATCAGCATAAAACTGAAACAGATTCGGACATGCAATCAGTTTTGATCCTTTTGGCTGTTAAAGGGTTGAATCCTGATTTATATACCATAGTAGAAATATTAAATGAACAGTATATAAACAATGCTAAACGAGCTGGAGCCGATGAAATTATTCGCACTTTTGAAGTCACAAGCCACCTTATGATGAACAGCCTTTTTTCAAAAGAGGGTCTTGCCGATATTTTTGAAAAACTCAACCCTGCCACAGGGAATCATATTGAAATTATCTCCTCAAAGGAGATATCCGGTTGGACATTCATGGAAGCTAGTGCCCATTTTCTCAGACAGGAAAAAATTCTGCTTGGCGTAAAAAAAGGAAATGAATCAATTCTGAATCCATCTCCAGACTATCGATTTATTGAAAACGAAAAACTAATTTTATTTGTTCATTAATAAATGTACTTTTCTTAAATTATGTGCTGCTTCATAGTAAAACAAACTCAATCAACAAGCAAAACCTTTTCCAATTCATCTACAAGCTCTCTGCCGATGGAATGGTACTTTTCTGGAATGGTGGAATCCTTGTCGTGCGGCTCTGCAAATTGATTGAACGTGGCACTGACATTTCCAATGTTCGAATGATCATCTAATCCTTTTTTGTATTGATGGGAAAGCATAAAAGGGGTTCCAAGCCTCACAGTAGTATGCGGAGTATCAAGTTCTCCATCTACTGCTGTAAAAGGAAGACGTAAATATTGAAAACCATCTTCATCATCTATTTTGTAATCGAAAGACCCTTTATCGTACTCCCAGTTTCCGCCAATGATATAATCTAGCGGCTGCAGCTCTTCTTCCAGAAAATGCAATTTGAATGTTCTGTTTTCGAGCCTTGACGGCACCTCTAACACAGCATAACCCCCTTTTTCTTCTAGGATGTCCACCTCATAGAAATTAACGATAAAAAATGCCTGGCAAATTTGCCAGGGGCTTTCTTCAAATTTTTTTAGAAATAGAGTACAATGGAATTATTAATTTTTTCTTATTCAGCATAGAAAGAAGTTTTATTTTGAAGAAACTAGCCCTTCTATTTGCCTCCATTATTATTGCAAGCTCTATCGGGCAACAAATAAGTGGGGGATATAGGGATCCTGGTAAAAACCGCATTAAATATTATCGATCAAGGGAGCATCATGGATGATAATCCGGCTTCATAAAAGGGTTCGGCCTGCATTTTTAAAAATGCAGGCCGAAACTATTTTATCCTTATTTGTTTAAGCGTTTTTCAAGTTCTGCTTTCTTTTCTTCAAATCCAGGCTTTCCTAATAAAGCAAACATGTTCACTTTATAAGCTTCAACACCTGGCTGGTCAAATGGATTTACACCAAGTAAATAGCCGCTCATTGCACAGGCTTTTTCAAAGAAATAAACCAAATAGCCGAATGTATATTCATTTTGATCTGGAATAGTTACGGTAAGATTTGGTACCCCGCCGTCTGTATGAGCAAGAAGGGTCCCTTGGAATGCCTTTTTATTAACAAAATCGACGTTTTTGCCTGCAAGATAGTTTAATCCGTCCAGATCATTTTGCTCTTCTTCGATGATGATTTCATGTCTTGAATGTTCAACAGAAATAACAGTTTCAAATAAGTCACGCCGGCCTTCTTGAATATATTGTCCTAGTGAGTGCAAATCTGTCGAGAAGTTTGCTGAAGAAGGGAAAATACCTTTCTGATCTTTCCCTTCACTTTCACCAAATAGCTGCTTCCACCATTCAGAGAAATATTGCAGTCCAGGTTCATAATTGATCAGCATTTCAATTGTTTTCCCTTTGTTATACAGGGCTTTTCGTACAACAGCATATTGATACGCAGGATTGGCCTCAAGATCAGGGTTTGCAAAGTCTTTGCTTGCCTCTGCAGCACCTTTCATCATTTCCTCTATATTGGCTCCTGAAACGGCAATTGGGAGAAGCCCTACAGCAGTCAACACTGAATAACGGCCGCCTATATCATCAGGGATAATAAAGCTTTCATAACCTTCTTCATCAGCTACTGTTTTCAGTGCACCGCGTGCTTTATCCGTTGTGGCATAAATACGCCCCTTCGCTTCATCCTTTCCATATTTTTCCAATAATAACTTGCGAAAAATTCGGAAAGCAAGGGCTGGTTCAGTTGTTGTTCCTGATTTTGAAATAACATTGATGGAGAAATCTTTGTTTTTCAGAAGGTCCATAAGGTCCTTCATATAAGTGGAGCTGATATTATTTCCGGCAAAGATGACTTGAGGAGTTTTGCGGTCTTCTTTTGTAAGGATATTGTAGAATGAATGATTTAAAAATTCAATCGCAGCCCGTGCACCAAGATAAGAACCACCGATGCCAATAACAAGAAGAATATCTGAATCAGATTTAATCTTCTCTGAGCATTTTTGAATGCGGGAAAATTCCTCTTTATCATAAGCAGACGGAAGATCCACCCATCCTAAAAAGTCATTTCCTGCACCAGTTTTTTCATGGATAGTATGATGTGCAGCTTTTACAAAGTCACTCAGGTATGTAATTTCATGCTGGCCAAAAAAGGATAGCGCATTGGAATAATCAAAACGGATATGAGTCATAACGTTTTTCCTCCAAATCATCTTATTTTTCCTGCCACTTTCACTTTACCCAATGTCCATTCTTAAATCAAGCAGCTTGGAAACCCATTTAAAAAGTTTGTTTTGAAACAAACCATGAGAATAAAAATTCTTTACGAAAACAGCATTTAACAAATAATTGAAAACTGTTACATTTATATAAAGAAGATGAAATATTACCTGCTAAACCGGAGGGAAAGATGAAAATCAGCATCCGCCAAGCAACACCTGCCGATTCATATGCCATATTAAAATACACTAAAAAAATACTTGATGAAACACCCTATATGATTTCAACCTCAAAGGAATATTTGAATTCCATAGAAGATGAAGAATTCTGGACAAGGCAGACTTATGAGGATGGAGGAATTATTTTACTGGCTTTCTCCGGAAGAAGCCTTGTCGGCCTTTTAAGCGTTAACCGCCATCGCCGCATTCGCAAGCGGCATACATGCTCGTTTGGTATTTCAGTGAAGAAAAGCCATCATGGCAAAGGGATTGGTTCTCTGCTTATGAATGAGATGATCAGCTGGGCAGAGAAACAGCCAGGTCTTGAAAAGATCAATCTTGAAGTCTTTTCAAACAATATTATTGCACGGCGTCTTTATCAAAAGCTTGGTTTTCGGGAAGAAGGAAGACTGCTGAAGGATATTAAGTATGTTGACGGTACATATGCCGACTTAATTAACATGGGAATGTTTTTAAAGAAGGACTAGCTGGATGGCAGGCTTTTCCACCACTTATAAGTAAAGGCTGTTTTTGCAAAGATTGTTGCTATTCGTATAGTCTTAGACCACGCATAGTGATTCGCTTCGTTGCCTCTTTTCTTAAAAATTTGCAACTGTATTTTTGGTCAATGTTCACTTAGAAAAGAGCCTTAGTAAAAAAAGCCGCTAAAATGAAATCATTAAGCGGCTGTAATCCGGTCTATTCAGCTATTATAGAGATGCTTGAAGGATATCAACAACATCCTGTTTTTGCAATTTCTTGAAGTTGCCAAATTCTCCGTTAGCCATTGCTTTGTCTGCCATCAAGTCAATGTTTTCTTCGGTGATGTCATAGTCAGCTAGACGTGAAGGAGCTCCAAGGCTGCTCCAGAATTCACGAAGTTTTTCAATGCCCTCAAGAGCTACTTCGCGATCAGATTTCCCTTCTTCGCTTACTTCGAATACACGGACAGCAAGCTGTTTAAATCGGTCAACATTTACATCAAGATTATGCTCCATCCAGTTCGGGAACAGAATTGCCAAGCCGCCTGCATGAGGGATATCATATACAGCTGAAACAGCATGTTCGATATTATGAGTAGCCCAGTCACCTCTTGCACCCATTTGCAGAATTCCGTTTAATGCAATTGTTCCGCTGTATAGAATGGTTTCACGGAGCTCGTAGTTTTCAAGATCTTCGATTAGCTTTGGAGCTGTTTCGACTACTGTTTTCAATACAGATTCACACATACGGTCCTGCAAAAGAGCATTAGGCGTATTGCGGAAATAGGATTCAAATACATGAGACATCATGTCAACCATGCCATAAATCGTTTGGTCCTTCGGTACAGTAAACGTATTTTCCGGATCAAGAATAGAGAATTTAGGGAATGTTAGAGGGCTTCCCCATCCGTATTTTTCTTGCGTTTCCCAGTTAGTGATAACAGAGCCGGAGTTCATTTCTGAACCTGTTGCTGCAAGAGTCAGTACAGTTCCGAAAGGAAGGGCATCTGACGGCATGTGTTTTTTTGTTACAATATCCCAAGCGTCTCCATCATATTTCGCACCTGCTGCAATGGCTTTTGTACAGTCAATAACACTGCCGCCGCCAACTGCAAGGATGAAATCAATATTTTCATTTTTACAGATTTCCACGCCTTTTTTAACAGTGGTCAAACGCGGATTAGGCTCAATACCGGATAGCTCAGAAACCTCTAACCCGATCTCTTCTAAAAGAGAGATTACTTGGTCATAAAGGCCGTTTCGCTTAATGCTTCCGCCGCCGTAAGTAATGAGCACTTTCTTGCCGTATTGCGGCACTTCATTTTTAATCTCTTTTACCTGACCTTTACCAAAAATAAGCTTTGTAGGGTTTTTGTATGTAAAGTTTTCCATTATTATTAATCGCCTCCTATAGTGTATTATGACTCCTTCATCTTTTTGTTGTAAAGAAATGCGCTCTCATAATATGTACCATTATCACCCGATATATTTTTTAAAGCCCCGGCTCAATACATGAGCCTATGCATAATTTTTTTGAAACTCCGCACGATATGAATGTATCAACATATCGAAGGAGGTTACAAAGATGAGCGCATTACAGCGTATTGCACTAGTACTTACTATAATTGGAGCTATCAACTGGGGCCTAATCGGTTTCTTCCGCTTTGACCTTATTGCTGCAATTTTCGGCGGACAAGCTGCACCGCTTTCCCGGATCATTTATGGTCTTGTGGGAATTGCCGGTCTGATCAACCTTGCTATCCTTTTCAAGCCAGCAGAAGAACTTGGCCGTACCGAACCAAAACCCGAAACTCGATAAAAAATCGTTTTCAACAAAAAAAAGGCATCGGTTACCCGATGCCTTTTTGGTATTATTTTTTAGATTGTTCAATCCACTCTTGAAGCTTATCCTTAAGTGTATTGAAGCCTTCTTGAGGAGCTGAAGAAGTTTTTACTGTTGTAGTAGCTTGTCTTTTTTTCGGTGCTTTTTTAGGCTCCGGACGTTCTGGCGCTTCTTGGGTTGCACGAATGGAAAGACTCATTTTTCCAGCTGCTTCGTCGATCGAAAGAAGTTTTACTTGAACTTCATCTCCAACCTTCAAATGCTCATTGATGTCTTTTACAAAACCGTGCTGAATTTCAGAAATATGAACCAGCCCTTGAGTTTCCTCATCTAGTGCAACGAAAGCTCCGTATGGCTGAATACCGGTAACTTTTCCTGTATAAACATTTCCTGTTTCGAATTTCGTAGTCATGAAAACACTCCTATTTAGTTAATAATTCTCGTTTATATACGCAATATAAAATGATATCACAACTTTGGAATTTAATCAAAGAAAATTAAAAAATGATTTTTGCCAAAAGTCATCTAAAGTCATCACTTTAGAAAAGGATAAAGAGGCTAGCTTGAAAGCTTATCATTCATAAAACTGGAAATTTTGTGAAAGCTGTTAAGTTTTAAGTTATAAACTCATATTTAGTATCAGCTGATCTTACAGGAAAGGTCAAGTACATGGCATGCTAAAGCCAAAGCAGTGTAATGGCAAGTCCTGCTAAAAAACAGCCCAGCATCAAGATGTCTGGTATAAAATGCCCAAAGTGAAAAACCTTCAAATAAAGACTGCCAATCATACTCCCGATTGCAACCACCCCGCCTGCTAAAAAGGCCAAAGCGATCGACTGATAATTTTTGTTGCCTATAGATAGAGCAGCTGAATCCAAATGAGATTTAGAAGGCAAAAAAAATAATAAAAAAAGATTCATTTGGAGGTTTCGATCCTAAATGAAGGGGGAATACAATAAGCAACAAAGGCTTTCTAGTATTCCCCCCTTTTTATTGAGGACAAAGCTTACGCTGCTTTGTCCCTTTTTTTATTTTATTACAGAAGCAGATGCATTCTTTTTCTAAATTTATCTTTGATGAAAAAGAAAAGAGCCTTTATTGATTCACGGCCCTTGCCCTCATATTTTTTCTCCGCTTAACAAAAGCATCCATCCGGTTCAGCGCTTCCTGCAGCTGGCTCATGGATGAGGCATACGAACAGCGTACATAGCCTTCACCTGATTCACCAAATACATTCCCTGGCACGACAGCTACCTTTTCCTCAATTAACAGCTCTTCTGCAAATTCCTCAGAAGACAATCCGGTATATTTTATTGAAGGAAACGCATAAAAGGCACCTCCTGGCATATGGCATGGCAAACCAATCTCATTCAGAGACTTTACAAAATAATTTCGCCTCCGTTTATAATCCTTCTTCATTTCTTCTGTTTCTTCATTTCCATTTCGAATTGCTTCAAGAGCTGCGTATTGAGACATAGTAGGAGCACACATCATCGCATATTGATGAATTTTCAGCATGTGCTCAAGGAAGCCTGCAGGAGCTGCTGCATAGCCGATTCTCCATCCAGTCATGGCAAACCCTTTTGAAAATCCTGATATTAAAATGGTCCTTTCCCTCATGCTCTCAATCGCGCCAAGACTCGTGTATTCCTGATCATATGTAAGCTCTGCATAGATTTCATCTGATATCGCAATTAAATCATGCTTTTGAATGACTTTAGAAATTGCTTCAAGCTCCTGTTTAGAAATAACTGATCCTGTCGGATTGCTCGGGGAGCAGATCACAATGGCTTTTGTTTTTCTTGTAACAGCCTTCTCGATCAGTTCAGCAGTCAGCCGAAATCCGCTGCTTTCTGTAACAGACAATGGCACAGGCTTTCCTCCTGCCAAGGCGGCAAGAGGGCCATATGCCACAAATGCAGGCTCTGCAATTAATACCTCATCCCCTGGATTGATGATGGCTCTGAGGGCAAGATCAAGCGCCTGGCTTGCACCGACAGTAACCAGGATCTCCTCGTCTGGAGAATAAGAAAGGTGAAATTTCTTAGCAAGGTAATGGCTGATCTCCTCTCTTAGTTCCATCAGGCCGGCATTCGCCGTATAAGCGGTATAGCCTCTTTCTAAAGACAATATGCAGGCCTCACGCACATTCCAGGAAGTCACAAAATCCGGTTCACCGACGCCAAGTGAAATAACCCCATCCATGCTTGCAGCAAGATCGAAAAATTTCCGTATACCTGATGGTTTTAGAGAGGATACTGTATGAGATATGTACCTGGAACAATCCATTATGGGGTCACCAGCATGCGTTTGTCCTCTTCCTCAGGACCAAATAGTTTCCCGTCATGCTTATATTTTTTCAGGATAAAATGGGTCGTCGTGGATAATACCGAATCAAGTGTTGAAAGCTTTTCTGAAACAAAATGAGCAACTTCCGACATAGAACGCCCCTGGATTACAACGGAAAGATCATAAGCTCCAGACATCAAGTAAACAGATTCAACTTCTTTAAAGCGGTAAATTCGTTCCGCAATCTCGTCAAAGCCTACACCTCTTTTTGGAGTAACCTTTACATCTATCATTGCCGTTACCGTTTCATGGCCCTCTACCTTGCGCCAGTCAATGGTTGCGGAATAATCAACAATAATCTTTTCTTTTTCAAGTTTTTCTAAGATGGCTACCGTTTCTTCAAGCGGGATATCAGCCATTTTGGCTAGTGCCTCTGTTGATAAGCGGCTGTTAGTTTTTAGGATTTCCAGCAGTTCTGTTTCTTTACTATTCAATTTCAAGGTAATCCCTCCCATTTTTTCTTGTTCCAATAGTGGTTTTACGGATTGGAGCCTTTTCATTTTGGGTGTTTTCACAAAGATTGCTGCTATTCGTATGGTCTTAAAAACGTCTATATTCATTTAAATGGATGGAAAAAACGTTTAAGAAAAGAGCCTTAATCTTTGACAATTATATCACGCTTTACAGGAATAAGTACTGAATTTTCAGTTTTTTAAACTGGATTTTCGGGTAGATTTTACATGAGTGATTTTGTTTTTTAGGGTAAAAATATTGAAAAATATCTTAATTTGACTGTTTCTGACGGGCAGTTTTTCATATCACGGACGAATAGATGTCAATAAGATAATTGAATTCCGATTGCTGGAGTGATTTAGGATGCAAAATGACGTATACCAATCAACAGTAAACATTCAAGGCATTAAAATTCATTATGAACTGTATGAAAAAGATCCTTCAAAGCCGACCATGGTATTAATTCATGGATTTCTTTCATCCACCTTCAGCTACCGCAGACTCATTCCTTTGCTGAAGGAGGATTATCGGCTCATCGCAATTGATCTTCCTCCCTTTGGAAAAACCGAAAAATCTCGAACCTTTGTCCATTCGTATCGGAACATGGCCAGAATTGTCATAGAACTCCTTGAGAAGCTGCAGGTTCGTAATGCGATACTTGTCGGACATTCAATGGGTGGCCAAATTTCTCTTTATGCTACAAAGGAACGGCCGGACATGTTTCAAAGAGTTGTCTTGTTGTGCAGTTCCAGTTATATGAAGAGATTGCAGCCATATCTGGTATTCGGCTCCTATGTTCCCTATTTTTATTTATGCATCAAGCATTGGCTTACAAGCCAGGGAGTATGGAAAAATCTTTGCAATGTCGTCTATGACCGCTCTTTGATTGATCAGGAAATGATCGATGGCTATCTTCAGCCTTTTATGGATGACAGCATTTTTATGGCTCTGGCAAGGATGATTAGAGACAGAGAAGGCGATCTATCACAAGAAGAATTGAAAAAAATCGAAGTACCCGCTCTTCTCATATGGGGAGAGGAAGATAAAATCGTACCTGTTGAAATCGGAAGACGGCTAAGCCAGGATTTGCCAAATGCAGCATTCTTCAGTTTGAAGCAAACAGGCCATCTTGTACCTGAAGAAAGACCGATGCATGTAACGGAAAAAATCGTTGATTTCTGTCACGCCTAAATGCATAAAAAAACGTAAAAAGTCTGCACTCCAAAAGGAATGCAGACTTTTTTACGGCAAGTATTCTATAATTCGCAGGAAGCCTGATTTTTGATAATCAGCAATTTATTGGCCATTACCTGGCATTCCTTCTTAGGAATCCATTCTTCAAAAGAAAATTCATATATTTTTTGGATTTTCTCTGCAAGCGGTCCAGGATGATCCATCACATGAACAGCCCCAATCACATCAACTGCTTCTGTATCATATGACCCTTCGCCATATTCTAGCGGATCCCACTGCAGGAGTAATTCCATCATTTGCTCATTCGCAGCTTGTGTTTCCATTTCCATCACCTGTTTCATCTTTTTGCAAGGCTCCTTAAACTTTGCTGCTTATTCCTCTAAATTCCTTTTACATAGCCCCTGATTTCGCAGGAACTTTAAATAAAAGATGCCCCGAAGCCAGTCTGATTGCGTGATAAAAGTTTTTACGGATAGCGGCAATCTATGCGAAAACAGCCTTTTTGCAAATTTATTTTAGCACATGTACGATTGATATAAAGTGTAAGCTATTAGGTGAGGTGACGCAACAATGGAAATTTTTGAGAAGCTCATTACGAGGACGGAAACCAGTTCCGTCAAGTGGGATCGTACAAAGGAAGTATTCGGCACAAACGATGTACTGCCCATGTGGGTAGCAGATATGGACTTTGAAGCGCCAAAGGAAGTTACTGAGGCACTTCTTGAAAGAGTCAGACACGGGGTTTTTGGTTATACTTTTCCCCGGCTTGATACGAAAGAGGCCATAATGAAATGGGTGAAAAGAAAACATCACTGGGAAATCTCAAGCGAGGCAGACATTTTATTCAGCCCAGGTGTTGTGACAGCACTTAGCACGGCCATTCAAGCATTAACAAATAAAGGAGATAAGGTCCTGCTTCAATCTCCTGTTTATACTCCTTTCTTTAGCATGATTGAAAAAAATGGCCGGAAAGTTGAAAATAGTCCTCTTTACCTTCATGATAACCGCTACCAAATAGATTTTCGGGACCTCGAACAAAAGCTATCAATGCCGGACGTTAAAATGATGCTGTTATGTAATCCTCACAATCCAAGCGGCAGAGCCTGGACGAAAGAAGAGCTTCAAAAAATTGGGGATCTGTGCATTAAATATGAAGTGATCATTGTTTCAGATGAAATTCATTCAGATTTAATGCTTAGGGGAAAGATCCATGTTCCGTTTGCTTCTTTGGGGAATTCCTTTTCAAACCAGTGCATTACCTGCATTGCGCCAAGTAAAACCTTCAATCTTGCAGGGCTTCAGGCTTCTGCCATTATCGCGGAAAATAAAGAATTAAGGGAAAAAATCACAACCGTTCAGCAGCAGCAGGGGATAGGCGGATTAAATGCATTGGGAATTACTGCAATGAAGGCTGCCTACGAACAAGGGGATCAATGGCTGGAACAGCTTCTCCTTTATTTAGAGGAAAATGCGGATATTCTCACATCATTCATTGAAGCAAGATTGCCCAATGTAAAAGTGATTCGCCCTGATGCTTCCTATCTTATCTGGCTTGACTGCCGGGAATTGAACTTAACTGAACAAGAACTTACCCGTAAACTTCTTTATGATGGGAAAATCGCACTGGAGCCAGGTTCAAAATATGGACATGGCGGACATGGGTTCATCAGAATGAATATTGGCTGTCCAAAAAGCACATTAAATGAGGGGCTTCTTCGATTAGAAAAAGCTTTAAATTCTTGAATATCTAACACTATATCGCCAGCTCTCTTCTTCACTTTATTTCTAGAAGGGAGCTGTTTTTACTATTCTTTATACACACTTTGATACTAATTTCTCTTGCGAATGCCAATTATCTTACGAATTTTCCTTTTCTCATCCAATATTCTATAAATTCTGATATTTGTGTTTTCAAACGTGGTATAATGGTGCCATCATATAGGGGATATGGGTGAAAAAAGATGGATTTTGTAAAAGAATTAATCTTGCATATAACATTCATTCTTTTTCCGGCTTTTTTGTATCAGACTGTTTGGCTTAGCAAACCTATGAAATCTAGCCCTATCCTTAATAAGTGGCTTGTTTTGATTCTTTCAGGCCTCTCTTCTATCCTTTGCGCACTCTACCCCCTTTATCTTTGGGGAATGGTAACGACCGATTACCAGTTAATTCCGCTTTTTACGGCAACCCTGTACGCAGGTCCTGTTGCCGGTATAGCTGTGCTTGTTATTCTGCTTGTTTACCTGCTTTTTTTCAGCGGGGGCGACTGCTTTTTGATCACCGTCCTTTCTATGCCGCTCTATCTGCTTCTCCCTATCTTTCTTTCTGGCAATTGGGGGAGGCTGAAATATTCAAGCAAGCTTCTTCTTACGATTTTAATGGGAACAGTAAAGGTTCTGGTCTTTCACATCATTTTGTTTTTTACTGGTTTTGCAGGTTTAGCACAAATCAATTTTTCAGAGCATTACTGGATTATTTTCTTTGAAGAATGGTCACTGTTCGTCTTTGGGCTATTGATTATGGTTTATGCAATTGAATACATAAGTCAGAACGCACTATACAGACTCAGAATTATAAAGTCAGAGAAGCTTGCAATTGCAAGCGAACTGGCAGCAAGTGTCGCCCATGAAGTCAGAAATCCGTTAACGGTTGTAAGAGGATTTATCCAGCTGATGGGTCAGGAAGCAAAAGAAATCAATCCAAAAAACATTGAGTATACAGATCTGGTCCTTTCAGAGCTTGATAGAGCCCAGGAAATTATTACTGACTATTTGAACCTTGCCAGGCAGCAATATTTTGAAAAAGAAAAGCTGAACTTGACTGAACTGCTTGTGGAAGTCAGCAAAATTATGACTTCCTATGCCAACTATAAGGCAGTCACAATAGAAACACACATTGCAGAAAATCTTTATGTAGAGGGAGATGCTTCCCGCCTTAAACAGGTTTTTCTCAATCTTGTTAAAAATGCAATTGAGGCAGTATCACTTTCCGAGGGTCTAGTCCTGATAAAAGCTTATGCTTCCCGTGAATTTATTCGGGTAAGAATCATTGATAATGGAATTGGCATGTCCAGTGAACAGATAGCGAGACTAGGTGAGCCTTATTTTACATTAAAAGAAAAAGGGACTGGACTCGGCCTTACCGTTACTTTTTCCATCATTGAACAGCATGAAGGAACGATCCGCTATCAAAGCGAACTGAACAAGGGCACATCTACTACAGTCTCTATTCCTATTTACAGCAAAGCAAAAGATTGACATCTTTTCCCAGAGCTTATGAGATTGCCGGAGTCGTTTCTAATTTGTTAAAATAATGTCGAACTGGCCAACTGGAGATAAATGATGAAACCTATTATCATGCACACTCTTTTTGCCCTGACTAACAATTTCTGCGAAAACAGCCTTTATTTAAGCCTGTGTATACTTTGCTTCAAAATACAGCAAAAAAAGTGAGAGGATTATAATGAAAAAGCAGCTGAAAATTAGTATTTTTCCTATTCTGCTTGCTTTGGCGATAGCTCTCTTTATCCCGGAACATATAAGCAGCGGTATAGAACATATGAAAAACCCTGAAATGAGATATGAAGCTTTAAACGCGGAAGATATGATTAAAAACCTGGAGTTTACTCCATTGCAGCGGTTTTTGACGCTGAATGAGCATGTGGTAAATGTCCAAGCTATAAAAAAGAATAAACAAAAATGCTACCAGACAACTGTTCAATTTTATACTTTTTACGGTATTCCGCTTGATAAAGAAGAAGCAGGCTGCGGCAGAATTATTGATTCAGATTAATCCATCGTCTCTAATGAATATATCAATAATATGTAAGAGGGTGTTCTCTATTAGAGAGCGCCCTCTTATTCCTTCTTCATTTCAACTTCTCTTTTATCCTGCCGCTGGGCTTCCTTTTCAGTGATGACACCGCAAGCAATTCTCGGACCGGAATTTCCAGCAGGCTGCGTCATTCCGTCATCCTTTTTTTCATTAATAATCAATGATGTCCCCCCTTTGAAAAGAAGGGTATTTTTGGAGCCTTTTTTCAACGTCATTTTAGGACCGAAGATTTCTGCCTGTATCATCCCTTTGTCGTCTGCAACGAGATTCTGCAAGTCACCTAAATGCGCTCCTTTTGGATTAAGCAGGCCATGATCCTTTTTATCTGGATTATAGTGCTCGCCTGCAGTCTTAAAGTCAGGGGCTTCGCATAAAGGTTTTTCATGAACATGGAGACCATATTCACCAGCTGGCAATCCTTCAAGCATCACTACAAATTTCACCCCTTCTGGCTGCTCTGACATGGTGATAGTGCCTAGAGAATCTCCATCAGTATTAAACATCTCAGTACTCATTCTTGTAGGCGATGTTGTGCTGCAGCCCCCAAGTACGGCTGCTATACATGCGATGGGGAGAAGTTTTTTTATCATATTATCCTCCGAAAGATCAGTCTACTTCTGATTTTTCTCTATTCCTCAGAGGATTATGCACAGGATCAGATTTCTATTGAAAAAGCCCTGAAGCTGAACCTCTTCAGTGCTCATCTTGTTTGCGGGATTCCTTTTTCAGATTAACTTGATGGTACAGCCACTCCGTTTTTTTCTGTTCCTTCTTTGACTGGCGCTGTATCAGCCGAAAGGCGGCAAATGCGGAAAGCACAAAAAGAACAGTGGTAATCACTGCTGGGATATACTCCCTTTTATCTTCGGGGAAATACAGAAGCATGGCCAATATCCAAGCGGACATGTATTCATCATTCCTTTCCGGCAGCTTGTCCAAAATCTTCGCATAAAAATGACACAAGCTGATTCTTCCTGTTAAAATAAATAAAAATACACGGTCAATAAAGGAGATTAAAATGGAAAGCAAGATAAAAATCGGGGATCTTGTTACTGGAATCTACAAAACAGGAAAGTATATCGGCATCATTACGGCAGAAAAGCCGATGCATTATCTTATGCAGGTGAAAGCTGTATTAAAGCATCCTGCACAAGGAGATCTGCATTCACCTAAAGAAGCAGAAGTACCCTTATTTCATGAGAGAAGAGCTCTCTCTTACAACGAACAAACGAATGTACCGAAAAATATGATTAAACCGTTTGATGGGGTTGTCCCTGATTATAAGGAATCCTTGAAGCAGTCTCTTCATAAGCTAACAGAGTCTTTATCAGCCGATTCAAGTCCATGGGCGAAACGGTCTCTTGAAAATCTGGATCAGCTTCAAAAAGAATATTTTCCTCCCGAAGAGAATTAAGTTTTTTCTAAAAGCTGTTCGCATAGATTGTTGCTTTTCGTATGTGTTTAGATCAAGGAATGAAGAGACTTTCGTGGCATCTTTTCTTAAATTCCTCAGATAGTATCTTCTTCTGAATTCTTTTATTTAGATGAAAAAGCGACAAAGTTTTATTTAGCAAAACTGCTGACATGACCATAAAGAATAAGCCAAATCACTTGATTTGTGGTTTGGCTCTATGTTGCAAACTTATTTAATACCTTTGAAAAATCGATCCTGTCCCCAATTGTGGTAGGGGTGGGCTTTGCAAGATAACGTTTATCCTTCTCAACAAGATTGTAAATATGGAACGTTGTCAGTGCATCATCCAATGCTCTGTGATGCTTTCCTGTCCCTTTGTTGCCATATTCCTCAACCGCTTTCCACAAACCGGTTTGGTTTCGGTCTCCGAAAAACTTTTTATATTCCATAGACAAATCCAAAAACTGGCCTCTAAACGGAAATGTCACATTATTCTTTTCGCAGTTCAGCCGAAGTACTCTCATATCCATATTGCCCCAGGTTACGATCTTTCCCGGTACTCCCTTTTCAATATCGCCAAGTATGGCAATTAGCTCTTCAAACCTCATTCCGCCGTCTACCTGACTTTGGCTGATGCCAAGAAAAGTTTTGCAGCGGTCTGTCAAAACTTTATGGGTAACCGGAACAACATAGGAGGAAAATTGATGCTGGATCTCACCATTTTGTACAAGGATGAGTCCAACCTCAATGATTTCCGGATAAAAATCTTTAGGTGTTGTTTTTCCCTCAGGCATTGTGAATTCGAAATCCACAAATACCAGCGGAGACTCAGTCTTCATGTTTACCCTCCTTCCTCTTCCTTTTTATTACATTATATCATTTGACTTACATATTTAACTGTATTTTTTTGAAAATTAATCACTCTGTCTGCGTCCATTTTTTTGAATAAGCCTTTGCCTATTAAACAAACCCTTTTTACCGTGATGTTTGTCTCTATTTTTTCTCGTATACAGGCAGGGTGCATTGCTTAGAAAGATCATTTAAGAAATTAGGCTCACAAAATCTTCTATACTATGGAAAACAATGTTAGGATATTACTAGATAAATACCTATTTAGAAAGTGTGGGACAACCTTGCGAGCGTTCTTCGGCTGGATAGCCATTCTTATTATGATGCCATTGTTTTTCTTTCTGCTTCTCGGCTCTGGCAGTCAGGTCCACAGCATGAAATCACTTCCGGTCATGCTGGATAAAAAAATTCCTTTGAAAACAGTCCCCCTTGTTCAAAACAGTTATATACTGGACAGGGATGGAGATATTGTTTCGGAAATTTCAACGGAAAATCAAAAAAGAATTTTCACTTCATTGCAGGATATTCCTGATGCCGCTAAGCAAATTTTCATTGTATCAGAGGACCAGAATTTTTATTCACATATGGGATTTGATATTAGCGGAGTGGCTAGAGCATTATTTGTGAATTTTAAAAACCGCTCTCTTGATCAGGGCGGCAGTACAATAACCCAGCAGCTTGCAAGAAACCTCTTTCTCACTCAGGATCGCACCTATAATCGGAAAGTGAGCGAGCTTCTTTATTCTTATCAGCTAGAACGGAAGCTGGATAAAAATGAAATTCTTGAGTATTATTTGAACACCATATATTTTCAAAACAATATTTATGGAATTGGGACAGCCGCACAATATTATTTCAGCAAGCCGCTGAAGGCTTTAAATCTCGGCGAGATCGCTTATCTTTGTGCCATTCCGAATAATCCTGCCCTATATAATCCGCTGAAAAATCCAAAAGCAACAAAAAAGCGCCAGGAAAGACTTTTAAGAGCCCTTTTAAAGGCTGAAAAAATAAAGAAAACAGAATTTCAGAAGGCATTGGCGGAGCCGATTTCACTTGATTTGAAAAAATCCAAGGATCTTTATCCTGATTATGTGACATATGTCCGTGCCGAGCTGAAGGAACTGATCTCTGAAAAGGAAGGCTATCAAAGAAGAATCCTTTCTGCTGATCAGAAAATTGCGGCTGGACAAGAAAAACTTCTTTCAAAAAGAACAGATGAGGTACTTGGAAAAGGCGTAAAAATTGAAACTTTTCTCGATCCCGCTCTTCAGGATAAAATCATTCAGGAAATTTCAAAAAATGTGCCCGAAAAAGATGTGCAGGCTTCCGCTGTAGTGATCAACCATATGACTCATGGGGTAGCAGCCATAAGCGGCGGGAAAAATTATCAAAAGCTTGGCTTCCATCGCGGCTTTCAAGCATACCGCCAGCCTGGTTCATCTATAAAGCCTCTTCTTGACTATGTTCCATATATCGAAAAAACAGGTGCTGGACCAAGCAGTCTTATTAATGCGGATGCCTTTTGCAAAGATAATTTTTGTCCCAAAAATTACACAGGGAAAAGTTACGGTATGGTGACCTTAAAAAAAGCCTTCCAGCAGTCCTATAACACTCCGGCTGTCAGAATGCTTGATCAAGTCGGAACGAAAACAGCTTTCAGCTATCTTGAGCCATTCCATTTTTCAATGCTTCCTAAAGAAAGCAAAAGGCTTCAATCCGCTATCGGCGGAATGGATTATGGTTTTTCACCTCTTGAAATGACAAGTGCTTACACGGCATTCGCTACAAACGGCACTTTTTATCCAAATCATGCCATAGCAAAAGTGACAGATTTAAAAGGGAAACTCCTCTATCAATGGGACCAGAACGGAGAAAAAGTTTGGAAACCAGAGACAAACATTAAAATGAAAGAACTCCTGGCATCTGTAATAAAAAATGGGACAGGAAAAAAAGCAAACCACCACATTACCGAATATGAAGGCGGAAAAACTGGCACAACCAATAATTACAACGATCTCTGGTTTATCGGAATAAGCGGCCAATACACTGCTGGAGTATGGATCGGAAAAGACACAAATGGTTCAATCGGGCCAATCTACAAAAGAGGAGCCCCTCTCCTAATCTGGAAAAACATACTGAAACCTGCTTCGTATTAGCAAATCGGAAGCGCCTGGTCAGCCCCGACAAGCGCTGGAGGAAAAATCCAGAAAGTCCAATCTTAGATTTTTCGGATTTTTCTGAAGCGACCTCGAGGGTCTAGGCGCTGCACATTAAAGAAAATTTCCCAATTAAAGGATCGATGCTTATGAAAAAGTCTTCAAAACCTATTCTGCTGTTTGACGGTGTATGCAATTTTTGCGACAGTACGGTACAGCTTATCCTGAAATATGATAACAAAGAAGAATTTCAGTTCGCGGCTCTACAGTCAGACGCTGGGCAGCATCTCTTAAAAGAACATAAGCTTCCTCTTAAAAATTTCGATTCTCTTGTAGTTATTGAGGAGAACTGCTGTTATCTGAAATCATCTGCTGCTCTAAGGATCATTAAAAACCTATCGGGCTTCTGGAAGCTTCTTTACGTTTTTATCATTATTCCAAGACCGATACGTGATTTCTTTTATGGAATAATTGCGAAAAACCGGTACAAATGGTTTGGTCAAAAAGAAAGCTGCCGGATCCCTTCCCCAGAGGAAAGAAAAAGATTTTTGGATTAGGCTATGTTAATGAATGGTGTTGATTTTAAGCACCTGTTGATTGGAACGGATACAGGAGACCCCACAGGAGCCTTGCTGTGAGGAGGCTTCCGAGCCGCCCGCGGAAAGCGTACGCCTGCTAGCTGCAATCAACAGACAAATTTAACAGAGCTATGGATTAAAAAATGGCACCCTGCTAAAAAAGCAAGGTGCCATTTTTTTGCTGGAGAAACAGCCCCTATAAAGGCAAACTCGAAATAAAACTGTTATAGAGTCTGACTAGCAGGAAAAAGAGCCCAAGAATGAAGATGATCCAAAATAACAAGTGAAATAAAACAAGTCCGATAAGGGAAATTGAAGAAAGCATAGAACTGGTTTGGTACACAAGAAACACGAAATAACAAAAAGAGGCTAAGAGAAAAACAGCAGCAATCAGCCAGCCAAATTGAATAAGCAAGAGAGACAAAGCTCCTCCCACCAGAAAAAAAGCAGAGCCTGCCCTAATTTTAGTGAGTGTCTTTCCTTCTGAATCTTTTGAGAAAAAAAGCAATGTTAGCTCTGTTACGGTGTTGGCTATTAACTTCAAAGCAGAAAGAATCATAAAAAAAATGAGTGCAAACAGTACAAACAAGGCAATCCGTATCTCACTCTCAGATACTATTCCAAGCATCCCATTGTAGATACCGAAGTTTTTTAAAAGCTCTGTTGCGTAAATGACCGCAGCGATTGACATAGAAGTACTGAAAAGCAAAATTGAAATAAGCGGAAAATATCCGGTGAAGTAGGTATTTTTCATGAGGTTTTCCCTTCTTTTAACATTCCTTCCTCATTATGAAGCAAGGTCATTTTCCTCCGCAAGAAAAACTTTTAGCAGACAGAAATTTAACCCAAAGTACTGATTGATTTTTCCAATCAGAGGATAATAAGGAGGAATCCATGCAAGCTGCAGCAGAGTACGTTATAATAAATTCAGGGTCACATGACCATGAATTTCAACAACAAACTATTTAACCGGAAAATGAGGTTACTAATAAAAATCTATTCTACATAAAAGGAGGTTCGATATGACCTTATTGCACTTTTCCATTCTCTTTCCTTTTCTTTTTGCCATTCTCGTTCCGGCTCTATACAGAAAACTGCGCTTTATTCCCACCGGATGGTTCGTTCTCCCTGTTCCTGCCCTTCTTTTTATCTATTTTTTAACGAATATAGGGACAACAATGAATGACGGTACAATATCCTCAACTATCAGCTGGATTCCGTCACTTGGCATTCAATTTACGGTATATCTCGATGGTCTGAGCCTTTTGTTTTCCCTTTTGATCAGCGGAATTGGAGCTCTCGTCATCCTTTATTCCATTTACTATTTAAATGGAGAAAATGAAAAACTTAACAATTTCTATGTATTTCTTCTATTGTTTATGGGCTCCATGCTTGGAATTGTTCTATCAGACAATATGATCATTATGTATACATTCTGGGAGCTTACCAGTGTTTCCTCCTTCCTTCTGATCGGTTATTGGCATCACCGAAAAAAATCCAGGGAAGGTGCACAAAAATCGATGATTCTGACCATTTTCGGCGGTCTGTGCATGCTTGGAGGAATTCTTCTTCTTAATCAGATTACCCATTCATTCAGCATTCGTGAAGCCATCAGCCAGTCTGCGGAGATTATGAATGATCCTTTTATGGCAGGAGCTTTAATTTTGTTTCTTTTAGGCGCCTTTACGAAGTCAGCTCAATTTCCTTTCTACATTTGGCTTCCTGATGCAATGGAAGCGCCGACCCCTGTCAGTGCCTATCTCCATTCAGCAACAATGGTAAAAGCAGGTCTATATCTCGTTGCCAGATTTACGCCCGTTTTCGGTATGGCACCTGAATGGTTTTGGATCGTCTCGCTTACAGGACTATTTACAATGTTCTGGGGTTCTTTCCATGCCATCAAACAATCTGATTTAAAAAGCATCCTGGCCTTTTCAACAGTAAGCCAGCTGGGATTAATCATGTCTCTTCTCGGTGTCGGTTCAGCAGCACTCCAATTTGATTCAATAGATGATAATTTATATATCGCATCCATTGTTGCTGCCATCTTTCATTTGATTAATCATGCTACCTTTAAAGGCAGTCTTTTTATGGCTGCAGGAATTGTTGATCATGAAACAGGCACAAGGGATATTCGAAAGCTTGGTGGATTGATGAGCTTTATGCCCGTTACTTTTACCATTTCGATGATTGGTGCATTTTCAATGGCAGGCATTCCGCCTTTCAACGGTTTTTTAAGTAAAGAGATGTTTTTTTCAGGAATGCTCAGTGTATTAAAATTGAATTTCCTTCAGGCCGAGAGCTGGTCCATTCTCTTCCCTGCGATTGCCTGGATTGGAAGCATATTCACTTTTCTGTACAGCATGATTGTCGTGTTTAAAACCTTTACAGGAAAATTTCAGCCGCAAAAGCTTAAGAAAAAGCCGCATGAAGCACCAGCTGGAATGCTTATATCCCCTGTCATTCTTGGTACGTTAGTTGTCTTGCTTGGTTTATTCCCTGGTTTAATAGCCAAATCCATCATCGAACCGGCAGCAGGTGCTATTTTTCCTAAGCTGCAGGCTCATACTGGAGCCTTTCCAGTCCACATCTCCATTTGGCACGGTTTTACGGTAGAACTGTTAATAACTGCCGGAGTTATCATTTTAGGGATTTTAGGATACATCACCTTGCGGAAATGGCAGGCTGTTTACAAGCTTTTCCCTGAAAAGCTAACACTCAATAAAGCATACGAAAAGATCCTTCATGCTGCAGGTAAAGGTTCCAACAAGCTGACAAATTTCTATATGACAGGGTTTCTACGGGATTACTTAGCTTATACCTTTGCCTTCTTAATTGTACTGGCTGGAGGGACGATAATTTATAAATGTGCATTTTCTTTCTATCCGAAGGACTCTGCCCCAATCGGTATTTATGAGGTAATCCTTGCTCTTGTAATGGCTGCAGGATCCATTTCCATCCTGTTTGCCAAATCACGCTTGACCGCCATTATTGCACTTGGTGCTGTCGGGTATACAGTAGCACTGTTTTTTGTTTTCTTCAGGGCACCAGATCTTGCCTTAACACAGCTGATTATTGAAACAGTATATGTCGCTCTTTTTTTGCTTTGTTTTTACTACCTTCCAAAGCTTCAAAAAAGGAGCAAATCTGTTGGATTTAAAGCAAGAAACCTGGTTATTTCAATAGGAGTTGGCGCTCTTGTAACGGTAATCGCCCTTTCTGCAAACAGCCAGCGGTCCGGAGAGACCATTTCAGATTATTTTCTTAAAAACAGCTATACTCTTGCCGGCGGGAAAAATGTCGTAAACGTTATACTGGTAGACTTTAGGGGCTTTGACACGATGTTTGAAATTACAGTCCTTGGAATAGCAGCCCTTGGCATTTTCAGTATGATTAAACTTAGGAAAGCAAAGGAGGAAGATCGTTGAAACGGATCAATCATAAAACAAACGACGTGATCCTCCAGACAGTAACGCAAACTGTATTGTTTATAACCATCATCTATTCCTTTCACCTCTTTTTTTCTGGGCATTATACTCCAGGAGGAGGATTTATCGCAGGGCTGATGACCTCTTCTGCCCTTGTCCTGTTATTGCTTGCATATGATGTGAAAACCGTAGTTACTATTATTCCGATTAACTACTTGCATGTTGCTGCAGCAGGCCTTTTAACGGCAATCCTTACAGGAATGGGCTCCTTTTTGTATGGTGTGCCCTTTCTTAAGCATTGGCACGGGGCCGTTCATCTTCCCTTTTTTGGAGAAATTGAACTGGCAACAGCCACTTTATTCGACTTTGGTGTCTACCTTGTTGTAGTTGGAGTTACTATGACCATTATTCAGACGATTGGAGAGACGGGATAATGGAAATCTTAATGTGTTTTGTCTGCGGTATTTTGTTCATGACCGCTACTTATTTGCTGTTATCAAAAAGCCTGCTAAGAATTATCATTGGAACGGCGCTTTTGAGTCATGGGGTACACCTTCTGATTTTAACAATGGGGGGACTAAAAAAAGGAAACGCTCCTTTATTAGGTGAACAGGCAAGCAGCTATGCAGATCCCCTCCCGCAAGCCTTGATTTTAACTGCCATTGTTATCAGCTTTGGCGTTACTTCTTTTTTGCTTGTTCTTGCTTACCGGACTTATCAGGAGCTTGGTACAGATAATCTTGACCATATGAGAGGAAATGATCAGCATGAATAATAATTTCATAATGGTTCCTCTGCTGATCCCGCTTGTCACAGCGATCCTGCTGATTTTCTTTAACAAACACGTCTTTTTGCAAAGATGGATCAGTGCTGCTGCTTCTTTACTGTCCATTATGATTTCTCTCATGCTTGTTGGGACCGTTCATCTGCATGGTATTCAAACAGTAGATGTCGGAGGCTGGAAAGCACCTTATGGCATTGTTTTTGTTGCTGATATGTATGCAAGCCTTCTTGTTCTGACAACTAACCTGATTAGCTTTGCAGCCATCCTCTACTCATTCAAATCAATTGGGAGAGACAGGGAAGTGTTTTACTATTACCCGGGAGTTCACTTTCTTATCGCGGGTGTTACAGGAGCATTCATGACAGGGGATATTTTTAACCTATTCGTATTTTTTGAAGTATTGCTGATGGCGTCCTATTTATTGATTGTACTCGGTGGTACAAAAATCCAGCTGAGAGAGTCTATTAAATATATCGTTATTAATGTGTTTGCATCGGCCATATTCGTTATTACTGTAGCTTATCTTTACGCTGTGACTGGAACGCTGAACATGGCAGACTTGAGTGTAAAGCTTGCCGAAAATGGACAGAGCGGATTATTAACGGTCATTGCCATCCTATTCCTGATCGTTTTCGGAATGAAAGGAGCCATTTTTCCTTTTTATTTCTGGATGCCAGGTTCCTATCAGGCACCCCCAACAGCCGTTACTGCCCTGTTTGGTGCTCTGCTTACAAAGGTTGGGGTTTATTCAATTACTAGAGTTTTCACCCTTATCTTTATCCACGACACAGGAGTTACCCATGAGGTTTTGGCCTGGCTTTCAGCATTGACCGTATTATTCGGCATCATCGGGTCGCTGTCGTACTGGGATATCAGAAAAATAGTCATCTATAACATCATCACAGCAGCAGGTGTTATTCTTTTCGGAGTGGCAGCTTTTACTTCCGCCTCTATAGAAGGATCCATCTATTATTTACTTCATGACATGCTTATTAAAGGAACATTATTTTTACTGGCAGGAACGATTGCAGCTGCAGCCGGAACGAGCAACATAAAAAAAATGGGCGGGCTTATCCGGCATTATCCCTTCCTTGGCTGGCTGTTTTTCATTGCAGCTTTATCACTTGCAGGGATTCCTCCGCTTAGCGGCTTTATTGGAAAACTAAAAATTGTTCAAGGGGGATTTGAAGCAGGCGAATTCGTTATTAGCATTCTTGTCCTTCTATCAAGTCTGCTTGTTCTGCAATCTATGATAAGGATTTTTATCCACGCATTTTGGGGAGAAGAAAAGCCTTTAGATGTAAAGATCTCCTTAAAAGGATTACTCTTTCCTATTGTTTTTCTTGTTGCTGTTTCTGTTGCTTACGGCTTGGGAATAGAGTTTGTATCTCCTTATGTAACGCAGGCTTCAGACACACTTATAGATCCTTCCATTTATATTAAAGCAGTATTGAAGGAGTAGATTCTATGGCGGTCCAAATACTACTGAATTTTTTCATTGCGCTCATCTGGTTGTTTTTGCAATCAGATTTCCATGTGATGACCTTTTTCACAGGCTATTTTCTCGGTCTCATTTTAATTTTCGGATTCAGAAGATTTTTCAGTACCCGTTTTTATTTTTATAATGTGTGCGCCATATTCAGGCTGCTGACCATCTTTAATAAAGAATTAATTCTCGCTAATTTGTCAGTGTTAAAAGTCGTTTTATCTCCAAAGATGAAAATGAGTCCTGGCATCTTTGCCTACGAAACTAATCTGAAAAAGGCTTGGGAAATAACCATTCTCGCTAATTTAATCACACTAACGCCTGGAACACTTGTAGTAGAAATTTCAGACGACAACCGGATTCTTTATATTCATGCTATGGATATCGGGGATGCGGAACAGGCAAAAGCGGATATCCGGAATTCTTTTGAGAAAGCCATCAGGGAGGTGAGCCAGTAAATGTTTGACTTTGTTATGAAACTGTCTCTTTTGATTATTGCCTTTTCTACAGCAATGTACTTTTACCGGCTTGTAAAAGGCCCTAGTGAGCCTGATAGAATCATTGCTCTTGAAGCGATTGGGATTACCTTAATCGGAATAACAGCCGTATTCTCAATTATTCTAAGCACGGACGCCTTTTTGGAAATTATCCTGCTCCTTGGAGTACTCTCTTTTATTGGAACAGTGGCCTTTTCGAAATTTTTGGAGAAAGGGGAAATTGTTGAAAATGACCGAGATCAGTAAATTTATCATCGGCTTTCTCATTCTTCAGGGTGCACTTCTGAATTTGATTGCTGCAATAGGTGTCATCCGTCTGCCTGACCCTTATACAAGAAACCATGCTGCTTCAAAAAGCTCTACGCTAGGAATCCTAAGTCTTTTGCTTGGTGTCTTTCTGTATTTTTGGATCATAAAGGGCGAAATTAACTCAAAAGTGATTCTTGGTATTATCTTTGTTTTTATTACAGCTCCTGTAGCAGGACATCTGATCATGAGAGCTGCCTATCACATTAACATTCCGCTTTGGAAGCACAGTGTACAGGATGATTTAAAAAAAGTTAAAAAAAATGAGGGCCGGGATTAAATCCCGCCCTCTTATTTCTTTTTAAGAACCGCCATCGTGCACCTTGAGAGACAGATCAGCTTTTCTTCTTCATCTACTATTTTAATCTCCCAAACCATTGTGGTTTTTCCCACGTGGGTTGGAACGGCATGTGCTGTAACAACGCCTTCTTTTTTCGAGCGAATGTGATTCGCGTTAATTTCAAGTCCGACACAAATTTCTGTTTCCTTGTCAATAAAATGGAAAGATCCGATGCTTGCAGCGGTTTCAGCCAGCGCTACCGACGCACCTCCGTGGAGAATGCCAAATGGCTGATGTGTTCTTTTATCAACTGGCATGGTCGCAATCACGCCTTTATCCGAAATTTCCTGAATTTCAATCCCGAGCGCACTGATTAATGTGTTTTTCGTTTCCAAAAAAAAAGCCCCCTTAGTGACCGCAGCCTACTCTTTTTTCAGAACCGTTACAACAAACAAAAAATACAAACCAATCAATACTAATATAGGTAATACTGCCATGATGTCCATCCTATCCCCCTGTACAAAACGCTTTCGGCGTTATCCGTACGTAAATTTAATTTCCATATTAAAGGATGAATATCACGCTAGTATTGATATTTTGTATGGATTTTGTAAAGGTTCTAATTCAGAGTATTCGTGCTGTAATGACAAAAATCCTTCAAATGCTTGCACAAAAAAAACAATAGATTAGCTTTCACTAATCTATTGTTCCTTCTGATTTAGCAATCAGAACAGCTTCAGTTCTTGATCCAACATTCAATTTATTAAAAATAGCCGTTAAACTATACTCGATCGAACGCTTGCTAAGATGGAGTTTGTCTGCAATCTCTTGATTAGTGAGACCTTTTTCGACCTCTTGAAGAATGGATTTTTCTCTCGCACTTAAATGCTCATGCTCAATTTCCTGGTTGCTTGTATTCCCTTTCTGCTGAGAAAGAATATTGCGGAAGTAATCATAATTCAGGACAATCTCATTATTTAGTGAGGATCGGATATAAGCCAGAATCTTTTCCTTTGGCTCAGTTTTGCTGATGGCCCCATGGATGCCCATCCGAATCGCCTCATCAAAATAATCCTCTACATCATAGCCAGTGTATAAAATCACTTTACATTGATCTGTTTTTTGAATGATGCCTTTTGATAATTCCATGCCGTTAATATCGCCAAGATTCATATCCATCAAGATGACATCAAATGGTGTAAAATCTGTTTTTTCCAGCTTTTCTATAGTAAATGGCGGATTCAAAAAATCCACTTTTACTTCTGGATCCGTCTCAAGAATTGCTCTTGTGCCTTCTCTGACTGCTGGATGATCATCCACCACCAAAATTTGTATCATATCCCCCTCACCTCTCTCTATACAGTTAGTTCTATTTTATAAAAAAGACTTGGCTAAAGCCAAGTCTTTTATTACAAATTTTAAATTTCTACTACTGCTTTAAACCCATTTCCGGTGGAAGTTTCGATAGTTAATGTTCCTTTTAAGGCTTTAACACGCTCACTAATTCCGGAAAGACCCATGCTGACAGGCCTATAAGGAATGTCCTCCCGATCGTAGCCGACTCCATTGTCCTCGTAATGAAGAACAATTTTATCCTTGATGCTGACAAGCATGATCAGTACATTTGTAGCCTGTGAATGCTTGTTCGCATTGGTGAGAAGCTCCTGAACAATCCTGTATAAATTAAGCTGGGTATCAATATCAACATTCGCTTGAAAATTCCCCGTATTGAGCCGGATATCGAATTTTACATTTTCCTGAACCTGTGAGACCAATTTGTTCAATGCTTTCACAAGCCCAAGATCGTACAGCAATTGCGGCCGCAATTCCTGGCACGTTTCTCTGGTAGTTTTAATGATCTTTGTCATGTTTTCGTTCATGACGTTCAGTTCATCTTTCAACTCAACCGGAGACTTTTCCATATCAGCAATAGCCAGTTCGCACTGACGCTTTAAGGAAATCAAATCCTGCAGCACTGAATCATGAAGATCTTTCGCGAGATTCGATCGTTGCTTCTCTTCAATAGAGAACAGCAATTTAGTGAGCCAGGCAGGATTTGTTCCTTTCTGCTCAATCGTTTCCAAATGATCCAGCAGCTGCTCGATTTTTAGGAAGTTTTCCAATGAGACATTAGTGTAAAACGAAAGTGTTTTCAGCCATGAACTTTCGTCTCTAGTTAATCTTGGAGTATTTAAAACAGATAAGCAGAGCAATACGAAAATACGATTGTCTGTTTCACCAACATTGATTAAAAAGCCTCGATCAACTTCATGAATTTTCCCAATCTCAGATAATACCTTACTAATTTCCTTCTCATAAGGCACATAGTCTGCTTCTAGAGCATCAATGTCTACTGAAATAACTGTTCCTTCTTTACTAATTTCAATAAAATAAGCTCGATTTACTAACACAACTTCAGTGATGGTTTTTTTGAGTTCATTTATTACTTGATCTAACTTTGTTGCTTTCCGGATTGAATTTGTATATTTAAATATACTATCTTGATAGTTGTACTTTTCTGAGAACCTTTTCAAACGAAGTCTGTAGTCTAAAATTTCTTTAAGATAAAATACCCCAAGCATTACAATATAAATAAAAATAAACAATTTTACTGTATAAAATGTTTGGTCAGAATCATTTTCTTTTAAAAATAACATAATAGCAACACTAACTAAAGTAGGAATTATGCCTAATAAGGCATAATAACGAAGCCTTCCAAGTAAAAACTCAATATCATAAATTTTAGTCGCTAGAAATTGATAAACAAGAGAAAACGGGATTAAAAGTAAAAAAGAAGCTAAAAAAACTGGAGAAAAAATATATTTATTAAAAATTACATACGGAAGAATATACAATAATACAAAGGGAGAAAAAGCGACTATGTTAGTAATTATTAAGATTTTAACGAAATATTCTTGAGCAGAATATTTCACCTTTTTTAACCCTACAAATTTTAGGATAAATGTTAAGCCGATAAGTAGAGTGAAAGATGCTAGATTAACAGATTTATAAAAATTATAATTTATAAAGGTAAAAAACTTCGTTATTTCAATTACAATATTTATAATCAGAACTATATAGCAAAAAATAACAAATTTATAACTAAATAATTTTTTTCCAAGTTCCAGGAAATACTGATAAATAAAATGCATATAAAACGTTGGAACCAATAAAAACAAGGAGAGATTGATATATCTCATCACCTCATCTCCCCTTGAAGAACCACTAGCACTCACATAGGATACTCCAATAGTAAGTATGAACATATTCAATATAAATGCTGATGGCAAGTTGAGTTTTTTATTTGTTTTATAAACAAAGTAAAAACAAAACAAACATAACAGATAAAGAATAAAAGGGATAATTAATAGAAATAAACCTTGATAAGTTAAGAGAGACTCTTCGACGGGTAATTTCTCTACCTTATTATTACTAATGTGTCGTACCTCTAAGGTTTTAACTTGTTCTAAAAGCCCGTAATTGGTCGATGGGAAATGCAACGAAGGAGAATTCCCATTAATTTCAAGTATTTCGTCACCTTTTTTGATATTTTCATTAGCCGCCCATGCGTTTGGGTCTACTTCTGATACAATCAGCTTATTGTTTGCATCAAAAATTACATTTGCTCCTACATATGGAGCGTTTATGCTAAGAAGAATCATATAGGTAGTAATCATGATACTCAATATAACTGCCACTAAGTAAATCTTGTTGGAATTTCGCTTCATATAATTACCCTTTCATTCTTTACTGCTTACCACCAATATGTTGCTACAGTTTTTCCTGTATTCAATACTCCTTGTACCAATCCAATAACATCATCAACATGGTCTAGGCCTAAAATACTTGCATGACCACTAACCACTTTTTCCAATACATCTGGGTTTTCTACTAAATAGTTTACGATTTCTTGCATGTTTTTTCATCTCCTTTTTCCTTTTTTATGATCAAATGAGACTTTAGAATCTCAATTTGATTCTGTTCAATTGGCAGCTGATCTAAGATGCTTGAAGCCTTTTGAATGGACACCTGCTTCATCACGTTCAAATAGTGAATGACACCTGACTGAAAGAGCTTACCTTTGTAGTTTTCAAGGGTGCCATACTCTTCTTTAAATGTTTTTTTACTGCGGAAGAATTCAAGCAACTCTGAAGCATGAGTGTTGAAATTTCTTTTTAAATATAATAGGGCAAGAGTATTTTTTTCTGCCCGTAGATCACTTTTTTCTTGGTTGAACAGTCCTCTGAAATCATTTTCCGCCTGTGCTGCAATACCAATTTGATAAGCATAGCTTTCAATTTCGGGTATGTATGCTTCACTTCCGTAATATGCTCCAGCAGTGCTGGCCATGGCAATTAATGACCCTGACTTTTTTCTCATCATTTCCAGGCATTTGTCTTCGCTGTCTGCTGAGTTGGACAGGTCTTCATGCTGCCCCTCCATTGCCTGAAGGGAATATTTGCTGACAAGATTTAAGAGTTCTTGCCCATTGTTCAATTCGAGAATCATTTTCTGGCTCACTGTATATAGAAGCGTAGCTGCGTTCAGCGCAATGGAAGGATGGATTTGCATCCATGGTTCTTTTTCATTATCAAGATCTTCAAGGTCATCAAGGATGTCAAAGGATAACGCAAGCAGTTCTATTGCGGCTGCCAGCTTAATAAGCAAATCATCCTTAGCCCCAAAGATGCGCCCATGAACATAAGCTAATTGACCGAAATAGGCTTGGTCTTTTGTGTTCAGAAACGGAAGAATGATTTCAAATAATTCCTTATTTTGGACATAAGAGGTAATTGAATCAAGCAAAAACTGCTTCATCGTCCCTAAATTTAAGTGTAAATGGTCACTTATAGCAATCACCCTTTCTTGATTAATATTACTATATATGTGTTTCTATTAATAGTTTAACTGTTGAATTTTACATATATATAAAGTTTTTGTCATTTTTAGGCAACAAAAAAACCGAAAGATACAATTCGGTTCTTTTTGTTCATTATTATGTGCCAAAGGAAAAGGTCAGGCTAAATGCCTGACCTCATGAAACCTTTATAATATATTTATTGTATTTATCAATACTGTTATTAATTGAGCGCAGCGACTGTTTCGTTTCCTGGATCTCTTTTTCAATGTTTTTAAGAAACTGGGTCAATTCTTCAATCTTTTGCTGTTGCAACGCTTCCACACTCCTTTAATAAGATCAATAAATTGTATGGCTAATGACATAGGCTGACCTTATCTCTCTTATTTAAATCTTAAAGGATTGTGGATAAATTTTCACCGAAAATAAGGCGAAATTCTCAGTGCGTCATACCGCAACGAACGCAATAGTCCAAAATATACATTTTAAAAGAAATTTAACCCAGATCGATTTCCCTAAAAAACGACAAGGTTTGATACTAATAGAACCTAATAGCTCATTTTTGAAAGCTCATACATAATTTTTCTTTAAATAAGCTGTCTGCTTCTTTTAGAGCTATCCCGATTACTTTTTCCCGATAATCCTTATTTCCACGGTATTCAATGGTATAATCCTCAACCCCTTTTGATGAAAAAAGACATTCCACTTTAGCGAAACACTCCCCAACTTGGACCGAAAAAACCGCAACCAGATTTTCTCCCAGTTCAAAAACCTGCGGCTCCGCAACCATTGCATCATACCTCCTAAATAATAAGTTGAAGAAGTATTCGGCAAAGAAAGGCAATCCTCCTTCTTAGCTGCTTCAATACTTAGGGGTTAACGTTCTTTCTTTTTCATATAGTTTACAAAGTCTGTTTTTTTAAGTGCTGATTTTCAACGCAACACTTTTATAAAGATTATGGAGGGGGCAGAAAGACTTTGGACATTTATAACGGCCGCAAGTACCCGCACCATCATCCTTCTCATACATATGCTTCACCTTTTCGGGTTCCTGCCACACCTTATCCGCCTGTTGACGCTTCACGATTTATGCAGTCTGCAAGCGGAATGGCGGTTCTGCTATCCGATGCTGCCATCCTTAGCAGGAACATTAGCCAGTCTGCGCAATTTGCAAAACAGTTAATGATATATGCACAGAATGCAAAAACGGATCTTGTGAAAAGCATGATTAAGAAGGCTGGCATTGCCAGTTCGTTTGATGTGCAATACAGTCCAGATGGATTACGGGTGCTCTTTGCCTCAGAATGCTGCAGGCTTACCGCAGTATACAGGTGGTAAGATGGACTTCTTAGCGCACCACATGCTTTGCATAAATTGCTTCTTCTTTAGCGAAACTATAAAAGAGGTGATCCCATGAATCCCATAGACTTTATTGCGGGCGTTTTCTCCATCGTGATTATTGACCTGGTTCTTGCTGGAGACAATGCCATTTTAATTGGGATGGCCGCCAGAAATATACCAAACGGGAAAAGAAAAAGAGTCATTTTGTACGGAACTATAGGGGCCGTTGTAATTCGAGTATGCTCAACCTTTGCTTTCGTTTATCTTCTTAAAATCCCGGGTTTGCTTTTTGCTGGTGGCCTGATTTTGGCCTGGATTTCCTATAAGCTGCTAATAGATGAAAATAACCCTTCCATTAAAAGCTCCCGCAATGTTTTTGCAGCAGTGCGCACCATTATTATTGCGGACGCTATTATGGGTCTCGACAATGTCCTGGCTGTAGCCGGAGCTGCTCACGGAAGCTACCTGCTGGTCGCGATTGGCTTAACGATTTCCATTCCCATTATGGTTTGGGGAAGTACCTTTATTCTAAAACTAATGGATCGCTTTCCGGCCATTATTTTTATTGGAGCTGCAATATTAGCTTGGACGTCAGCCAAAATGATTGTGAAAGAACCCTTTATGCAGCCGTACTTTCAAGAAGATTGGTTTACATACAGTTTTGAAGTCCTTTTTATCGCATTGGTGATTTTTTTAGGTTTTATGAGCAGGCGCACGAGGAGAAAAGAACATTACGCCAGGTAGGCTGGCTAAATCTAAAAACAAGTGATTGTAAATCATAATCATTTAAAAAAGCCGGATCTCCTTTCGGTTTGACCGTCCCAGTAAAACGGAGGCTTCGAAGGAACGCTAAAAAATCCTCTTTGAATCCAAGCTCTTCTTTTAAATAAACAAGATCTTTCTCAGCAAAATGGAACTCCGTTAAATAGCTAAGCATTTTTTCAAGACCTGCAAAAATAGCATATCCATTGCCGAAAGGGGGCTTTCTGAAGTAAAGCTCAAAAACAGCTTTCCGGTTATGAATGCCGTCCCGCCAATACGTTTCAACCATATTTATCTGATATAAGTCAGTATGTAATGCTAGTCCATCATTATCGAAAAGAGACTGCACGCTGTTCTCACTCCTCTTTGAACGCTGTTTTCACAACGATTACTGCTATTTGTATAGGTTTATTACACGTATGAATACAAGCTTCGCGGCATCTTTTCTTAAAATTTTAAGTTGTATTTTGGTTTGGAATTCATTTATTTCGAGGAAAACACCAAAGTTTAAGAAAAGAGCCTTTAATAAAGAGATTTTTCTTATTCTGTCCAATGAGAGTGCGTGCAAATATAAGAGTGCGGAAAAAGTTTTGAGAAGAAGATGAGGAGGGAGGATGAAAAGGTAAACGAAGATTTTAAAACTACCGAAACATATACATAATCAGTTTAACCCACCCAAAAAAGGCAATCCACAGCGGAATGCTCAAGACAGCTGCCCATATAATTCCTTTAAAGAAATTCCCCTCTCTCATAAAAGCACTCCTTTCTTTCTTTGCTAACCATTCTCTCCGCTTTTGGAAATGTTATTCTTTAAGTCTAGTCCAATTGTCTTTCTCTACGGTTTTAATAGCCAATATAAATCTTCATCTAAAAGCTTTTCTATATGAATCACGTCTTACAATTATGTATTCTTTCATCTGTACCTTTATGCCTTTTTCCGCAGGTCCCAGTAATTCCAGCCGGTTCAAAGAAAGGCAGGCTCACTGCGCAGAAGGTTTGTGCATATATTGCTACTAACATTTTTAACTTCAGGGAGTGAGTTGTTTGTCCGCCATTTCAGGTAAAGAGTATGTGGAACGGATTGATGCCCTTCATCCGGAAATTTGGATAAAGGGAGATAAGATAAATGAACGGTTATCCAGCCATCCTGCCTATAAAGGTGCTATCAAAACTAAGGCAAGTCTTTACGATTTGCAGCTGCACCCAGAAAAAATCGAAAAAATGACTTATATTTCCCCTCTTACAAACAACAGAGTCGGCCTATCTTATCTCAGGCCGGAAACGAAAGAGGATCTTGAAAAAAGAAGGTTCATGATGACCGAATGGGCGCTTGCCACAAATGGAATGATGGGAAGAACCCCTGATTATATGAATACAGCACTCATGTCAATCTCCGCATCATCATCAATCTTAAAAGAACAAGATCCCGATTTTGCGAAAAACCTGTCCTCTTTTTATGAAACTGCAAGAGAAAACGACCTGTCCTTTACACACAGCTTTATTAATCCGCAAGTAAACCGCTCTTCCGCCTATCAAGAGGATGCCTTTCAGCCCATTGCTGCTAAAATTATCAAGAAAACCTCTGAGGGCCTGATTATTGATGGTGCCCGCTTGCTTGCTACAGAAGGCGGGATGACCGATGAAGTCCTAATTTTCCCTTCTGCTGGCAAGTTTACAGATGAAGAGTATGCCTATGCGTTCAGCATACCAAGCAATACGAAAGGGTTATCTTTTATCTGCAGAGAATCGTTTCATCAAGGTGATTCCATCTTTAATTACCCGCTGTCTTCCCGATTCGATGAAATGGATACCCTGCTTGTTTTTGACAATGTGCTCGTCCCTTGGGAAAGAGTATTTTTCTATCATAGACAGGATTTATCAAACAAACTGTTTCAAAATAGCTGCTTCATCTCTCAAGCTCTTCATCAAGTGGTCAACAGACAAACCGTTAAAAGCCAGTTTATTCTTGGAACGGCTCAGCTGCTTGTGCAAGCGTTAAATACCAGCGAATATCAGCATATTCAGTCTATAATAAGCGAAGTGATTATAGGTGTTGAAACGATGCAAGCACTGCTTGAACGTTCGGAAAGGAATGCAGAACTTGATGAATGGGGAACCATGCGGCCAAGTGTTCATCCTTTGTATTCCGCTGTCTGTCTCTTTCCAAAGCTTTATCCGCGTTTCAGCGAAATCCTGCAGCTGATTGGAGCTGGCGGTTTTGTGAGTCTGCCGTCAGAAGAAGACTTTTCATCCAATATATCTGAGAAGCTAAATCATTATCTTCAATCTGCTGCCTTTAATGCTGAGGACAGAACGAAAATTTTCAGGCTGGCATGGGATGCAACGATGAGTGCCTTTGGTACAAGGCAGACTCAGTACGAACGTTTTTTCTTCGGTGACCCTATTCGATTGGCATCCAACCTATATTGGAATTATCCGAGAGGTGAATATATAGAAAGAGTTAAAAGCTTTCTAACGATTGAAGAGCCCTTTTAAAAAATTTAAGGCCCTGTAGATTACATTTCAGTAACCCAGTAAATCGCTTTATCTGCTAAAAGCTTTGCTGTATCTGAGCTGGTGTGCTTGTTTAAGGAATGCAGCAATTTTTCTTTTGCTTCTTTTTTATCATCGCTGTAGGCGATCGAAAAATACCACTCAATATCAGGTACAGCAATAAGGCTTTTTTCCTCTTTTTTATTTTCATAAATGTAGACATTTTCGATAAATTGCACATTATTTTCATTAGAGGCTTTTCGGATTTTCATAAGAAAACTCACCCTCCCAATTATCAGCTTCGACAATATTCAACATTAATAAGTCCATCATACTGTTTTTGTAAGTAGTTTAAAATAGAAAATTTCAGAAGCCTTACTGACGGAAGCCGACAAAGTTAATTGCCATTTAGCTGCACTGAATCTGAATGACAGATTGGATGTCAGAAAAAAGAAAGGAAGGGTAGAATGCCTTCACAAATTAATATTATTAACTTTAAGGTGAATTCCCTAAGCAACAATGCCAATATTGATTTCGGAAATATTTCTCAAAACAGCCATACTGCGAACTCGAAAAATATTGGTCTTAATCTGGCATTCGGGGATTGTTCAGTAAACTTTTCTATCATGAATAATACTTACATTGACCCTGATAAAAGCGATCAGGATCAGATCGAAAATCCATCTGCTCCTGTTACAAAGCAATATTAATCTGAATGCCTCCTGAGAGACAATCTCACGAGGTATTTTTTAAGCATTCGATGTTTGGCTCTGTGAACTTATACTGCTATTTTTACTATAAGTATGGTTTTTTTCATTCACCATTCTTACCCGGTCCCCAGAAACACTTGATCCAGATCCAAAATAAAATCTTTCTGAAACTTTCGGAGAAATGGCAAATGCATCACCGATCGTTAACGCCCCATATCTTAATCTATCAATTTTACCCGGTCCAGTAATAGCTGG
Source organism: Chryseobacillus diguaensis (assembly GCF_049220665.1). Taxonomy (NCBI): domain Bacteria; kingdom Bacillati; phylum Bacillota; class Bacilli; order Caryophanales; family Bacillaceae; genus Chryseobacillus; species Chryseobacillus diguaensis. Next base: position 149,690 of record NZ_JBMKNV010000005.1, read on the forward strand.
CATATCCCTGCCTCCTGTTTTCGCCAAGATTGTTGACTTGCAAACGGCCTCAGTTCTTAAAAGAAAGGCTCAATTAAAGCTTTATGTTGATTTTTACACCTTGTTGATTGGTGCGGGTGCTGAGACTCCTGCTTAGAAAAGCGTGTCAAGGGAGACCCCGCAGGAGCAAAGCAACGAGAAGGCTCTAAGGTAAGCCCGCTAAATCTTTAGTGCCTGCTAGCTGCAATCAACAGCCAAGTTTAACACCAAAAGAAAAAGAGCCTTTCTAAAATAGGTTATGACCAACAGAATCACATAGTGCCTATTTATTAGGCTCTTTTCTTAAACTTTGTTGCTCATGCCCCTATATTAGTCCTCGAAACCATTGGGGTGGAAAAAACTTCAAGAAAAATGCCCCGATGCTAGTCTAAATGCGTGAAGAAAAACAACAATGTCTGCGAAAATAGCCATTTATTAAGAACGATTAGGCTAATCTTTGCATACGATAACCCAGATGCGAAAATTGGGATATTTGTCTAGTACATTTTTCAATGTTTATCAGCAATGCCTGAAAAATGGAAAGAGTCAGGTTTTAAAAGAAAACAGCTACAAGAAGAGGGTGAAGGAATATGCCGACCGTCATTAACCTATTCAGCATCAGAGTTAACAGCATTTCCAATAATGGCTCTGTAAACATTGGCGAAGCAATGCATAACAGCCATGTTTCAAGTTCAAAGACAACCGGCAGCAACAGTTCTTATGGAGACCTTTCACCGACCGAAGCCCTTATGGAAAATGTATATATTGATCCAGACCAAAACGACCAAGCCAATATTGCCAACCTTGATGAGGTAGTGACAACACAAACATAAAGGGGAAGTTCTAAATGCCTTATCAAATTAATGTATTTAATATAAAAATAAATTCCATTAATCAAAACGGCAGTGTCGATTTTGGGAACACCTCTCATAATTCCCACACAGCCAATACGAAAATTACAGGAGTGAATGCTTCATTAGGAGACCTTTCACCAAGCTTTTCAAACATGGGAAATGGATATTTGGATCCGGATATCAGTGATCAGGATCAAATTCTAAATCCTTCTTATCCAGTTGTTCCACAGTTATAACTTTTTATGGGAGGGGGAAGAACTTTGGATGTAGAAAAGATTAAAAAATGGCTCGCCTTAACAGAAAAGTACCATCAGAATGATTTTTGGGATTCCATTTTCGATGAAAACGAAATGATGAGAAGCCAGGAAACCTCTCAAAAAAGAACGGATGCAGCTCCATTTCCAAAGTATGACATTTTCCATGGAGAAACAGCAGTCGTCGTTATTGTGGAGCTTCCCGGCATAAAAAAAGAAAACTTGGTAACGGCTTTAGATCCTTCTGGAACGATATTAAAAATAAAAGGAATGATGTACCCTCCTTTTTCTTTTCAGACAATTGTCTCATCTGAAAGATATTATGGAGAATTCAAACGCTCCATAAAGCTTCCCTTTCCAGCTGTAAAGGAATCTGTACAAAGCTTTATTCAAGACGGCCTTTTGCAAATTACGTATACAAAGCGCTTGGAAGAGCCCGCTCTGAGCATGGAAAATGATGATATGAATATTAACCCCAATTAACCGCATAGACTATACTATTTCAGACTACATTCTATAGCCTGTGTGGGATCGGCGATGATTTTTAAAAAGAAGAACAAAAACAAGTCCGAAACAAAAAAGCTTGAGGAGCATATCTCTAATCTTGAGAAAACCGTTCAAAGCCTTGAAAAGCAGCTTACTCTTTTCATAAAGCATCAGGAAACAGCTAAACAGAAACAGCTGCCCCCGCCTATCCAAAAAGAAGTTCATAATATACTCCACAAAGAAACGAAGCATGAAACATTGCCTATGCTTTACGTTGAAAAGATTCATATTGAAACCCTTCATATGAAAGAGGTAGATCTCTCGAATAATCTTGGCCAGCTAGGTGTAAAAGAGTTAACAGGACAGCTGTTTATCGGAACAACCTATGGCAAAGAAGCAGATGTAAAAGATAAGAACGTCTCTGGGGAAAAAGAGGAAGAACCTGAAGGCCCAAAAATCAATTTAAAAAGCAAGACAGAAAAAGGCCGCGATTCAAATGAAACGTGACCTTTTTTCTTTTCTGCATTTAAAAGGTTCTTTTCTTAAACTTTGTTGCTCATGACCCTATATTTAGTCCTCGAAACCATTGGGATGGCAAAAACTTTAAGAAAAGATGCCCCGATGCTAGTCTAAATGCGTGATAAAAGCATGTACGAAAAACAACAATCTCTGCGAAAACAGTCATTTAAAAGACAATGGCATTGCCTTATTTCTTTTCCTTTTTTTCATTCTGATATCTCATCCGCAAACGTACAAGTCTGACAACATTCAGAACCACAGCTTTAAGGACCGCATATGCAGGCACGGCTAAAATCATTCCAAGAATGCCTCCAAAGCTTCCTGCTCCGATTAAAAGAAGGATGATGGTTAAAGGATGTGTATTGAGCCGTTTTCCGATGATCAGTGGTGACACAAGATTTCCATCGATTTGCTGAACAACGGTCACTACAACAGCTGCTAAGAGGGCTTTCGTCGGGGATTCAAGAAATCCGATAATGACTGCAGGCGCTGCACCAATAAATGGCCCCAAATAAGGAATGATATTAGCCACAGCCACTACAATACCAAGAATCAGCGCGTAGTTCAGACCGATAATAGAGAAACCGATAAAACAGCCGACTCCGACAAATATACAGACAATCAGCTGACCTTGGATGTAGGCAGCAAGCGTCATGTACAAATCAGAGAAAATTTTCAAACCCTCTTTACGATAAACAATAGGAAGCACTTTAACAGCCATGCCGGGAAACTTATGACCATCCTTCAGCATATAAAACAAAATAAACGGCACTGTGATGACTGTTAACGTAATGTTCGTGACGACTCCAAGCACCTGCGAGAGACTGGAAGTGATGTTTTGAGGAAGAGATGTTGAAAAATTCGTTAAAGCCTGCTTGATCTTTTCCATTGAAACATAGTCCTGAGTCATAATCCATGTAAACCATTTGGAGTGGGAGGCACCTTCAATATATTGGCTGATTTGGGCTGTATAAGCTGGAACGCTTGTAAATAAATCCCTTGCCTGCTGGGAGAGCGGCGGGCCGATCAGGGCAAACAGGAGAACGAACAGACCTATAAAAACAAGGTATATAATTAGAATAGCAAGCGTTCTTGGAATTCTGTTTTTTTCAAGAAACCCGACAACAGGGCTAAAAATGAAGAAGAGAATTCCTGCAGCTAGCATCGGCAAAAATAAAGTTGTTGTAAAAGAAACGATTGGCTGAAACAAAAAAGAAACCTTTGTACAGACAAAAATGATCAGCAATAGCAATAAAATCTCTAGTGTCCAGAATTGAAGCTTTGATTTAAGCAACCCGCTTTCCTCCCATAAACCGATGTATTCATTATTTTCAACCTACTATCAGCAGGCAGGCGCTGTCAATGCTTTCTCCAATTAATTTAGGAAAACTTTTAAAAAACAGAGCCAAAAACTCTTAAAAAAAAGACCACACTTTAAACAGTATGTTCTCTTGCTTCTTCAGAAGTTCCAGGTAGTCCTTCCACTTTCTTAATATCTATTGAGCGGATTAAATGCCCTTCTGTTTCTACAACGGTAAATTGATGGCCTTCATATAAAAATCCCTGCCCAGGCTGAATATCAATATTTCGGGACAAAATCCATCCGCCGACCGTATCAATTTCTTCTTCGTCTATATCGAGATGAAAAAGGCTGTTGATTTGGTCAAGCAATACCTTCCCATCAACCAGGTAATGGGCTTCACCTTTTTTCTGAATTTCAGAAACCTCATCCTGGTCAAATTCGTCACGGATTTCCCCAACAATCTCTTCCAGGATATCCTCGACTGTTACAAGTCCTGCCGTTCCGCCATATTCGTCCACAAGTATGGCCATATGGACCCTCTCTTTTTGCATTTTAATTAGCAGATCATGAATCGGAATCGAATCGATTACTTGAATAACCGGTCTAATATATTTTTCAAGGGAAACGTTTTTTCTTTCCTCTTCGGATAAATAGAACAAGTCGGTGAAAATCTCTTTAATGTTGATCATACCGAGTATGTGGTCTTTGTCTCCGTTAACAACCGGGTAGCGGGTGTATTTTTCGGTATTCATTGTTTCAAGATTTTCCCGAAACTCTTTTTCAATAGAAACAGTAGCAATTTCGGTCCGCGGCACCATAATTTCCTTAGCAACTCTGTCGTCAAATTCAAAAATTCGATTCACATATCTGAATTCAGATTGATTGATTTCTCCGCTCTGGTAGCTTTCCGTTAAAATAATTCTTAACTCTTCTTCAGAGTGGGCAAGCTCGCTTCCAGAAACAGGCTTCAAGCCAAAGATTCCGGCAAACAGACGGGCGGAGTTGTTCAAAACCCATATAAACGGGAACATCACCTTGTAAAAAAACATTAACGGCTTTGAAAACGCCATTGTCACAGATTCAGCTTTTTGAATGGCAAGCGTTTTTGGCGCAAGCTCTCCAATAACAACATGCAAGAATGTTATGACTGCAAAAGCAATAATAAAGGAGAGAATGCCAGCAAGTGATTCATTAATATGCAGACTTACAAAAACAGGATGAAGCAATCGCTCAACAGCCGGTTCTCCTAGCCACCCAAGCCCAAGGGCTGTAATCGTGATCCCGAGCTGGCAGGCTGATAAATATTCATCCAGATTGCTTGTTACGGTTTTTGCCGCAAAAGCCTTTGTATTTCCTTCTGCAATCAGCTGATCCAAACGTGAACTACGGACTTTTACAATTGCAAATTCCGTTGCTACAAAAAAAGCGGTTATGGCGATTAAAAACGCCACTAATAACAAGTTAACTATATCCAAAGTATCCTTGCCCCAAAGGAGCAAGGAATCACCTCCCAATTTTCATCTTCTATTGATAATGAAACATTAATCCTCTTCACGGCCTTGCAGGAAGATCATAATAAAGTTAAACAATTCTAAGACAGAGATTAAGGCTGCCGCTACATAAGTCAGGGCGGCTGCACCGAGAACTTTATTTACTCCTCTTTCTTCATTGTTGCGGATTAATCCTTCTGTAATCATTTGCTTTTTAGCTCTTGAACTCGCATTAAATTCAACCGGAAGCGTTACTACCTGGAAAAGCACAGCTGCTGAAAAGAATATGATGCCGAGTCCAATCAGCGGAGTCTGGCGCAGGAAAATTCCTCCCATTAATAATAAGGGAGATATTCCTGAAGTAAAGTTTACAACAGGCACCATTTTATGTCTGAAAGTCAGGGCTCCATATGACTGTTTATGCTGAATAGCATGACCGACTTCATGAGCTGCCACAGATACAGACGAAATGGAGCTGCCGTAGTAAACTGGTTCAGATAAACGGACGACCCTTGAAGTTGGATCATAATGATCGGTCAATGTACCAGGAACCGGTTCAACAGGAACATCGTATAGTCCATTTTGGTCAAGAATGCGTCTTGCAGTCTGTGCACCTGTCTGGCCGGATGAAGCTGGCACCTCAGACCATTTTCTAAAATTCCCCTTTACTTTGAACTGGGCCCAAAGGGACAAGCCAAAAGCCAATATTACAAATAGATACACTGGGGTAAACATACTCCTGTTTTTCCTCCTTTAGAATAACAGAATCGCTAGTGTTTGCAGCAAAGCTGCTTTTTCAGGCGAAAGCATTTTTGAAATCCTAATTTTATCTTCTTTATTAAGACGATCGAAGAGCGGTTTAAGTTCCGAAATTTCACTTTCCAATTGTTTCATGTGTGTGGCTAGTATTTCCGCCTGTTTCAAATATATTTCTTGTTCTTTTTGATCCTTCAGACTGCTCCTTTTTAATTCAAGCCGTTCTTTTATATCATTCAGGCACATATTTAACCCTTTGCACTTCTCAATAAAATGAATATCCTGAAGCGCAATCTCCGAGTAAAGCCGATAGTTGGAGTTTGGCGTTTTTTCTGCATGAAGAAGACCAAGCTGTGTGTAATAATCAATTGTTCGTTTTGAGACATTAGCAAGCTTAGCTATTTCGCCAATTCGGTACATAACCCCATCGAGCCCATCACCCCTAAATTAGTTATTAAGATAATATTATCAAACAAAAACCATACAGTCAAACGTTATGGTGTGGAATTTACAGCGAATCAGCTTGTCCGTTTTAAGGTTATCCTTTTTCTCTTCATCTCCGTTTACTAAACGTCTTATACCCTTTTTCGAAGGGGAAAAACGGCAAGAGCCGCTTTCCTTGTGCGACTCATAAGACTTAATCTTTATCAGGCATAATAGAAACAATTTTTTGCAATCGGACAAAAAAGGTTGTTCCATTTACTTGAATAACAGCATGATCAGGCTTCACATCTGTCAGTTTCCCTCTTAATGTGTCTCTGACCGTTTGAACGACGAGTGTTTTGCCAATTACACTCTGAAGAGTCTGATAGACATAGGGCTCAACGATCGTAACCATTTGGGGTGTCTGGGATTGCTGATAGTCGGGCATGGGGGTTTACTCCCTTCCAGAAAACTCCTTTAACTATATGAGTGAGAAAAGGCGTTTATCACAGCCGTCTGAAAATTCGTTTTTTCGAACAAACGCACTTAGGCAAAGTGTATATATGAAAGCTGTTTTCGCATAGATTGCTGCTATTCGTATAGGTTTAGAACACGGATGAAGAAATGCTTAGTGGTATCTTTTCTTAAAATTCTTGCCTAATCGATGGTTTGTTGAACTAAAAATAGGGTGATGAGCAACAAAGTTTAAGAAAAGAGCCTTTCTTAAAATTCGCAGCCGTATATTGGTCCGCTATCATCTAAAATATCTGAGAAAGAAACAATGTTTAAGAAAAGAGCCGATAAGGATATAAATAAATACAATCCAGCTGTCGCGGATTGTATGGCAGTTACAACGTATTTTCTACGGTACTCATGTAATCATCAATTTTTTTGTCCAATTCTTTAACCATTCGAATCGCTTTTTCCTCTGAGATGACCCGACGATGATGATTCCCGTCCGGTTCTTCATCCAGTTCATCTGCTTGCTTCACGATTTCCTGCAAAGGGGTTAGCTTCAAGTTTTCCTGCGGGAGATAAGAATCCGTATGCAGAAGAATAGCCACAGCAATTTCTTTAGCTGCTACACGGTCTTCTCCCATTTCAATCAGCAGGCGGTGGGCACGCTCAGCACCCTTTATGGCATGAATATCGTTTTGGCGGTACAGCTTATAATCCCATTTTCCGTCTGTATACCACTCATAATGCCCAATATCATGAAGGAGCGCTGCTTTTGCTGCAAGATCAGGATTAACGCCCTTCTCTGCCGCAAGCTTAAAGGCATAATAAGCAACTGCAACAGCATGCGCCGTTCCTGAACGGTGTAAATATTTTACTGTTGATGGGTGTGTAAAGAGATCCAACAAGGTGATTTTCCTCATGGAAACCCTCCTCTGTCTATCAAGTTTTGCTTAATACCGTATCATATTTGCTCAAAACCATGCAATTCGGCTGTTCTATTTTATGACAATAATCAGAAAAGGCTTAGTCACCTGTCCTATTCCCCGTTTATTCCCCTTTAAACACATTCCTAGGCTTCGTTTGACAGAGGAAAAATCAGGATAAAGCTTACACCATTTTCTTCATTTTTTGCGTAGACTTCTGCCTGATGAAGATCAGTAATCCGCTTTATAATTGCCAGCCCAAGTCCAAAATTCCCTTTTTTCCCTTTAATATAAGGCTGGAACAAGGAAGGCAATAGCTCTTCTTCAATATGCTCACCGTCGTTAAAACAGCGGATAAAGGCTTTGCCATCCTGAATTTCAGTAGAAATGACAATTTCTGATTTTGCGTATTTCAAAGCATTATCCAGAAGGTTTTCAAATAATACGGTAAGCTGCTCAGAGTCTCCCTCAACCTTTACTTCCTCAATGGCCGATTTTACTTTGATATTTTTATTCGTGGCCTTAAGGCGTACCATGACATCTTCCATGATATCATTCAAAAAGACTGTTTCCAGACTCCTTGTAAGCTGAGAGAGATAATCAAGTTTTGTTAAATATAACAGCCCTTTAATTTTTTGTCCGAGTTTATCCGCTTCCTGCTCAATGACCTCAGCCGTACCAAGAGGAGATCCTGTTGGATGGACTCCCTCTTTTAATGCTTCCGCATAACTTCTGATCACCATTATCGGCGTTTTCAGATCATGTGAAACATGCTGAAGCATCGTTTGCTGAAATTCATCCTGTTTTTTCAGCTGAACTCTCATTTCTTCAATCGATTCAGCAAGCTTCCCGATTTCGTCTCCTCTATTTAAAAGAAGCGACGTATTCAGCCTTCTTCCGGCAATCATTTTTACATGGCGATTGATTTTTTCCAGTGGCTTGATCAGCATTTTTGAAAAGATAAAAGAGAGAATGATTGCTCCGATAATAATAAAGGCAAAAATCATAAAAATTTTAACAAGCAGCGTTTTAACAAGTTCTTTTCTGTAAGTGTCCCATAGATAAGAGATTTGATACCAGTCATTTCCATATTTATCTTTAACTGGCCTGATTACATAAAGGAGCTCCTGATTTCCAACTGTTGTATGGTACCTTTGTTCATTAGCAGTCTGAAGTTTGGCCTGTTTGTAAAGAAGCTGAACGATTCGGAAAGGAAGCTTACCTCCGTCGAAGCTTATATCTTGGCCGTCAACAGTGATAAACACATCTTGAACAGAACGGATTTCCTGCTGATTCGGCTGCTGATCAAGCTCTTTTATATTATAATTTCCTGCTGTTTGCGAAAGCTGAGATTCTTCAATTGTTTTAAACATCTCGCTTGTAAAAAAGGATTGAAGGGTAGTTGGAATAACAAGAAAAAAGACGATCCCCATAAAGACGACCAGCCCTGTAAACAAAAGGGAAATCTGAACGAAAAGCGGCCTATTTTTCAAAGTGTTTTACCGTCCTGTACCCGTAGCCGTAAATGGTTTCCAAATGAAGCTCAGGGCACTTTTTCCTGACTCTCCTGACAAGGTCATCCACCACTCTGTCAGAGCCAAAATAATCTTCTCCCCATACGTGAAATAATATCTGTTCTCTGCTTAAGGCCTGTCCCATGTGCTTTAGTAAGTATAGGAGCAGGTCGTATTCTTTTGAGGTTAGCGGAATCTGTTTATGATCTTTCATAACGGTTCTTTCCTTATCTTCTATTGTATAAGGACCGTATTGCATAATAGTTTGTTCATTTTCGACGCGCTCATAAACACGCTTCAGAATTTTTTTTGAGCGGATGACCAGTTCCTTAGGCAAAAAAGGTTTGGCAAGATAATCATCGCTTCCGAGTTCCAGACCGATAATCCGGTCAAGATCTTCATCCCTGGCACTAATATAAATAACAGGTGTATTTTCATTTACTTTTTTTATCTGTTTCAATAGCTCGTACCCATCCATATCAGGCAGCATGATATCGAGTATCCATAAATGCGGCGGCTCATGAATCTCCTGAAGAGCGGAACTTCCATTCAGAAAGCTTTTTACCTCCCAGCCCTCCTGCTTCAGATAGGTTGAAAGCAGTGTATTTAAATTCGTTTCATCTTCTACTAAATGAACCTGATATGTCATTTGCAGCCCCTCCTCCATAAACGAAAGGGACGCTTAGGAAACGTCCCTTACTAGCTTTCCCATATTCTTATTGAACATTGCCTTTAGGGGTCTTGTCCATATCTTTTATGCGGTCTTCCATCTTTTTATTGCGGTTTTGCAATTCATCAAGCGCCTTGTTCAATTGTTTTTTGATTTCAGCTTTATCTTTTGATTTAACAGCTTCTTTGAATTTTTTCATTTCCTCACGCTTTTGCATTTTATTTTCATGGCGCTTTTCTTTCCATTTAGCCATTTTTTCTTTCATTTCAGCTTCCGTCATCTTGCCGTTTTCCCCTTTTTTATGCCACTTCTCCAGCTTATCTTTTCTTGCCTCTTTATGTTTCTCAAACATCGGCTTTAATTGCATGCGCAGATCTTCCTGTTTTTTAATGGCCTGGTTCCATTCAGCCTGCTTCTCAGGCGTATAGGTTTTAACCAGTTTCAGCAGCTCTGCTTTCATTTCAGCATGTTTTTTTGCAAAATCCTCTTTATTCAGTTGCGGTGCCTGTTCAGCTTTTTTCTCATTTTGCACAGCAGGTGCAGGAGAAGCAGATGAGCTTGCAGCATTTGCAACACCCGGAATGATCAAACTTAAAGCGGTACCCGCTATGAGCCATTTTCTTTTTAACAAGTGAACGTCCTCCTTTGATCTTTGTTGGTACACTATTATTTTACCCATAGAATATGTCATAAACTTCGCAGGACTATGTGAAATTGTGTGAATAGGAAAAGCTCTTTTTATGAAGTTTGCACAATTATACCGAATTCTCTTCCAGTGCCTTTTTCAGATCTGCTTCTCTCATGATATGATGAAGTATAACACTGCAAGGTGGGGAGTAGTTATGAGTACATTTTCAAAGGATCCCTTCAAGTATCATTTTGAAAAGCTTGAGGATGTGGCTGATCGCATCAGCGAGGTGCTTTCATGTCCTATTACAATAGAAGATGTTAATCATCGGCTTCTGGCATACAGTTCACATGATGATTGTACAGACCAGGCCAGAATATCAACCATAATAGGCCGTCGTGTACCTGAAAAAGTGATTAACAGCCTTTGGAAGGATGGCACCATTCCAAAGCTTATGGAACAGGATGAACCCGTCCGTGTCGGTCACATCGATCAAGTCGGGCTCGGAAACAGAGTTGCCATATCTATTCGGAAGGATCAAGAGGTTCTCGGATTTATATGGGCCCTTGAAATAAATAAATCACTGGATGCGGAAGAACTGCAGCTTTTAAAAAAGGCAGCGCAGGCCGTTAAAAATAAGATTTTGAATTTACAGGTTCGCAAAATTAAAAAGGATGAGCGAAACCAGGAGTTTTTTTGGAAGCTCCTAACAGGCCATCTTGAATCGCAGCAGGAAATCAAAGAAAGCTTTGAACAATTTCATGTGAAAGAGCCTGCACTCTTTACTATTATTCTTTTTCAATTCCCTGAGAAAATAAAGGATACAGAAGAAAAACAAATCAATTATCTGCTGCAAACAACACAGCAGGTGCATATTCTTTTATCAACAATTGATTATGACAAGCTGATTATCTTGGTAGATTTAAAGGGTGAACAGCCTTTAGCAAAATTAAAGGAATTTTCTTCTGCTGTCATCAGCCAGCTGCAGGAACGTTTTTTCATAAAAGGCGCATCTGCTGCAATCGGAGGCATTTATACCAATCCGGTCCTAGTAGCCAAAAGCTACAGGGAAGCCCTTTCGACCTTTAAGATTAAAGAGCGCTTTCCGAATGAGACAAACGGGCTCATTCACTTTTCGGAGCTTGGAATATACCAATATCTTGACCTGCTTCACAAGCAAAGGCAGGAAGATGAATACGTCAACTGGCAGCTGATGAGGCTGAAAGAATATGACTTGGATCATCACACAAATTTAGTAGAAACACTTGAAGTTCTACTGGATCATGACAGCAATGTCCATTCAGCAGCTAAAGCATTGAATGTTCACGTCAATACATTGAATTACCGAATGAAGCGCATAGGGGAAATAGCGGAAATCAACTTGAAAAACACCAATGAAAAACTCACGATTTATCTGGATTTAAAGCTTTATAAACTCTCTTTGTGAAATTTCACAAAGAGATGTAAACCCTTTCTCTATTTACTACAAAGAAATATCTCTGTCAGGGGATTATACTGAAATTACAGCTTAAGCCTGTTTAAACAGGCTTTTTATTTTCAATTTTATGAATGAACACTTCATAGGCTTTTTTATTTTAAACAACAGCTTTGAACTCATGAAAGCCATTTATTAAGGAGGAAATTTAAATGATTATTGGTGTGCCTAGAGAGATTAAAAATAACGAAAACCGCGTTGCATTAGCTCCAGCAGGTGTGACACAACTGCTTGCAGCAGGACATCGTATACTTATAGAAATTGATGCAGGAGCAGGAAGCGGATTTTCTAATGAAGCTTATGAAGAAGCTGGTGCTGAAATCGTAATGGAAGCATCCAAGGTATGGGCTGATTCTGAGATGATTATGAAAGTAAAAGAACCTCTTGAATCCGAATATGTTTACTTCCGTGACGGCCTGATCCTGTTTACTTACTTGCATTTGGCTGCAGAACCTGCGCTTACAAAAGCATTAAAAGAATCCGGAGTTACTGCGATTGCATACGAAACCGTTTCACCAGGCAAGACATTACCGCTTCTTACTCCAATGAGTGAAGTTGCAGGCCGCATGTCTGCTCAAATCGGTGCTCAGTTCCTTGAAAAACCTAAAGGCGGAAAAGGCATTCTGCTTGCAGGCGTACCAGGCGTCAGCCGCGGAAAAGTAACGATCATCGGCGGCGGTGCAGTTGGAACAAATGCAGCTAAAATGGCAATCGGTCTTGGAGCAGATGTAACGATTATCGATTTAAGCGCTGACCGTCTTCGTGAATTGGATGACATTTTCGGCAACCAAATCAAAACACTTATGTCTAATCCAGTAAACATCGCAAACGCTGTTACAGATGCAGATCTTCTCATATGTGCCGTTCTGATCCCGGGAGCAAAAGCACCGACTCTTGTAACAGAAGAAATGGTGAAATCCATGAAGGAGGGTTCCGTAATCGTTGACGTAGCCATTGACCAGGGCGGAATTGTTGAAACAGTTGACCATATTACAACTCATGACAACCCTACTTACGAAAGATACGGCGTCCTTCATTATGCTGTTGCTAATATGCCGGGAGCTGTTCCAAGAACATCTACTATTGCATTAACAAACGTAACAGTTCCTTACGCGTTGCAAATTGCCAATAAAGGTGTCTACAAAGCGATCTTAGAAAATGCAGCTCTTAAATCAGGTGTAAACGTAGCTAAAGGCGAAATCACATACGAAGCTGTTGCGCGAGATCTTGGATACACTTATGCAGCCGCTGAAGCAGTACTTGAAAAAGAATTTAGCGTGAACTGATTTGAATAGTAAAAGGAGACTCTTTCCCGAGTCTCCTTTTTTCTTTAATCAAATGAAAATCTCTCTTCTTTCCATGGATCTCCATTCATATGATATCCATTTTTCTCCCAAAACCCAGGATGATTATTCGAAAGGAATTGGATCCCTCTAAGCCACTTGGCGCTTTTCCAGAAATACAAATGCGGCATAACGGCTCTTAATGGATATCCGTGTTCAGGCGTCAGCCTTTCCCCGTCATGTGTGTGTGCGAGAAGGCTTGTTTCCGCAAGAAAATCTTCAATCGATACATTGCTTGTCCAGCCCTCTTCAGCATGTAAAAGGACATATTTTGCTTCTGGCATTATGCCGATTCCTTTAACGATGTCTTTTGTCTTTACCCCGGACCAGCCATTATCAAGTCTCGACCAGCCTGTAACGCAATGGATATCATTCGTTACACTAGACTGAGGGTAATGTAATAAATCGTCAAAGGTAAGCAGCTTGGGATTTTTAACTAAACCGTATAATTGAAGGTTCCATTTAGAAAGATCCGGGTAATGCGGAACATTTCCGGCATGAAGGACTGGGAATTTTGTTGTTGCATTCTGGTTTGGAGGAATACGGCCTCCCTTGTGAGGCTCTTTTGCTTTTCCAAAATACATGATTTTCGTCCCCTTTTTATTGTTAACCTATATAAATATTAAGTTGACAATATTCTTTTCGTCTATTATTCTGAGTACAAAAGACTCTTTTTATGCTGGAGGAATACGATGAATAGCAGGTTTCGAGTTTATGATTTAGCTTTAGCGGGAATGTTTGCTGCTCTAATGGCAATAGGAGCGAATCTCACATCCTGGCTGCCATTTCTTCAAGTAGCCGGAGTTCCTCTCTCTATGGCTCCATTTTTTTGTATTTTAGCCGGTTTGCTTCTTGGAAGCCGGATGGGTGCCATCTCAATGATCGTTTATGCATTAGTCGGTGCAGCTGGTGCACCAGTTTTCGCCCAATTTTCAGGCGGTTTTAATGTTTTAATCGGTTCTACCGGCGGTTTCATTTTATCATACATAGTCGCTGCCTACCTTGCAGGGAAAATCATGGAATCCAGAAAAAATCCTTCTTTCCCGGTTTTCCTTGCAGCATCCTTTGCAGGTATAATTGCCATTTATGTTGTCGGTACCACTTATATGTATTTTGCCGTAAATTATATGTTAAATACAAAAATGAGTTATGCCGGTGCCTGGAAAATCATGACCTGGTTTATGCTTAAAGACATTGCTTTTACCATTATAGGGGCTCTAATTGCCCCGCGTATCTACTATGCTGTTCAAAAATCAACACAGCATAGGCGCAGAGCAGCCTAAAAACAGAACATTGAATGTATGAAACAGCAAGCATTTAGATGCTTGCTGTTTTTTTGTGCATATCCTATTCTATTAAATTTTATGAACGATTTTCTAACAAGTTGAAAAAAAACTGCATATTATAGTATACTAACAAGTCTATCCAGCCGATAATAAATTTGTACAGCTGGATTCAGCTGCATCTTCTGCCTTAGCGTGAGCAGATTAGCTATCATTAGAGAGAGGAGAAGGGAATAATATGAAAGTAACCTTTGGACGTTATTTCTTTTCAGAACTAGAGAGAGAAATGCATGAAAGAGAATTGCTGAAAAGAGAGCCGCAAATGGCCGACAGCATCTTGGAAATGGATGATCAGGAACTTCTAAATAGATTGAAGTATGAAGCAAAAGCTTAAGCGCCTTGTTAAGCCCCGACAAGCATAAGACGGTCAGCCGGAGGAAAGCAGGTTTTCTTTTCTTTGGATGAGCGGCTTATGACCTCAGAACGGGCTAGGCGCTGCAGCTGAATGTATCAATAGCTGAAGCGCCTATTCAGCCTTAGAAAAATAAGGGGTATTAGCAGCAGCATTAGGTTTTTTTATTCTAGAGGCAGATAACGACCTTAGATTGGATAAAAATCTTTAGTTGAAGCGCCTTTTATCAAGATTTATATGCAAAGATCCTCTTTTAATAGAGGATCTTTGTTTTTATGAGCGGATATGCCAACTTAAGAGCGCTCATCCCAATTTAAGAGCGCTTATGTAATTTTATTAGTATTTATCTCTTTATAAAGGCGAATTCCCTAACCAATGCGCCACTACCAAATCCCTTAAACACCCTTCATCAATTAAATCAATCCCATACTATATAAAGACCGCCATATCCTGGCAGCCTTTTTGCTTCATTTTACTTTTCAGCTGGCACAAACCGTTCTACAAACGTAGCAAGTGTTCTTGCCATAATTCCTGTTGCACCGGAAGGCCCGAGATTTGTTTCCTTGGAAGAAGTAGCAGTTCCGGCGATATCAAGGTGAACCCATGGTGTCTCTTCTGCAAACTCTCTCAAGAACGCTCCTGCCATGATGGCATGGCCTTCACGGCCTGGAGAATTGTTCAGATCCGCCATTTTGCTGTTTCGCACCTTTTTGATGTCTTTTTCAGTAATAGGAAGACGCCACATTGGCTCACCGCATTCTTCAGATGCTTCCAGAACTTGCTGATAAAGGCTGTCATCATTACTCATGGCTCCAGTCATTTCAGTTCCAAGTGCCACAATAACCCCGCCTGTAAGGGTAGCAATGTCAACTAAAACGTTTGCACCATGCTGCTTTGCATAAGTAATCCCATCCGCCAGCACAAGCCGTCCTTCTGCGTCTGTATTCAGAATTTCGATTGTTTTGCCGTTCATGGAAACAATGATGTCATCCGGTTTCATAGCATTGCCGCTGATCATATTATCAGTAGAAGGGATTACCGCTACAACATTCTGTTCAGGCTTTAACTCACCAATCATCTCCATAGCACCAAGAACAGCTGCAGCACCGCCCATATCCGTTTTCATCCCAACAATAGCATCTTTGGGCTTAATAGAATATCCGCCAGTATCAAAAGTGATGCCTTTTCCGACTAAGCCGATGGCATCCTCCCATTTTTCTTTTCCCTGGTATTTTAAAACGATCATTTTGGGAGGCAGCTCCGACCCTTGATTCACTGCCAGCATGCCGCCCATTCCGAGCTTTTCCATATCTTCTTTTTCAAGAACCTCGCACTCAAATCCATACTGATCAGCCAATTTAACCGAGTAATTTGCAAGCTCTGACGCAGTAAGAATATTTCCGGGCATATTAACTAGTGTACGGGCTGAATTGGTTCCCTTGCCATAAACTGCACCTACCCTTAAGGCTGCCAGTAAATCTGCACGATCTGCTTCTGAAATAACGGTGATCTGCTCAATCAGTTTTTCCGGTTCATTTGATTTATGTTTGTAATCCTGAATTTTATAAGTTGAAAGAGACAATGCTTCTCCAATTGCATGACCTATTTCAAGCACATCCGTTTCCTCAGTGATAAAAGTATCCGCTGCAATGGCTGCGCTTTGAATTTTTGAGCTAAGAATCGTTTTAAAGAGCTTTCCAAACACTTCTCTAGCTGTTTCAAAAGTAAACTCTTTTTCCTTGCCAAGACCTGCAATATAGATTCTTTTCGTACTCATTCGGCCTAGCGGATAAATTTTAGCAATGGCCCCTTTCTGAGGAGAAATATCTCCTTCCGTAACCAGATCGGAAATCTGGCCTTCCAGCTGTTCATCCAGAATAGAAAGAATACCTTTCAGATGATTGTTTTTTTGAAATAATCCGATAATAATCGTTTCTTCTGTCCAGTTTAAGATTGATTCTGCATGAAACATTTTGTATCCTCCTAAGGTTTTTCGTTATTTTCTTCAAGGTTAAGATAAAAAGAAGGCAATTGAGGCAATTCATTTACACAATCATAAGGTAACTGCTCAATATCATGTGGTATAATTGATAAGCAATTTTCAATAAAAGAATGGACCCTTTCCAGGTCTACTCCCCAAAATGCCGGGCGATATCGTTGTATGTATTTTTTTCCAGCATTCATCATCAAGCGGGCTCCGCTGACATTTCCATATTCATAATGGTAAATCGCAACCGACATTTGCAAGAGGCCTTTAAGGAAAAGATTCGACTTATCTGTCATCCATATCTCTTCTAAAAGATCATGACAAGTATAATAATCACCTTCATTAAAATGCACAAAAAACTGATAATATTCTTCAGGATAATCATTCATGAAAGAATACCCCGCTTTCATGATAATATTGTATCAGAGCATTTAACATTTTCATACGTTTACAGATTGCTGTTCGTATCGGTTTAACACTTATAAATATAAGCCTCACGGCATCTTTTTTAAAATTAGATTTATTTAAAAGGCTGTTTTCGCAGAGATTGTTGTTTGTACATGCTTTTTCACGCATTTAGACTAGCATCGGGGCATTTATTCTTAAAGTTTTTGCCATCCCAATGGTTTTGAGGACTAAATATAGGGTCATGAGCAACAAAGTTTAAGAAAAGAGCCATTTAAAAACAGCAGCTTTTAAGAAAGAGCCTAAATAAAAGTACCATTGTCATTGAAAGGACGGGTTTCATCAGAATGGAGATCCTTTTTAATTTCCCGCTTATCGCGGCCTTATTCGCTATCTTTTTTGCACAATTTGTAAAAGTGCCGATCCATTTTATTGCGATCAGGGAATTGGACTGGTCGCTTATAACAAGTACAGGAGGCATGCCAAGCTCCCATTCAGCAGCTGTTACTGCTCTGGCGACAGCCGTCGGGCTTGAGGAAGGGTTTCATTCCTCAATCTTTGCCGTTGCAGCAATCCTTGCTGTCATTACAATGTTTGATGCTACAGGAGTCAGAAGGGCTGCTGGGGAACAGGCTACAGTACTGAATAAGCTTGTGGTGGATTTCAACAGATTCGTCACAGAAGCAAAAGACTGGCCTCAGGCCCAGGAAAAAGAAAAAATAAAAAAGTTGAAGGAATTGCTTGGCCACAAGCCAATTGAAGTCTTTTTTGGCGGACTTACCGGGATCTTGATGACCCTTCTGCTTTATTATCTTTTCATGATGTAGGTGATAGAAATGAGAATTGTTTCAATCTGCCCCAGCAATACGGAATTGGCTTCCTGCCTCGGCTTGACTGGGCAGCTGGTTGGTGTTGATGACTTTTCTGACTGGCCTGAAGAAATAGCTTCCCTGCCAAAAGTGGGTCCGGATCTGTCCATTGATATGGATAAGGTGGAAGAGCTGAAACCAGATCTTATCCTCGCTTCTCTAAGTGTTCCTGGCATGGAAAAAAATATTGAAGAACTAGAAAAGCGTAACCTTCCCTATGTCGTATATAATCCGCAGTCGTTGGACGATATCGCTAATGATCTTCTTCATTTGGGGGAGATAACAGGAATACCTGAAAAAGCGGCTGAATATGTCCAGAATTATCGGAACAGGCTGTCCGCCTTCAAAGAAGCCGCATCCAATCGGAAAAAGAAGCCGCGCATCTACTTTGAATGGTGGCCAAACCCGATCTTTACCCCTGGACGTGTTAACTGGCTGACAGAGATCAGCAAGCTTGCTGGAGCCTCAAACATCTTTGAAGATGTGGATCTTGCAAGCGTGCAGACAGATTGGGAAGATGTATTAAAACGCGACCCGGACTATATCTTCCTGGCATGGGTTGGAGTTAAACAAAGCAGAATGAAAATAGAGCATGTGCTAAAGCGTGCAAATGCTGAGAAGGCAAAAGCTGTCAAAGAAAAACAGATTCATTTACTGGAGGAAGCATTGTATTGCAGGCCTTCTCCAAGACTTCTTGAAGGCTTGGAAAAATTAGCTCAGATCTTGAAATAAACAGCTGACTCTGGAATTTGGAACCAAGCAAAAAACCCGGTTTCCCGGGTCAGCTCTTTGTTTTGGATTTCATATATTTTTGACGGAATACCTGCATCGATTGGTTTTCATTAAGATGAGATAATTCCTCTTCCGATAATTCCCCTGTTCCTTTTTTTACCACATATACGTCCAGTGTTTTCTTGCCCCAATTTTTATATACATCATCTACTGTATCATAATAAAGATCCAATTCGTTTCCTTTAATAGCCTCGCCTTTATCCGCTACAACCCCGTAACCGTATCCAGGGATAAATAGGATGGTTCCAAGCGGGAATACCTTAAGATCTGCCGCAACCGTCGAATAGAGGTCACGCTTTACTTTCACACCAGAAAAAGTGATGCCATACTGAGGATTATTTGCGTACTTCCCTGTTGATTCATAGCCTGCTGTATATCCAGTGGCCGTCACTGTTTTTTTTGGATATTTGTCCCATTCGAAAGCTGTTTCAAGCGAAAGATTTTTATCGATTTTTTCTTCTGCAGCTGAAATAGATGTATGTATAGGTGATTCCTTATTCAGCACTTTAAAGGTAAAGCCAAGAAAATTATAGGCATTCTCTCCATCCCCTGAAGCCTGCCCTTCTATCCAGCTTGATAAATCCTGTGCTCTAACACCTGTTATGGCTCCAGCGGTCACCGTTAAAGCTGCTAAAAATAAAACAAACATCGAAACTCTGCGAACAAAGCTTTGGAATTTTTTCATATCTTTATCATTCTCTCCTCTCAACAAGACTATTCTTTTCCACATATGGAATAAAATATTCGCTGAAGAGAAGAAGAGGATCATTTTAAACCCTATAAAAAAGAAAAAACCCCCATCAATTTGGAAGGTTAAAACATCTGATATCCTCTTTTTCTTAATGACTTAATCGTGATTCCTGCTAATATTGCACCAAGAAGCCCGCTTGAAAGAATCATCATATCAGCCGGTGCAAGCAAAGAAACTTTATGCCCGAGAGAAACAAACGACTCTACGGGTGCTGTAAAATACCGGCTTACCTGAATCTGCTGAATGATAAAAATACAAACAACCGGATAAACAATGGCCATAACCCATGACATTCTGAGAAGCATATTCAGCAAGAAACCGATTCCAAAAAATAATACAAAAAACAAGACCATTGAGATGATTACAACCGCTATATTCATGCTTAAGCACCCCTTCATTACCCATCTTAAGTTTACTGAAAGGGTGCTAAGCTAGTCAATCTGATTTTGGAAATTTTTACGCTTTCTTTCCAGTTCCCTGACAGCAATCGCATGTCTCAGATCCTCCAAGCAATAGCTGAAAATAGCCTTTTCCGGAACAGTATGGACAAACCTTTTTTTCTGCCTTTGTCGTATTCATGAAAGTCTCCCCTTTTGTTTTTATTGACTATTAAGATAACAGGTATTCTGTCAAGAATAAAGGGAGAAAAACTCACAAATCTTCTTATGTAAGCGAGTACATTAAGCTTTTTCTCGTCCATTCTCTTATTTTCTTATTATTTTGAATATTATAAAAATAGATGATAAGCGGTATATCCAAACTGATCTCCAGGATCAAATTCTTTATACGTTCTAAAAGCTGGCTGCACTTCTTTTTGCAGAAAAGAAAGCAGCAGCAATGAAGCATCTGGATCCTTTTTCAGTGTTTCCGGGTGTATAAATGCCGCCTCAAACAGCTCCTTCTCCTGAGCCATCACTTCTGTTTGGGGGGCTTTCAGTTTAAATATGATCATGTTGTCACTGATTTTTTCTTTAATGACACCGGAGCGGATACCGATAACACCCTCCAGTTCAGCCATAACTCCCGATTCTTCTTTTATTTCTCTAACAATCGCCTGATCAATCGTTTCATTATGATTCACAAAGCCTGCAGGAAGAGACCATTTGCCTTTAAGACCTCCATATTTCTTTTTGACAACAAGCCAATTTCCTTCAGCATCAGTCACAAGTCCCGCTACTGCAATCCATACTTTTCCCCTTTTTTCTTCACTCATGTATATTCCTGCCTCCCTAATGAATCAGCTGCTTTATAATCTCAATTTAAAAGGTTATATAAAAAAGGCAAAAGCCTGAATGCTTTTGCCTTTTTCCTATTTTATCATTTAAAATTAAAAGAATTTGAATTTACCTTTTTTCAGAACCATTCCAGGACCGCCAACCATGAATAATGCACGGTTATCGATCATTTTCTTCATAAAGGATGCTTTTGTGCCGTACAATTTTTTACCGAATGCTACACCAACGGCATTGCTTTCACCAAGTGAAGCAACTGTACCTTTGATGTCCGGTTTGAATTGTTCTAGCTGTCCTTGCTGGCGGATCAATGCTGCCAGGTTTTTCGCGCAAGTTTCACCCTGCTGCATAGCAATCTGTGCAGTCGGAGGGAATGGACGGTTGATTTCTTCGTTGATGATTAAAGAGCAATCACCAATGATGAAGACTTCGTCATGACCAGGAGCGCGAAGCTCTGGAGAAACTTTTACACGGCCGCGCATATTTTCAAAGCCTGCTTCTTCTACAACGCTGTTACCGCGGACACCTGCTGCCCAAACAACAGTATCAGCTTTAATTTCTTCCATTTGCTCATCTTTTGCAACGATGATGCCTTCTTCAGTACATTCTTTAATAGCTGTACCGATTTTGAATTCTACTCCTCTTTGCTCAAGGAAGTTCACTGCGTACTCAATCAATTCCGGATCAAAGCCTGGAAGTGCTGTTGGTGCTGCTTCCACACAGATAATGCGGACATCTTTTTGGTCAATATCGTACTCGCGGCAAAGTTCTGGAACACGTTCAGCAAGTTCTCCAAGGAATTCAATACCTGTAAATCCGGCACCGCCTACAACGATAGATAAACGTTCTTTTCGTTTTACTTCTTCCGTGTTGTATGTTGCAAATTGAAGTTCGATATGCTCGCGCAATTGACGTGCTGCATTAATATTTGTGATGCCAAACGCGTATTCTTTCAAGCCTTTGATGCCGAAAGTTTCCGGGTGAGATCCGAGTGCAACAACAAGATAGTCATACTCAAGCTCGCCATCTTCAAGAATAACTTTTTTTGCTTCTTTGTTAATTGCTGTAACAGATCCTTTTACAAAGTTAACGCGTCCAGAGTTAATAACGTCTTTTACCATGTAACGGGCTTTGTCATGATGAATCGTACCAGCAGAAGCTTCATGAAGCCATGTTGTTTCATAGTGGTAATCATTTTTGTTCACAAGTGTGATTTCTGCATCGTTCACACCCAAATGCTTCTGAAGACGTGTAACTGTCATCAATCCGCCGTAACCTGCACCTAAAATAAGAACTTTTGGCTTTCTCAAATGAATCACATCCATTTAACAGATTTGTTGTAGGGTATAAAAATAGCTAATGTTATCTTCTGCCCTTTTTCAACATATTATTTCTTTTTTTGCAATAAAGATTGTGAAAACCTTCACTTACTTTTCCGCAAAAGGCCAAAATGGTAGGAAAATACTTCACATAAAATTAACAATAATGTCTATATATAATCATATTCTTTTCGACATATATTTTCAAGCTATAAATTATTCCTAATAAGAGGTAAGAAAATTCCAAAAATATTGTAGAATTCTGTATAATTGATTATGATTATATTTAACGTATTACCGCATTGCTTTAATGAGGTGCACTTTTCCATAATGTTAATACATTTTGCACACCCGAAATATGATATTATGTTATTCATTAAGAATATTTTTTGCTGGGGGGACTTTATGTGAAGGAAGATACAAAGATTTATGACATTACCATTATCGGAGGCGGGCCAGTCGGCTTATTCACAGCTTTTTACGGCGGTATGAGACAGGCTAGCGTAAAAATAATTGAAAGCTTGCCTCAGCTTGGCGGACAGCTATCTGCCCTCTATCCTGAGAAGTACATATATGATGTTGCCGGATTTCCGAAAATCCGTGCTCAGGAACTTGTCAATAATCTAAAACAGCAAATGGCTCAGTTTGAACCTGCTGTTTGTCTGGAACAGGCTGTTGAAGGTGTCGAAAAGCAGGCTGACGGAGTATTCAAGCTGACGACAAACAGTGAAATTCATTATTCTAAAACGCTGATTATTACAGCTGGAAACGGTGCGTTCCAGCCTCGTAAAATGGAACTTGAAGACGCTGCTAAATATGAGAAAAAAAATCTCCACTATTTTGTAGAAGATATGAACTACTTCTCAGGAAAACGCGTTATGCTTTGCGGTGGCGGGGACTCTGCTGTTGACTGGGCTCTCATGCTTGAACCTGTAGCTGAAAAAGTGATCCTTGTTCATCGCCGTGACAAATTCCGTGCGCATGAACATAGTGTTGAGCTTCTGAAAAATTCGAAAGTAGAAATTAAAACTCCTTATGTTCCTACTGAACTGCACGGCGAAGATCATATCGAGCAAATCGTTCTTGAAGAAGTAAAAGGTGATCACAAAGAAATCATTGATGTAGATGAACTGATTGTCAACTACGGTTTTGTATCTTCCCTTGGCCCGATCAAAAACTGGGATCTTGAAATTGAGAAAAACTCTATTCTGGTTAATAGTAAAATGGAAACTAATATCGAAGGCATTTATGCTGCAGGAGATATTTGCACATATGAAGGAAAAGTTAACCTGATTGCAAGCGGATTTGGTGAAGCTCCAACTGCTGTTAATAACGCAAAAGCTTACATGGATCCAAAAGCGCGCGTTCAGCCGCTGCACAGTACAAGCTTATTTGAAGGAAAATAAATAAGTTTAAGCCGCTCTCAACTGAGCGGCTTTTCTTTTATGGCTCTATAATATTTGTTGGGGATGATTCCTGCTTTCGTCCGCCGATAAAAATGGAAATGCCGCTGATATTTCAGCTCAGCCCGCTGATTCAGAGAAACAGCCTTTAATTAAAAGGCAGTTTTCGCAGAGATTGTTGCTATTCGTAAAAGCTGTTATCACGCATTTAGTCTTGCTTCGGGGCATCTTTTCTTCTTGCCTTATAAATGGTTTGTTGGACTAAATATAGGGTCATGAGCAACAAAGTTTAAGAAAAGAGCCAAATAAAAAAAGCCAGCCAAAAAAAGCTGACTTTCAAAAAATAGATTCGAATTCAAATTAGCACTCTTCAGGAGTACCAGCGTTAACTGCCGTTCTGAAAGATGAACCGCAGCCGCATGAAGCGATGGCATTAGGATTATCAATCGTAAATCCCCCGGACACCCTAACGGTCAGTTTGACGGTAGATAAATCCGGTCACATCAACGTTTGCGCCGCTAGTGCGACGATTGTTTTTATCGGTATGGGTTGTTATCAACGCTACTGCATAGCGATGGATTACGTTATCTCTATCATACCCAAACCGGACAAGCCATACAAGCGTTATTTTCGGATTGTGAACGTTCCATAATGCCAGCGGCCGTCCTTAATATCCGGCAGTATTCCGTTTATGTATTCGACCAGGGCCGGCGGTAGCTTATCTCCGTCGATCTCATCGATGGTAAAGCGCCAGATCCCGCCTTGCTTCCAGTCCATGATGTGTATTTCGGTATTCCCTGTTGGCGTCGATTTCGTTAGCATTATCCGATATCGCGGCTTATTCATCGCGATCACCTCACGATTATTATAACCGAAAACAAAACGTACGTTCCTATAAATTACAAATAAAAAGCACCCATATTAGGATGCTTCAGTCGTTAGTCATGTAAACGATCAGCTTTTCTTGCCATTCGTTATTTTCTAAGTAATGATTAAAACGGAAATATTCAAACTTGTACACATCTTCTTGAAAATATAAATAGTCCGTTTTTTCTACAGCCGCGATTACGCCGGCAACATCGTTTGACTCCATTTCACAAACAGTGTCCACATCGTTAAAATACTTAATCTTCATAATATCACCTCTCTTAATACTTCGACAAGTTCCATTATTTTCCTCCTCGTTCAAACAAAAAAAAAGGCGGAGCCAGCCGTAGCCAACTCCGCCAATCTTTATTAATTCAATTCGAAATCTTTCGCCGCAGCATCAATCTCCGCGTCAATCGCGTCATAATCGATCCCTGACCGCTCGACTTCCGGCTTGATAACCTCGACCTTATCCGTCAGCATGCCGTTAGCTTGCAAGATTAGCTTCGCCGCGGCCGCATTGCCGGACTTGATCGCATGGTCAGCAAGCGCGTCCATGATTTCCGGTAGCCGGTCCTGCGTGTTCCGGACGATTTCCTGCTTCAACTCCTGCTGAAATAACGGATCCTTGCGCCAGCGATAGAGCGTTTGACGAGTGACCCCGCATTCCTGGGCGATCTCCTCCTGCTTTAGTCCGCCGCGCTTAACCTGCGCCAGATACTTGACCGCAATGTGCTGTTCTGCCGTTAAAGTTGCCATTACGCTATTCCTCCTCCGATTCTATACATTTTCATCGCCAATTTATCCGCAATTTTATCGATGTCTGCCTCTTCGCGAACGATAATGTTATCCGCGAGTTTGGCTATATGAACGCTGCCACCTGCGCCAGTCTTCAAAGCGTCGTTCACCTGCCGAGTTAGCACGCGCTCCACACGATTGCATGTTAGTCATACGGTACGTCTTTATCTCGCGAACATTCGGCAAGTCTACATTATCAACCGAACGCCCGACCTTTTGCGCTATATCGATGACCGATTGGCGGCTTTCCTTTTTAAGCGCATGATAATCGGCAAGTAGTCCGAGGTATGCTTTTTTAGCTTCCGCTATTTTTTCGAGCAGCACCGGCAACTCCTGGTCATACTTTTCTAGCGCTTCGGACTTCGCCAATTCGAGGGCCTCTTTTCTTAGTACGGCCGTCTCTTCCGTAAATGCCAGGCGAGCCAGCTTTTCGTTGATCGTGGTTAGCATGCCGTCTGTCTCCGCGATTTGCAGGCGGATAGATGCTTCCTCGCTAAGTGCTTTTTCCGAAATATCCGTTACAGATGCGGCTTGATGATCAGCTAGGTTGCTGTCTAGTTCGGCTAGTTTCGATTGTAGTTCCAATTGTTTTTCGAGTAGCTGCTGGCGTGCTTCCATTTCCTGCTGATGTAATGCCTTGAATTCCGCTATTACCGTGTTTTTTGTACGTTGCTTTGCCATTTTAAAATTCCCCCGTTTTTTTAGTTTTTTTAATGTAAAAAGACGCCGAAATGGCGCCCTATTATTGTTGAGTTTCTTCTTCTTTTGTTCTATAAAGTTCTGGCGTGTTTGCATATGAAGCGACTTTTTGTCCGAGATTTGCTCTGAGTGATTGGATTTCAACGCTATCTGCCAAAAAGAGGTTTCTAACGTACTGATTTTCCGCGAGTTGATAAATCTCTGCAGCTTTCCTTTGCTCATCTGTAACGGCTTTGCTGCGTACTGTAGTTAATACAGATTGAAGATCGCTTTTGAATTTGCCAGTATTTGGCCCCGATGTTCCGTCTAGGACAGATTTAGCGATTTCTGGGAAGCTTTCTAATAGTTGTTTCGCCATATACGGATTTTCCTGCTCGCCTACGAAATCCTGCAGCTTTTTTATAGCGTTTGTTGGGTTTGTTTCGAGTAGGACATCAAGTTTCAAGTTCGATAAGTTACGCTCGAACTCTTTGAGATCCATTCCTAACGGTTTCACTGGATCCTCATTTATAACTTGCTTAGCTGCAGTTCTAGCGCTGATAAGGCTGCTTTTTCTTTCTTGGTTCATCGTTCTGGCATTCTTAATAAATGCATCCCCGAATTCTCTTTGAATCTCTTCTCTTCTGCGTTGTTTACCTTTATCAGAAAGGTCTTGATCCATTTCTAATTTTCTTATTTCTTCCCGATATAGCTGGTTCGTTGTGCCAACAAGTCCAGTAGTTGATCCCGAAATCTCTTGTGCCTTTTCGTAATGTGCAATCATCTCTTTAAATTTGCTCATTGTTTAAATCCCCTTTTATAGTTAGTTTTTTATAAATCAGCGACAATGTCGCCCCTTCTCCGCAATGCGTCCTCTACCAACTCGTAGCAACCCGGCTTTATCGGCTTTTTACAAAACAGCAGCTTTGCGTTCGTAAACTTCGATAATTTCCGATTTAGCTCGTCTTTATTAAGAAAGTGCTGGCATGATCCCGTCAAAACGGCGAGCGTATAGGTGTTTGGCAGTTCGGATAAAATCTGCTTCATCCCGTATAAATAGCCTTGTCGCTTCGAATTGATTTCCGAAGGCAAGAACAGCGAATAGATGCGTTTCAATTCAGATTCGCAGTAAACCTCGGCGCCAAGCCCATATTCTCCCGCCGATTCCTCAATCCGGACGTAAACTCGCGCGACTTGTTCAATCGGAGTTTTCATTCGCCTTTCTCCTCCTTTAGCCTTGCGAACACGAACGCGGTCCAATTTTTCTCCTTACACCCCATAGGAGACTTTGCCGCCAGATATTTCCGCTGCTTTCGCTGGCTTAACTTCGAAAATGCTACGTCTTTAGGCTTGCGTCTTCCCATGCGTACCTCCTTCCGTTAATACAAAAAGCCCTGCAGCAAGCCATCGATCCGCGTCGTAAATCAAGGCGATTGGATCCAGACCGCTTTTCAGGGCGTGCTCTGCGTATATTCCATTCGATATATAAATCATGCTCCGGCTCCGACCTCGGCTTCGTACTGCTGCCGTAATACTTCGTCGAGTTGTTCCGGTGTTCCGATGTTTCGCTGGCTGAATTCGTCCAGGAACGCTGCGTAAAGTTCGTCGGTGAACGTTTCCGATTCGAGGTAGAATTGATAGACCGGTTTATGGTTTTTAGACGAATTACAGCTTCGGCATGCCTGAACAACATTTGCTCGGGCGTTTGGACCTCCGAGTTTCATCGGTGTTACGTGATCGACGGTCGAGTTAAATCCGGAAATTTCATTCCCGCAATAAATGCAGCGCTTTTTCGCTTTTACTTCCGCAAACTCTGCCTTTAATAGCACGTTCATTACTCCGTACTCATCAGCTTTTTTCCGAGAATTGTCAATCCGAATCCTGAGATTCTTTTTATATTTGGCGTAATGACACTGATTGCACATATTCATATAGCCGGATCGATTACGTTTCTCTTTCTTCATCGCATTTAATGGCTTCCATTTATCGCAATTTCGGCAGTAAAGTTCATTCATCGCGCCACACCGCCCCGTAAACCGTCCAGCTTCTCGTTCATGCCTCTTAATATCTCTAAAATATCGTCCATTTCGCGCATAGTCTCTTCTCTCATCGCTCACTCACTCGCTCTCTCAGTTAATTAATTATTTTTTTATTTCGTCCTTAATTTGTTGTAGTACCTCGTGCATTTCCGCATGGACCTTTACGCCAGATACTTGTAGTTTACAAAGACCGTCTAGGTATGCTAGTAAAACCGTAACTCTCTCGCTCAATTCACTCACCTCGCTCTTGTCTTATTTCGCACCTTCGCCGTAGCATCATCGGAGCACTTGACGGCTCTAATTTTTAGTGTTATGATATAATTGGATAATTATAGATTCATTTAATATTAATGTGAAAAAAATTAAGTGAACTTCTTATAACGCTCGATCGCGGTTAGAAGATCGTCTGTTAACTCGAACTTCTGGGATAGTTTGAATCTTACCTTCTCGCCCATATTTCTGCGATTGGTTTCGATGGCCGCTATTGTCCCTTCTGCTACTCCGATAATTTTCGAAAACTCCGGCTGTGAATAACCATAGTAATGTCTAATCGCCTTCATCGTTTTACCATCCATAGCAATTCCCTCCCTTTCTTACAAATACTTAAATAAAATGGGCTATCTGCCCTATACTACATAATGGCTTTTTTCTGCGCTAAATAGCGTGAATCCGACCTTTTTCTATGAATTTTCACCTCACAAGCCGACAAATTATTCCCAGGATATTTTTGAACATCGCAAACATGTCTTCGGCCGTCGTGCGCATAAAAAGCACCGTTGCATTCCTTGCAAACTCGTATTCTATTAGTGTCTAATTTTCGGATTGCACTCCGAACTTCCCTGAACGTCCGCTTTTTCTTCGGTTGTTTTTCGTTCCACGGCGATTCATCCGCATATTTGTTCACATAATAGTCCTCTTCGGTCTTCACTTTTTCGATTAACGCTGTGAACTCCTCAACAGATTCCGCTTTATCTTCCGAGAAGAATATTTCCTCAATCGGATCCCTTACGCTGATCGCTTTCTCTTCGACTGTGAACGGCGGCAATGTATCCTCGTCGCTATCGAGCGTTACTATCGCTAATTCTTTGGCGGCCCTTTTCCGAGCGTCCCTGGTGCGTTTCAGCACGTTATAAACGGGATATTCCTCTTCACGCTCAGCAACCTGGTCAATAGCGAGTAGCCAGTCCGTCATTATGTCATGGACGCAATAAAACGTACCACTCTTTTTCTTAACGAAGGGATGCCGCATTATCTTATTGAAAAGATTTATCCTAAGGCGCCAGTCACTAAAAAAATATTGGACTAGAACCTTCCGAACTTCGAAATCTGAATCGTTATGGGCTTTGATAAACTGATGTACTTCGAAAATGGCTTCTTTCTTCTTTTGATAAGAACATGGTTTTCCCCTTTCGACGCTTTTATTTTTACCTTTTTGGATCCCTAGCTCTGCCGGCTGGTCTTGGTGTTGGTCCCCCTTTCTTTTATTCTTTTATAAGACCATCGATAAATGGATTAGCGCCTATTATTAAGGCAATTCTTTCGATAGAAAGGATTGCCGATAATATGAACGTTAGTGAATATTATCGTTATCTCTTTAACTCCGTTTCTTTAGCGCGCTATTATTTTAAGTCTCGTTATAAGTCTCGTTAGTACTTCTAGTTAACACATAAACGTAAAGGACGTTACCCTTGCTCGTTAGGTGTAACCGTCCCTAATTATTAGCGTAACCTCTCTCGGCCCTCCATTTTTTCATTCGGTCAACTGCCGCCGTCTTCCGGACTTCCCATCGTTTTATCGACGTCTGATAATTGGCGAAGGCATCCGGAAACTCTTCGAAAAAGGCCTTCTCACTTAACGGAACCATCGGCACGTAATAACCCTTTTCGGGAAAATCGATCAGGCCGACCGCCTTTAAATCGTCCAGATGCTTACTCGTAGTGTCCGGAACCTTTCCGTATTTGACCGCCAGGGTATCGAGTGCCGGGAATGCGCAGCCGATGTCCGGGTTATAAAGGTCGATGATTAGTGCGTAGAGGAACATTTTGTCTGCGCTCATGCGTTCATGGTGAATGTAGTGGCGGGCGTCGCTTGGAAGCGGAATGAAGAATTTTTCGTTATTGCCGGGGTTGCGTTTGTCGAAAATTTGCTGATTAGCCAACGTTATCTCCTCCTTTTATTTTTGACCGCTTAAAAAAGCCGTCACTTATAATACCCGTGTACTTGTCAATTTCGCGTGAGATTTCCCCAACTTTTTCCGAAAAAAAATTCCTCTACTACTTCTTGTGAGTTAAGTTGCTGTTTTCGCGCAGTTTTTCCGAAAGTTCTTCATAAATTAGTTAGACTAAAATTTTTAAATGGCGCAGTTTTTCCGAAAATAAAAAAAGACCGTACCTGGCCCGCCTCTTGCCGCTACGATCTTCGTTATATGCTGACAATGGTTGTAGCCATCATCCTCCTGCTCCTTTGTTGAAGTTTTAGATATTTCAACCGACTTTTCGTTTGCGAACTCACTAGTTACAAATCCCTTTCAGTTGAATGTATAGAAAAGACCCGAGGTTTTAGCAGCCCTCGGGTCTTTTTATTTCTTTTCTTATTCACCATATAATTCATAACCGCTTCCGCTGGCGTAATAGCTGCTGCTATCGTCTGAGTAACTATTGTTATAATTGTCATAAGAGCTGTAATCATCATACGAAGTATCTAACGTTGAATAGTCATCGTAGGAGTTGTAATCATCATAAGTAGAATAATCATCGTAAGTAGAATAATCGTCATAAGAAGAGCTGTCATAAGAAGAATCGTAGTTTGAGTAGCTGCTTAAAGAAGAATCGTAGTTTGAGTAGCTGCTTAAAGAAGAATCGTAGTTTGAGTAGCTGCTTAAAGAAGAATCATAGCTGGATGAATAGCTTGGCGTATAAGAATTATAATCGTATCTTTTGTATCCAGCCTCTCCCGTATAGGGATTGGTATTTCCGTATGTACTCCAGTTGTTGTAGAAGTTTCCATCAGGATCACTTCTGTAATGCCCGCTTACATATGTTCCATTTGATTTCATATATCCATTGACCCAAGTGGCAGCGAATGCCTTTTCCGAAAACACTGAAAAAGACAGTAAAGCCAAAATCAAAACCAATCCCTTCTTCATTTTTGTCCTCCTTTGCCATTTAATTTTTTTCCACTTTAAATATTAATGAAAAGAAGAGAAGTTGTATAGGTCTTTTTTGTCAGGGAATGTGAGCCAATAGACCTATTGTTGGGCTTTTTGTTCTGATACCTCTTTACAAGGGGTTCACGTAATAGTGATGAAAAAGATTTTGTACTAAGTTTTTAAATCTCCTTAATTATCCTCCCTTAACGCCATTCAATACCACTCGCTCTCGTCCTTTTTAATTAGGCTCTGTTAAAGAATGTTGTTGATTTTCTTATTGCACTAACTGGCAGTTTAGTGAAAGAAGGAATTCCTTATCGTTACGATTGTGTACTATATTTTATGTACTATTTCCAATATGATTTAGCAAAAAAGAAGTGCCCATACGGCAGATGATGCGGGGCACTTCTTTTCATAAAAAACAATTTTTTGTTGAAATTTACTAACCTCCAAAACAGCTAAAACAACTAAAACCGCCGCAACGCATGCCGCCACACATCATGCCGCCACCACACATCATGCCACCGCAACGCATTCCACCACACATCATGCCACCGCAACGCATTCCACCACACATCATGCCGCCGCAACGCATACCGCCGCACATCATGCCACCGCAACGCATACCTCCAAACATTCGCGGGTCTTGGAGAGAATCCATATGAAT
The DNA here is from genome assembly GCF_049220665.1 of Chryseobacillus diguaensis. NCBI lineage: Bacteria > Bacillati > Bacillota > Bacilli > Caryophanales > Bacillaceae > Chryseobacillus > Chryseobacillus diguaensis. The sequence continues at coordinate 181,475 of NZ_JBMKNV010000005.1, forward strand.
TAACTCACCAACTTGGAAATTATCCATTCCCAAAGTTTGAAGTTCATTTTGATAATTGAGCATTTTTACCTCCACCTTTTATTCAATAATTAGTTTAAACTGACATCTATCAAGAGATTTGAATAAAGAAATTTTGTCAGTTTTGTGTAAATAAAGAGATACTACGTGTACTCTCTTCAATAATATATGCTTCTTTTAGGTCGCTGTTACTGATTTAAAAGCCTATTTCACGTTAAAAGTATCATAGTACCCCCGTCAACCTTATTATTGTTGTGAACTAAAAGTGGACTACTTACCCTTGTTTGTATCGGAGTAAGATTGTGAAGTATTACACTTAAACTATCTGGGTGCTTTAGCCAAACAAGACATACTCAAAAGACCGAATTAAATTGGTCTTTTTTTTGGTTAAAAATCAACAATATTCTTTAACACAGCCTTTAATTAACAGAGCCTTTTATTTACCGCAGATCCATTTTGATACCGCCAGCACCCGCAGCTCTTCGTACTTCCGGCTTCCGCTGCTCCCCGGCCTTCACGACTAACTCGTCAATGGATCCCGTTTCTACTATATTAATATGGAGCGATCGAACTCCGTATATATGTGGCGTGATAATCAATAGAACCGGCAGGATCGGCGCTCTTCCCTCCGGCTGCCAGCTTTCGGCTTTCCATAACTCCGATAGTACGTAAGATTCGTAGCGCGCTATTTTCTCCGCCATCACGGCCTCCGAATATAGTGAGCGCTGGACTTCGATCCAGAATACGCCGCCCCGCCAGATTGCGAAAATGTCCGGCTCTGCGAAATGAGTCTTCGGGCCTAACTTTGGCTCCACTCGGAAGATCTTCGGCTTCTTATAGCGAATCATTTGCCGGTAGACCTGGACGAGTTCGAGAAAGTGCGGAATCTTGGCGCTATCCTTCTTTAGCGACTTGTCGGCAGGCATATATACGAAGGGAACGAATTTGTTGCTGCGCTCGATCAGTCTGTCCCGATGCAGGCGTTTAAGGACGGAATTGGCGCCGTTCTCTGGACTCTTTACTCCGCTAAAGTGAATATCAGCGATATCATCACGGCTCATTACTCGAAACCGCGCCAGATCGTCTATGATAGCTTTATCGCGAGCTCTCATTTTTAATGGCCTCCTCGTCGATAGTATTGAATATGGTGGGCAGTTGTGCCGGAGTCTGTACTTCCTCAATAGGCGCAGATGTCTGCGTAGCTGGCGCAACCTTAAACGGTTCCAGCAACCGCTTAGTTTCCTCTTCATCCACGAATGGCGCCTTAAACTCCGTCAATTTCTCGGCCGCAAGGATCATCCGGCCCTTTTCGTTGATTTCAATATCCTGCGCACCTGGCACGCCGGCTATCTCCGCATTCTTGGCGTTTGACTGGCGTCCGCTTATCCTGACCGTAAGATTATTCTTTAATCGGCCGTCCATCACCTTATAATCCGGACGCTGCATCGAAAGGACGAGGTAAACGTCTAGGCTCCGACCGATAGAACTTATATCCTCAATAATCGCTATCAGCGCCTTTTCCTGGCGTATGAGCGCGACTTCATCGATCACGACCACGATCATCGGCAGCTTCATCGGCAGGTCCTTAACGTGGAGGACTTCGTGCTTATCGAGCAGCTCTCCTCGCCTGGCTAATTCCGCTTTCACGTTCCGCAAAGCCGCGCCGAGCGATACCGCATCCATACAGACATCGGAGACAGTCTCTAGCCGGCGAAATAAGCCCATTTCGGCCCTTTTTAGGTCGCCCAGTACCATACGTATGTCCGCAGGTTTAAACGCCAAAATCCACGTAATTAGCACGGCGCGAAGAAGGCTAGACTTGCCACTGCCAGTCTCTCCGCTGATGAGTAAATGCGGATGTTTCGCCATATCGAAGGCCAACGCCCGCCCGTTCAAGTCTCGGCCGCAGATGACCGGCAGCCGCATGCCCGCGATTACCTCCCGATAGTCCTCGAAATTATAACGAATCAGAGCCGGCAATCCTTCGAAATAAACCGTCAGAGTAAAGCGTTTAGTCCGGCCGGCAAGCTCGACCTGCTCTCCGAAAAGTTGATGAAATACGAATTCAGCATCGGATAACTCCTCCGGATTGAATCCGTTGGGTATCGTGAAAACATAGCGAAGATAATTTGCAGCAATATTGACGTCATGGATCCGCGGATACTGCTTGCGATCGCCATGTTTCAGATAAATGCCGCCAGCTTCGAATGCTTTCATCAAACGGCCACGCGCTTTCATTTTAAGATAGTGCGTCATCATCGATTTCAACGCGCTCACCTCCACGATATGAACGGGCTGCTGTACATCAGATAAAGGAAACCTCCGAAAGCTGCAACGGGTAAGGCAACCCGCAGGACAGCTCCGACTCCGTCCGCAATATCGTATAAGCCCATTCGAACCAGGAAACTCTCGGCATTTACCGCGATTAGGACGACTCCTGCGGCTATTAGGGCGACCGGATCCAGCAGCGCGCCAGGACTTGCCGTTATTAGACCGAGTGTTCGGCGCTCGGGATTCCTTCGACCGTATTGCCCGCGCAGAAAGTCGCCTACGCTCATTCGTTCCACTTCGATCCTCTTCATTCTCTAAACACTTCCTTAGTAGCCCGCCATTTCAACGCTGACAGACCGATTAATTAGTAGCGGTACTTTTCCGTTAGTTAGTAAAAACTGCGGTAGGCTTTTCGCTGCTACTTAGTAGATGATATGTAACTGATGAGAAGAAATTGCCTGGCCGGTTAATTTTATTGCTTGACCGGTTTATTTTTGGCAAATAAAAAAGGCCCTAATAGGACCTTACCGAATAATCCCGAAAATATCGTTGACAGTTCGATCCAGCTTCTCGGAAATTTTGATCGCTATTTCTAACGTTGGCTGGACGGAATTCTTTTCATAGCGATTATATTGCTGCGGACTTAAATCAAGCAATCGGGAAAATTCAGTCTGTTTCAAACGGAGATCGTGTCTTATATCGAAAAGTTTATTCCGGACTGGCATACCGATGTCACCTCGGTATGTAATTTCGATATTAGGACTTAATATCCTTTTTATTGGAAACCGCCTTTTTTATCTTTTCGATAGGCTCTGTTAAACGATAATGTTGATAATTCATCAAAAAGAAAAAGGACCCGTTTGAGGTCCTTTTGTAGATTTCATCTTCAACTCAAGCACCCGTTACTTGAATAAGTAAACTTGGTTTTCTAACGAATATTATCTTCGTACTGCGATTTAGGGCAAACAACTAGTACACAATACCTAAATCTACATAGACTAGGGATGAAAAACCAAATAAGGAGGTCATTAAATGTCAGGTCATTTATATGGTGGGGGAATTGGCTATGGTTTACCTGGCCACGGAGGATGTCCGCCTCAATACTGTCCACCTCAAGCGTTTCCTGCTCAGTACGATCCGTCACAAGTTTCACCTACAAAACAATATGTTAAAACAAATCTGTTCAATACTGTAGTAAATAATATTCACCCTTCTCACACCACTACAGTCAACAAGCACATGACCACTCATCAACACCATTTTCCACACACCGAATCCTGCGTAAATGAATGCTGCGAACAGCATATAATGTGCGGAGTACCGGTTAATCCTTGTTGTCCGTCTAGACCATACGGATTTTAACTTCTAAAAGCCCCCTATTCGGGGGTTTTGCATTTATTCTAAATTATTTTCAACTACGCAGTTTGGGTCAAATACAGCATAAAAGAGAGATGAAAATCCATCTCGCTTTTTCAACTATCATGCTTCGTTTGTTGAATAAGAAAATCTACAACATTCTTTAACAGAGCCTTTCGATAAAAGAAATGAGTTCTTTATATCTGTCATAATGAGATCCAAGGGCATAACGTACTTTATTATTTTCAAATGAATAGCTCTCACATTTAAATAAAGTCCCTTCGTTAAATGAAACCTCTAATGAAACTTTTCTATGATTTATACTATCGCGCAAGGATACTAGTTCTATAAACTCTTTTATTGATTTAATATCACTATAAGAAAAGAAACTAATATTTATATCGATAGGAAAGTCGTAATATTTCCAGTCTTCCGTACAAATCCATTTTATAATCCCCCTTTACAATTTTTACCTTAATTATACATTCTTTACTATTTTTTAAAAAGGATTTTAGGTATGTAAAAAGAATAAGACATTAGTACTACTAGTATACGGAGGAGATAATCGTGGCAAATTACGAATCAATTAAATTTGGAGATTTCAGGATGCAACTATTCTATAAAGATAACGAGGTTACATCAATTGCTCATTGCGGCAAGGTAACCGTAAATCAAACGGGCGCAAACCGGGACGAAACGATAGCAAAGACGATTTTAACTATGAACAAGATTTATAATACTAAGATCTATCAAATTAATCCGAGGATAAACTGACGTATTAACGCCCGGCTGGCCTGGCCGGGCTAGTTGTTTTTCATATACATATAGTTATATCGATGGTTGAATTCTTTTCGCTCATAAAGATAAGCCCGAGCAAATTAAAAAAAGATATGATTAACGGAATTGCTGTCAAGCTAAACAGCTGGAACATTACGCCTGAACTCGTATGTCCTAAATAAAACTTATGCGCGCCAATTCCTCCGAAAAATAAACACAACAAGATAGATTCCTTTATTTTTCACTCCCGAACACTCCCTTATATCGCTATTTTAACGGTAATGTAACATCGTAATCTTTCTTAGCAAAGTTCTCGTCGAACGCTTCCCAATTTAGGCGGATGCTCTTGATATTGCGGACGTCCTCTTTAGAAGTGAATCGGAACATCACGTCGCCGTCTTTCTTCGCCTTGCCGACGATTTCTCCGCCAACGTCTGCGGATCCAATTATGTCAGCGTCAATCTGAGTACCATCTTCGAGGACTAGTTTTGCCTGACTCGGCCAGGTCGTGAATTTCTTGGCGGAAGTATTTTCTAGTGTAAACCAGACGAAGATTCCCTGGTTCTTTCCGTCGACTTGCGAGTTATATTTCGGATTAACCTTCTCGAGATCCTGCGCAACTGATACGCCGTTTATCTTCGTTACTAATCCTTTGAAATCGTCCTTCCACTCGGCGCCGCGATATTTCTTGAAGCCGCCCTCTTCGACTGTGCCTTTCGAATCTGGTGCGACTTCTTTCGCTGCTGGCTCCGCTTTCGGTTTGGCCTCCGCCTTGGTTGCAGGCTTTGCTTCTGGCGCTTTGGCCTCCGTTTTAGTCTCCGCCTTTACTGGCGCCGCCTCTTCTTTCGCTCCACAACCGGACAACATTGCGATACACACTGCCGCAGAAAAAACAATACGTTTCATTTTCATGCTCCCCTCGTCCACCTTCTTATTCACCATAATTATATATGGTAATTTTTTACATTACTACTATGTAATTTTGCTCGACAATGTAAACGGGTATTTCCCTTTACAACTTAAACCCCTGAGTTTAATTTTTTGTGCGGATTGTTCTATCACCTAGTTTCGGTTTCTGGCAAAGGGCCCCTGGGGGTTCGGAAATATCCGGGAAATAACGCTGTATATCGTTGTATGCTTTATTCATAAGATGCTTTATCTAGTTAACATAATAGTAGCTAGAGGAAGTTACGCTATCTCCGAACCCTTGTGGCTGTAAGCTTCGCGGACTGCCCGAATTTATACGATTATGCAGAATCTATGCAGCGCCATTTCATGCGGGTTTGAGCGCCATTGCTACCGGTCAAGACTGCATAAACTACCGGCTATTTCCCGAGGCTAACACCGTGAAAATTTCGGAGGGTACGTCCGCCAGGCGGCGCTTGTTGACCGTTTGTAACGCTATGTATATCCGTAATCCTAACGTAGCCTAACGTTATCATCTATACGCAAACAGGCGATAGAGCGCGCTATCACTCGATAATGCGTTAATACAGCGAAGTGATACCAAAGTAATGCGCCTGTTACATAAGCGCAGGCAGGCCGCCCATCTCCGCCATATCTGCGTAGAATAATTCGTCCAGCTTACGGTTAACCACGCCATAGTAATAAGCGATAGCCTTACGGACGCGGCCGCCCTTTACCTTGCGGACTGTCTGCCGGAAAGCATCGCAGGCCAGTTGCGCAATGGTATCCGGAGAATGATCGATATAGCGAGTCTGCAACGTTGTCATGCGCCAATATTCCTCGATAATGTCCGCCTTGTTATAAAAGCATGCGACAAGATCCCGGAAACTGGCCGGCACTCTATTCGAAGTATATTCCGCAGATGCGGCAGAGTCGGCGCTTTCTACGTTCTTTTTATTATGTAGTGGTTGTTTTAAAGAGGGCTTGTTTTCTTGGCGTGACATCGGCGGCTCCTCTTGTGTGACAGCGACGACGGGCGGTAGTATAACGATAGCATTGGACGATTGCTGCATATCGGATGCACGCTTGGTTTCATATTGGCGTATAATACCTAAATCCTCTAAACGCTGACATACTCGAATAATTGTGCGCCGACATTTACCGATTAGCTTACCGATGTTTGATTTCGCAAGGAAGCTGACGCCGGTATATTTCGCTGAGTGACGATGCAGGACGTCTAGGATCCGCAGCATGGTTTCCGATAGCAGGTCCGCATGCTTTTCTTTGTGTGAGCGGACGGCCTCGTTTAATTGCTTTACGTTTGTAAAGGTCGATAAATTATCGTATGCTTCTACGCCGGCAATTAGCGTTATTTTATTTTTCCCCATTACTCTATCTCTCCCGGTTTAGAGAGCGCATAACACCGTTTTTATGCATACTCGAATAAGCGTTGACGTGAACGCTTTTTTATGTATATAGGTCATGGCGTTTAGACTATTCCCGTAGTCTGCGCTCTTTTTTTTGTCTTTTTATCGCGTTCTCTTTAATCGCATCACTGGCGAATATTGATCGTGACTCTTCCTCATCTCCGAAATATCCATCTGTATATAGCGCCTCATCGTTCTTATATCCGACCATCCCCCGATTTTCTGTAATGTGAACGGATCGCAGCCGTTAAGAATCATATTTTTCGCCCATGTATGGCGGTAGACGTGCGCTGTTAGCTTCTTCGCTTCAATGCCGGCCTTCTCTGCGTAATATTTAAGCCGTTTATTAAAGTGATTCGGCCCGATTGGATCGCCGTAGCTGGATAAGAAAAGCCGGTCCGTTTTGAAATGCCGAGAATTCTCTTCATATAGCCGGAGAATTAGCTTCATAACGTGCGTTGACATCGGCACCAGGCGAGAATTTCGATTCTTACTTTGACTAGACTTTACCGTAGTAAAGCGCGTATTAAAGTCGATATCAGCCATCCGAAGCCCTAGCAATTCGTTAATTCGGAGGCCGGTATCCAGTAGCGCATTTATGCCGACATAATCCCGATAGCCTACGAAGTCCTTTAGATTAGGCTCCCGCAATATCGCTTTCACTTCGACATCGGTAAAGCAGTTAGTCAGATCGATGTCTTGCCGCAGAAGCCGGATCTTATCCATCGGATTGATTTCGAGTAAATCTTCGCCTTGCAAGTAATTAAAGGCAGAACGCAGACTCCGGAGATTAATATTTATCGTTGTATCCGATAGCCCGATTTCTTGATTATCAGCGTTAATGAATTTATGGCCGGTATATTTCCGCTTGTCGTACTTCATCCAATTAATGTAGTTCCGAATCATATCCGTTTCTACTTCGTCAAGATTCTCAACCTCCGGATAATTCTCGGCCAGCCACTCGGTAAAATAACGCCACATTTTCGCATAGTCCAATAGCGTCCTTTCCCGGAGCCCTTCCGACCGCTTACCGGACAAAACGATGTCGATAGCATTCTGAAACGTCAATCGCGGATATGACTTCGATGGATTTACTATTTTCGATACTCGTTTACGCTTATTTAACGACAAAAAAGCGACCTCCCTAACGATGGATTTCGTACCCATCACTAAGAAGATCGCGTGATTAACAACCGTATTGGCCCCGAAATGGGGTTGTTTTCATACCGATAAGTTACCGCTAAATGCCGATTTTACGGCGGTAAAAACAATCATCGCATTCAGTTTCCGATTAGATTTCCGTACCACATCTCGGAAGATAAAATCGGCTGAAAACGTTGATATACCGCTTAGCACTCTTCAGGAGTACCAGCGTTAACTGCCGTTCTGAAAGATGAACCGCAGCCGCATGAAGCGATGGCATTAGGATTATCAATCGTAAATCCCCCGCCCATCATGCTTTGCTTAAAATCGATAACAGTTCCTTTTAATGCAGGCGCACTTTCTTTATCAACCAGAACAGTTAATCCGTGCAGTTCAAGCTCTGTGTCGCCTTCTTGTTTTTCATGGTCAAAGCCCATGCCGTAGGACAGACCGCTGCAGCCGCCGCCTTTTATTCCTACACGAAGAAAAGCATCTTCTTCTTCATTTTGCTTCATCATATCTTTTATTTGAAACGCAGCAGCTTCCGTAATAATTAAAATTTCACTCACTTAAAACACTCCTTCATGTTAGCTTTTTTAAACAGTGTAAAAGCAACATTATGTTCTTAGTATACTTCACTTGAGGTGAACTCTCAAACAGGAGCATTTCACCTGTTATAATAGTAAATTCCCTCACAAATGGTTTCAGCAGGACCTTTCATTAATACAGATCCTTCCTCTGTCCAGTTAATGACTAAATCGCCGCCGGCTAAGTGGACTGTTGTATCTTTTCCTCTTTTTGAGTAGCCGTTTAAAACAGATGAAACGACTGCTGCACATGCACCTGTTCCGCATGCCTGAGTCACACCTGATCCTCTCTCCCATACACGGAAGTGCATTTCGTCTTCTTTTACGACTTGCACAAACTCCACATTGATTCCTTCTGGGAATCTGGCATCTTTTTCAACAATCGGTCCAAGAGTCGTGACAGGGGCTTCTTCAATATTTTCCTTATAAAAGATAATATGAGGGTTTCCCATGGAAAGTGCAGTGGCCTGATATTCTGTGCCATCAAAAATCATTTTTTCAGCAATCGTCTGGCTTTCCTGATTGCCTTCCATTGGAAGTTCACTTTTTAAAAGCCTCGGCATTCCCATATCAACTGTTACTTCTCTCACATAACCATCTTCCACATGGACCTCTGCCTCAACGAGTCCTGAAAGTGTTTCAATCTGAAACTTTTTCTCATATACCATCTGGTGGCTATAAACATATTTGGCCACACAGCGAAGGCCGTTACCACAGTTTTTTCCTTCTGAACCATCACTGTTAAAAATGCGCATCTTAACAGGGGCTTTTTCAGATGGGCATATAAGAATCAGGCCGTCTGAGCCGATCCCTGTATAAATGTTTGAGACTTCTTTTGCAAGACGAGGCAGCTCTGCTTCTTCTATATTTTCTTCAAAAAGATTAACATATATATAGTTATTTCCTAATCCATGCATTTTGGTGAAATGTAAGGAATTCATAGTATCCTCCGAAATTTCTTTTTCTTAAGTATAAATAGTAACCAGATTGTTCACAATAGAAATATCCCCCGTTTGAATATATCAGTAAAGGCTTCTTACAGACTTGTAAGAAGCCTTTATTGTGGATTTTTTTAAGTTAAATAGTTCTTTTAACTCACGATAAGTAGTATAATTGGACTACATTCCATATTCATTTTATTAGTAATGTATAGAAAAAAGCCTAAGTAATACTGTGACTACTATTTTAAGGGGGCAAAAATGTGATGGAACCAGAATATCTCTATAATAAACATGTTCATTGCCAGGTTTGCAATCATGACTTTACCACTAAAAAACTCCGTTCCAAGTTCATCCGTGCTGTCCAGCATGACACTGATTTTTGTTCCTATTACGCCTCTGAAAAACATAATCCGCTTTTTTACTATATTACTGTATGCCCTGAATGCGGCTTCTCATTTTCTGACGAATTTTCAGCCTGTTTTCCTCCAAGAACTCTTCAAACAATAGAAGAAAAGATCTGGAAAAACTGGGGCAAGCTCAATTACTGCGGAGAAAGAAATATAAGAGAAGTTTTGAATACATATAAGCTGGCCATTTACTGCGCGCAGTTAAAGCAGGAAAAACATGTCGCAGCAGCAGGAATTTATTTACGTCTTGCCTGGCTTTACAGAACGGAAGAACCATCACATGAAATCCGATTTATGCAGCTTGCTCTAGAAGAGTATATTCATTCATACTCCAAAGAAGATTTTATGGGATCTATGCTGACAGAAACAAAAATCCTTTATTTAATTGGAGAATTAAACAGGCGTCTCGGCAATATCAGCCAGGCAACCCTTTATTTTTCAAGAATCATTGAAAAACAAAAAGAAACACTGGAAAAAGGAATCATTCAAATGGCAAAAGACCGCTGGTATGAAATCAGACAGGAAAAAAGACAAACAGCGAATTAACAAGAAAAGCGGAAGCGCCTGGTCAGCCCCGACAAGCACTGGAAGCAAAATCCGAAAAGTCCGGTTTTGACTTTTTGGATTTTCCTGAAGTGACCTCGAGGGGCTAGGCGCTGCAGCCGGACAATGAAAAGCGGAAGCGCCTGGTCAGCCCCGACAAGCACTGGAAGCAAAATCCGAAAAGTCCGGTTTTGACTTTTTGGATTTTCCTGAAGTGACCTCGAGGGGCTAGGCGCTGCAGCTGGACAATGAAAAGCGGAAGCGCCTGGTTAGCCCCGACAAGCACTGGAAGCAAAATCCGAAAAGTCTGGTTTTGACTTTTTGGATTTTCCTGAAGTGACCTCGAGGGGCTGGGCGCTGCAGCTGGACAATGAAAAGCGGAAGCGCCAGGTCAGCCCCGACAAGCACTTCCTAATTTTACAGACAAAAATACAAGAAACGAGCACATCAAAGGTGCTCGTTTTTTTATAAAACAGAATCAGAACATAGGGTTCTCTTCCAGGTATTGATATATATTTTCCACCAGCTCATCATGCGTTTCGCCGGCAACTACTTCTCCATTCACGAGTGCATAAAGCGATTCAAAGCATTTGCCGCAGTAGCCTAGACACCCATATTCAATGATGTCAAGATTAGGATCCCTTTCAAGGATCTCAAGGGCTTTTTGCGATCCGTTTGCCAGGTTGCTTATGCAAAATTCGATAATTGGCTTCACAAATTTTCACCTCTCTAATTGCAATTTTATCCTACTCTCTTTTGGATAGCCCAGTCAACCGATTTAAACTTTGTTTTGCCCCTTAAGAATAAATTTTGTTACAATTAAGGAGCCTATGTAATAAAAGCGTTTTACTATATAAAACTTTATCGTGGAATGATCGGGATTTTTTGACATGATATTGTGATTTGCATGTAATTTCGATATACTTTTTTATGGAATTTGTAAAGGTTTTGTCAAATTATCAGTTTTAAATATAATTTTGCGGTTTACGTAAAAAAAGGGGAATCCGTATATGAAAAATTTAGTGATTCTTGGCGGCGGTTACGGTGGTATGAGACTTCTTCAAAAACTGCTTCCAAATCATCTTCCTGAGGATGTTCAAATAACTCTTGTTGATAAAAATCCATACCATTGTCTGAAAACGGAATATTATGCTCTTGCAGCAGGAACCATTTCCGATCATCATGTCCGGGTGGAGTTTCCAGAGCATGACCGGCTTCAGCACAAGTATGGCAGCGTGGACTCTGTGGATCTTGAAAAAAAAGAGGTCCGGTTTATTAATGACGAGATTCTGCCGTACGATGAACTGATCATTGGTCTTGGCTGCGAGGACAAGTACCATAGTGTGCCAGGTGCAGTGGAATATACTTACAGCATTCAAACAATTGATGAGTCCCGGAAGACATCCCAAAAGCTGAACAACCTAAGTGCAGGAGCTAAAGTGGTTATCGTCGGAGCAGGCTTAAGCGGGGTTGAGCTTGCAAGCGAGCTGCGGGAAAGCAGAAAAGACCTTCAAATCATCCTTATGGACCGCGGAAATCTGATACTCTCCATGTTCCCTCAAAGATTAAGCAAATATGTACAAAGCTGGTTCGAAGAACATAATGTAGAAATTATTAATTCTTCCAATGTAACTAGAGTGGAACCAGGTGTGGTTTACAATCATGAAGATGCCATCACAGCCGATGCAATCGTTTGGACTGCTGGCATCCAGCCGAATAAGGTTGTAAGGGATCTTCCAGTTGAAAAAGATCCTCAGGGTAGAGTGATTTTGACCGTTCATCATCATCTTCCAAATGACCAAAATGTATTTGTTGTTGGAGATTGTGCAAGCCTTCCGCATGCGCCAAGTGCTCAGCTTGCAGAAGCTCAAGCAGAACAAATTGTTCAAGTACTGACAAAAAGGTGGAAAAATGAACCTCTTCCTGAATCCTTCCCTCCTTTCAAACTAAAAGGGGTACTTGGTTCACTTGGAAGGAAACACGGTTTTGGCCTATTGGCAGACACCCCGCTGATGGGACGGGTTCCAAGGCTTCTGAAATCCGGTATTCTTTGGATGTACAAGTATCATAATGGATGATTTTTCCAACAAAAAGGACAGGCTCTGCTCGGGAGACCTGCCTTTTTTTATTTAGGCTGTATTCGCAAAGATTGTTGCTATTCGTATATGTAAACAACACGCATAAAGACAAGCTTCGTGGCATCTTTTCTAAAAATTCACAGTTGCATTATATATTGCATGCTTTCATTAAATTGCATGAATGTATCAAGCTATCACGCCTCCCTCCTGTTTCAATTTATCAGCTTTTAGAAGAGAGCATCCTGTCATACCTTGCCCTTTGAGACAGCTGAAAACAAATCAGCCTTCAGCAGGCAGATAACCGTACTTTTCAAGCTCTGAGTAAACAGCTTTTAAGCGAGGATTTCCTTCGCCAACGACAGTATTTTCAATCACCACAAGCGGATAAAAATACTCATCGTTCAGTACTTTCTCCACATAAATTTTCTTCTCTTCCTCAAAGGGCGGCTCATGAATATTTATATAGCTGATTGTAAAAGGCTGATTGGGATATTTTCTTGTTACAGCTGCTTCCAGCCATTCATATGTTTCTTTGGATGAGGGCATGTTCACACAGCTTGGGCATAGAACTTCCGCTCCATAAACACAAATCTCAACTTGCTTTTTCATCAGTATTCCCCCTTGTTTGATTTTATTTTATTTCATTTTCACAAGCCTTTCCATCTATATTTCACTATAGGAAAATATCCATTTTTCTTCTTTCTGAAATATGTTACAATGATTTGGATAAAGCGTTATGAATCGATTAAGCATGACATTAGATTTATAAGACCCACTTGAATATAATGGTATCATAGGAAGGAGTCGATCAGCGTGGAAGAAACTCAAACACAAATGATGGAACAAGTTCAGGAAGTTCTGGATAAGCTTCGCCCATTCCTGCTTCGCGATGGCGGAGACTGCGAATTGGTTGATGTAGAAGATGGTATTGTTAAGCTTCGTCTGCTTGGCGCTTGCGGCAGCTGCCCAAGTTCTACCATTACTTTAAAAGCAGGTATTGAACGTGCTCTTCTTGAGGAAGTACCTGGAGTTATGGAAGTAGAGCAAGTATTCTAATAAATAGATACTAAAGCCCGATGGATCCCATCGGGCTTTTCTTTTATTTTGTGAATTTACTTTAATGTTTTCCCAAATGCTGAGCAAACCAGCTTTGAATGAAACCTAGCCGTTCTACGCGCAGCTTCGGGTGGCCGTTCCTTGAAAGATCATGGTTGCTGTCTGGGAAGCGGATAAATTGTGTTTCTTTTTCCAGCCGTTTTAGTGAAATAAAAAGCTGCTCTGCTTGTTCAATCGGACAGCGGTAATCTTTTTCGCTATGTAAAATTAAAAGCGGTGTATTAACGTTTTTCACATACTTTAGCGGTGAATGCTCCCACAGCTTTTCAGGATTTTCAAACAGGCTTGAACCAACTTCCCATTCTGTGAAGTAGTATCCAATATCACTCACCCCGTAAAAGCTGAGCCAGTTAGATATGCAGCGCTGGGTAACGGCTGCTTTAAACCGGTCCGTGTGGCCGACGATCCAATTGGTCATGAATCCTCCGTAGCTTCCTCCTGTTACTCCAAGTCTCTCTTCATCAATAAACGGGAATTCTTTTAAAGCATAATCGACTGCAGTCATTAAATCCCGATAATCGTCCCCGCCATAGTCCCCTCTGACCAAATTAGCGAACTGCTGCCCATACCCTTGACTCCCCCTTGGATTGACATATAGAACAGCATAGCCAGCAGAAGCAAGCACTTGAAATTCGTGGACATACGTATTTGCATACATCTTATGGGGACCTCCGTGAATTTCGAGAAGAAGAGGATATTTCCTTCCTGCTTCGTACCCAAATGGCTTCATAAACCAACCATGTATTTCAAGGCCATCTTCTGCCTTAAAGCTTATTATTTCCGGTTTAATGATCGCTGTTTCTTCAATATATTGCTTATTGGCATCAGTCAGCCTGCGGCTTTCACCGGTTTTGTAATCTAAATAATAAAGCTCACCTGGTGCATCAGGCGTGCTGATTCCAACAACGGAAGAATGGTCAGAAGGATTCAGGGAAAGTGCAAACACATGTTCATTTTCAGACCTTACCGGAAAAACCGATCCATCTGGAGAACCATAATAAACAGCAGTGCTTCCCTGTTCACTTGCGATAAAATAAAATCCCTCGGAATCTTCCGTCCATTGAATGCCAGGAAAAACATTGCCGAACAGGACATCTCCTGCTGCAGAATCGCTTATATGCACATCCCAGCCTTCTGTCAAACAGGAAAACTCACCCGATTCCATATGATAAAGCCACAATTTACTGCTCGAAGCACTAAGGTACTCTTTTTCATTTCCAAGGGAAGCAAGATATTTGCCATCAGGCGAAAAAGCGAGATTTCCAAAAAAACCTCTTTCCTGCGTCAATTTTACTGGCTTCAAATCATTCAAATCCATAAGAAAAATATCAGATATCAAGGATAGATCCGGGTTTTCAGACTGATCTGAGGTAAATGCTATTTTTTGTCCATCTGGATGATAAGCAGGATCTGCTGCTCCTTCTTTTTCATTTGTGAGCTGACGAATTTCTTCTGTCTGCAGATTCACGATAAAAACCTGGGACTTCCGGTCTTTTAAAAACCCGCCTGCATCAGATTTGTAGCCCATATTCCTTACAATGAGAGCTTCTGGACCGTTATTGTTTTCTTTCTTTTCCTGAATGCTTTCGTTTTTGGACAGAGAAACAGAAAACAATAGGTGTACTCCGTCAGGAGACCAGACTGGTCCTGAAACACGATGAGGCGAGTGCGTCAGTCTCTTTGCTTCCCCTCCCGCCAGATTCATGACATAAAGCTCAAATTCACCTGAACGGTTCGATAGAAAAGCAATTTTGCTTCCGTCTGGAGACCATCTTGGCGAATGGTCCCGATGCTCTCCAAAGGTCCACTGGCTGCTTTTATTCATGGAAAAATCATAATAGTACAGATGTGAAGTATAGGAATGCGTTTCTTTATTTATGGAGGTTTGGACGTAAACAGCACCTTTCCCATCTGGAGAGAGCCTTGGGTCTGTTAGTGATTTTAAACAATATAAATCCTCCGCTTTTACACGTTTTTTTGTATGTGTCTTCATCGTTAATTCCCTTTCTATGTAAAACTGTTTCTTAGTCTATTTCGATATCCTAAATAATTTTCCTGCGGGAAAAAGAAAAAGCAAACCCCAAAGGTCTGCTCATTGCATATGAATTAGTTTGCTGCGATATGTTTTGTATAGCTCACTGTGCTGCCATGATTCGGTATATCTAGATGGACAACATGGCATGCTTGAAATTCTTTTTTCAAACTTGCTTCAAGGCCTTTTCCCTGTCCTTTTTCAATAAATGAAATAATGGCGGGTCCGGCACCGCTTATCGCTGAACCATAGGCGCCAAGATCCTTGGCAATCCTTGCAGCATCTTTATATTCCGGAATAAGAACATCTCTATAAGATTGATGAAAAAGATCCTTTTGCATCATTTTTCCGGCAAGCTCCCAATTTCCTTTCATGATAGCTGCAACAAGAAGATTACTGACAGCACTTGCTTCAACAGCTTTCTTAAACGGCAGGACGCTTGGCAGGACCTCTCTCGCATCCTTAGTAAATACTTTGTAAGGCGGAATGATCATAACCGCATCTACGTTTACTTCAGAAACATGCACGATTTCTGTTTCTTCCTCCTGATGAAGGCCAATAATAAGCCCACCATATACAGAGGCTCCGACGTTATCCGGATGGTCTTCCAGTAGGCTCGCTATCCTTGTTTTATCTTTTTTGTTTAACTGAAGGCCGCATAATTCATTTGCCAGTTCAATTCCCGCTACTATAGCGGCAGCACTGCTTCCAAGCCCTCTGGCAATGGGAATATCACTCCATACTTTCACATGGCAGGGAGGGATTTCTTTTCCGAAAGTGTCTGCTGCTTTTTCTGCCGCAAGATAAATCAGATTTTCTTTGCCTTCAGAAAGGCCTTCTGTCTCTTTGCTCTCAGCTTCAAATTTCCACTGCTTTGATAAAACTGCCGAAAGACGAAGGCTGCATCCCAGGGCCAGGCCCACAGAATCAAAACCCGGTCCCAGATTTGCCGTGCTGCCAGGTACAGAGATAAGAAGCATGTCGCTTTCCATCATACCATCTGAACCCCTTCAAGATGCTTGAGGACAATGTGTTCGTCATTTGGAAGGACCAGCGGCTTGATTTCAGCAATATTTATTGCAACATTGGGATCTTTGAGGCCATTTCCAGTCAAAACTGCTACTACCTTGCTTTGCGGTTTTATTTCACCTGTTCTCAACTGCTTGATGATACCGGCAATGGAAGCACAAGAAGCCGGTTCAGCAAAAACGCCCTCTTCCCTTGCAAGAAGCTGATAAGCTTCAAGAATTTCATCATCAGTTACTTCATCAATTTTACCGCCCGATTCATCTGCAGCTTTTACAGCTTTCTCCCAGCTTGCAGGGTTTCCGATTCTGATGGCAGTTGCAATGGTTTCCGGATTTTCAATGATTCTATTCCGGACAATGGCTGCAGCCCCCTCCGCTTCAAAACCCCTCATTTCCGGAAGACCTGTGCCATTTATTTGATCGTATTCCAAAAATCCCTTCCAATAGGCTGTAATATTGCCTGCATTCCCGAGCGGTATAGCTAGAACGTCAGGCGCCTGTCCCAGCTGCTCGCAAACTTCAAAGGCACCCGTTTTTTGGCCTTCGATCCTGTAAGGATTCACAGAGTTTACAAGTGTAATAGGAAGCTTCTCACAAATGCTGCGGACCATTTTAAGCGCATCATCGAAATTCCCTTCGATAGAGTAAATGTCAGCACCGTACATGACAGCCTGTGCAAGCTTCCCTAGAGCAATTTTCCCTTCTGGTATTACAACTGCACATCGCATGCCGGCGCGGGCTGCATAAGCTGCTGCAGACGCTGAGGTATTGCCAGTAGATGCACACATAACAGTCGTGCTGCCTTCTTCCTTTGCCTTTGCCACTGCCATGACCATGCCTCTGTCTTTAAATGAACCTGTCGGATTAGTACCTTCTGTTTTAACAAATAGCTCCACACCTAGCCGATCGGATAATCTTGGAAGAAAAACAAGCGGTGTGTTTCCTTCATGAAGTGTGAGCAATGGTGTCTTTTCCGTTACCGGCAAAAAGTTTTTGTATTTAACAAGCAATCCGTTCCAGCTCATTTAATATCCGTTCCCTTCTACTCTGTAGGTGCTTTTCAACTGCTCGACAACCTCCAGATTGTTCAGCTGTTCTAAAATTTCCGCAAAATCCTTTTGAGAAGCACGATGAGTCACAATGACGATTTCAGCAAGCCCCTTTTCCTTTAAAGGCAGCTGGAGAATTTTTTCGAAGCTGACCGATCTTTCGGAAAACAGTGAAGTGATTTTAGCAAATGAACCAACCTCATCTTTTACATGAATACGAAGAAATTGCTGTGCAAAGGTTTCTTCCGGATGCTTCAGCTGTTTATCAAATTGGGGTGCAACAGCACTGCGTCCATTAACTCCAAGACGCATATTTTTCAAAACACCAACAAGGTCAGAGACAACAGCTGTTGCTGTTGGCAGGCTTCCTGCACCAGGTCCGTAAAACATTGTTTCTCCAACTGCTTCACCATAGACGTATACAGCATTGTATTCATCGCTGACTGAAGCGAGCGGGTGATAATCAGGAAGAAGGGTCGGCTCCACACTTACTTCAATTCTTCCATTCTCGCGCTGGGCAATCCCAATCAGCTTCATTGTATAACCGAGTCTTTTGCTGTAGCTGATGTCATCATCTGTCACAGCCGAAATGCCTTTCACTTTTACATCATCCAAATCAACATTCATTGAAAATCCAAGCCTTGCCATGATGGCCATTTTTCTTGCTGCATCAAGCCCTTCAACATCGGCTGTCGGGTCGCTCTCTGCGTATCCAAGCTCCTGCGCTTCTTTGAGAACCTCTGAATAAGCACTTCCATGCTTGCTCATTTTTGTTAAAATGAAGTTGGTTGTGCCGTTGACAATCCCCATCATTTTCGTAATCCGGTCAGATGCAAGACCGTCTACTAAGCTTCTCAAAATAGGAATTCCGCCTGCAACACTGGCTTCATAGAATAGGTCACAGCCATTTTCAGTTGCTGCCGCCAGCAGCTCTGATCCGTATAAAGCCATTAAATCTTTATTAGCCGTCACAACATGTTTTTTCTCTTTAACCGCTTCAAGGAGGTATTCCTTTGTCTGCTCAATACCGCCCATTACCTCTATAATAACGTCAATGTCCTTATCATGAATAACTTCGTAAGGGCTAGTTGTGAGAAGGTCCTGGCCTACAGCAACCTGTCTTTCTTTTTCCTTCTCTCTAACCAGCACCTTTTTCACTTCAACCGGACATCCAACGAGATGAACCAATTTATCCTGGTGTTCTTTAATAATCGTTACAACACCACTTCCTACTGTACCGAGTCCAAGCAGCCCAACTTGAATAGCTTCCAATCTCTTCACCCCTTACGTCTTTTCTGTGCGGACATTTGTATCTTACTGATAGACATTATGAATATATTAGCATTATAAAACTGGGTAATTTATTTTACAAGGCGGAATTTTCAGTATTATTAAATTGTAAACGCTTTATCCATTGCCTTGTCTGATGTCAAAATATTTTTCCTCCTGTTCAGTTAAAACGTATTTCACCCATTCCTGATCCTGAAATACCGGCCATACTATTAAGCATCTAAATAAGAAGGCTGACTTGCAATGAAGTCAGCGCTTTCCTGCTTTCAGTTGAACTTGTGTGTAAGGCTTATCTCCCTTTAATACTAAGGCAATGTTTTTGCAGCACAGATCCATCATCTTCCTTCGTGTTTCCCCTGTTGCACTCCCGATATGAGGAAGTGCTGTAACACTCTGGAGCTTCAGAAGCGGATGATCTGCCTCAATCGGTTCTTTTACGAAAACATCAAGCCCTGCACCAGCAATCATTCCCTCTTCAAGCGCCCTTAGCAGGTCACCCTCTATAACAACTGCTCCTCTGGAAACGTTAACAAAAATGGCTGTTCTTTTCATTTGTTTAAAACGATCATACGTAAATAATTCCTTCGTTTGTTCGGTCAGCGGAGTCAGACAAACAACGAAATCGGATTGTGCAAGCAAGTCTTCAAGGTCCAAGTATTCTGCGTGAACTGCCTGTTCGGCCTCCTCATTACGGGAACGATTGTGATAGAGCACTTTCATATCAAAACCCTTTGCTCGCTTTGCAACAGCAGACCCTATTTTCCCCATCCCTACTATGCCGATGGTTTTATGATGAAGATCAATACCCGCAAGCTGCAGGGGACTCCATCCTTTCCATTTGCCTTCTTTTATGTAGTCCGCTGCTTCGACAACCCTTCTCGCAGCTGCCATAAGCAAAGCAAAAGCTAAATCTGCTGTAGTGTCTGTAAGTACATCTGGCGTATTGCAAACAATGATATCTTTGCTGCTGGCATATTTCAGGTCGATATTATCGTACCCGACAGCTAAATTCGAAATGACTTTCAGGTTTTCAGCAGCATTTAGCAGTTCTTGATCCACTTGATCAGATAGCATAGTTAAAAGCGCATCAGCTTGTTTAGCTTTTTCAAGCAATACATTTCTTGGGCATGGTTCTTCTTCTTTCTCCCACATTTCTACAATTGCTATTTCACTAAGCTGCTTTACCTGTTCATCAGGCAATGATCTTGTTATATACACGAATGGTTTTTTCAAGCCTCTCACCTCAAAGTTTTTTCCTCCATCATATCATAGAGAGGTGAGTGGTTATTTTAAAGCCAATGGACAGCTGGGAGACTGATTTTACGTGTTCTCATGGAGAGCATGGATGAATAGGATTTTAAAAATGATTCATAATCTGCTGAACGATCCAGCAGCTCATTCAGCTTTCTTTCATACAGGGGTTTTCCGGAATCTGCCGAAAGATAATAATCCTCAATACATTCGAAATAATGAAGAGGGAATAAAAGCCTTGAGAATATGAGCCGCCAAGAGAAAGAGGACAAGGGGGTGGTGCGGTCGTAGTCCTCAATGAATGAATACCCTGTTTCCCTATGCTGTTCGGGCAGGCAGAGAAATTCATTTCGGATATATTCGGCCACATCCCGGGTCGCGTGGTCAAAAACCCACTCTGTCGGAAGCTTCATAAAAACCTGATTTTCCCATGTGGCAGAGTGAAACCTTTGATGACAAATGGTCGCAGAATCAATTGGCTTAGGCTCATCGTCCAATTCAGTATCAACTAAATACTGAATACCATTTTCCGCTAAACCGAGATAATAAGGAAAGGATTCGATAAAGAGCTTTTCAAACTGGTCAAGAGGATGGGCCTGCACTTTTCCTCTCCAAAAAGCCTCCAGCTGATCAAGCCTCTTTTCCCAAAGCGTCTTCCACTGGCCGATCCGGTTCGATTTTGTAAGCTGATAAGGAAAGCTTCTTCCTTTCTGATGAAATTGGGCAAGCTCCCTTCCTGCAGAAATACTGCTCCTGTTTCCCACCTGCTCACATTTTAAAACGGCATATTTTCTGCCGTCTTTCTCAGCCGTAAGCGCCCCTTGCTTTGTTGGCAAAAATACAGCCGTGTATGGTTCCCTTTTTTCCTGTAAATACTGACTCATAGAATGAAGTTCAAATAGCTCATCTTCATCTATATGTGATACTGGAACAATCAGGCAAAGCGTCTGGTGAACACGAAATGCATCGTAATTTTTTATTTTAAAAAATTCAGATGCATGGAGTCCATAGCTCTCTTTCAGCATTGTCTTCATCAAATTTCTCCCCCGTATCCATATGTTATATATGCTATCGTAGTCATAAAAAAAGGGGATTATGCCTCTAAAAAGTTTTCTTTCCCAGATTTATAACACCTGTGAATTCCCTTTTGAATAAAATAGGAAAAAAGATTGGGTGATGGAATGGAACAAGATAAAAAAATGGATACCGTTGAACGTGCGGCAAGAGACAAACTTGCCGAGCGCGGGGTGAAGCCAAAACATATAGCAGAGCTCGTTCTCTTTTTGCAAAAGAAATACCACCCAAATTTGCAGCTTGATGAGTGCCTTTCCAATGTGGAAAGGGTACTGTCTAAAAGAGAAGTTCAAAATGCCATTTTGACTGGAATTCATTTAGATACGGCTGCAGAAAAGGGGCTGCTGGATGAACCGCTCCAATCAATCATTGCAACAGATGAAAGCTTATATGGCGTGGATGAAATTATGGCCTTTTCAATCGTAAATATTTATGGTTCCATCGGCTTTACCAATTATGGATATATCGATAAAGAAAAACCAGGTATCCTGAGTTATTTAAATGATAAATCAACAGGAATGTGCCATACGTTTTTAGATGATATTGTAGGAGCCATAGCTGCTGCTGCATCAAGCAGGCTAGCTCACAGAGCGAGAAATGCTGAATAGCTGGCGGAAGGCCAATATGAAGTAAAAAGAAGAGGACGCTCAATTAGAGCGGTCCTCTTCTTTCCATTAGATATATTCAATCCATTCAGCAAGCGAGTTTACAGCATATGTGGGCTGATCCTTATATTGCAGCAGATGAGTACTAGAGGTCACACCTGT
Organism: Chryseobacillus diguaensis; assembly: GCF_049220665.1. Taxonomy (NCBI): domain Bacteria; kingdom Bacillati; phylum Bacillota; class Bacilli; order Caryophanales; family Bacillaceae; genus Chryseobacillus; species Chryseobacillus diguaensis. The sequence continues at coordinate 203,536 of NZ_JBMKNV010000005.1, forward strand.
GTGAACAATAAGGGTATCAAGCCCTGATCTGATCCCAGCCATAATGTCTGTATCATAATTGTCACCAATCATCAGGGTTTCCTCTTTATTTGTACCAAGCACTTTCAGGGCCTGTTCCATAATGATCGGTTCAGGTTTTCCGATAAATATCGGTTCAACCTTCGTACTGACCGTAATGACAGATGTCAGGGATCCATTTCCAGGCAGAAGGCCCCGTTCAGTCGGAATCGCAATATCTCCATTTGTTGAAATGAACGTTGCACCATTTCGAACGCCAAGACAGGCTATCGCCAGTTTTTCGTAGGATATTTCCCGGTCAATACCTACGATAACGAAGTCAGGCTGTTCTTCCGTTAACGTAAACCCTTTATCCTGCACCGCTTTTAAAATTCCCTCCTCCCCAATCACATAGACGGAGAAACCCTGTTTTTTCTCATATATGTAATTAGCTGTGGCCTGCGAAGTGGTAAACACTTGTTCTGGCTTTGCAGGAATATCAAAGCCGTTCAATTTCTCTGCCACCTGTTCTGGTGTTCTTGAAGAATTGTTGGTTACAAAAAGATAAGGGAGGCCTTTCTTATTAAGGGCATGAATAAAATCCCCAGCTTCCTCAATCTTTTCCGTTCCTTTATACATTGTTCCGTCAAGATCAATTAGAAACCCTTTATAGCTTTTCATGTCAACACTCCTGGCTGATATTTTCGGTGAAAAATAAAAATAGCGCTACCGTCCCCGGTTAGCGTTTTGCAATAAAATCTTCAGCGCCTGAAGGCAGAAACAGGGCCGAGTTCGTTCTCAAGATAAGCCCTTACCTTTACAGGGAAAGCCTGAAGAACACCGAACTGTTCATCCATAGCTTGCTTCAAATCCCCGTGCTGAATTCCCAAATATTCCTGAACGAGCTGTTTTCGGAATGAAAGTATTTCCTTCAGGCCTTTGGCATCCTCTTCATTTATCACTTTTTCATCCAATAGTATATCAATAATATCCTCATAACTTCCAGGATCACGCATGATAAAACCATCAATCATGTCATTTCCGACATCGATGATTGTTTCAATTGTCATGTGTCCCATTCTTTCGAGAGCGAGCTTTTCCAGCACAGAATGAAAACTGTTATGAGCAGTGTAATTTGTTAAAATATCCTCGAGGTATTGCAAAAGCTGTTCAATTTTCTCTCTGTCAACAAAATACATCGTTTCCTTCAGCTCCTGTTCATAGCGTTATGCGTGCTTCTTCCAGGGACCCCGGACGAGCATAATAATAGCCCTGAACCAGGTCCACCTGGTTGCGTGATAGTACTTCTGCCTCTTCTCTTTTCTCAATGCCTTCAGCTACAACGAGGGAACCTGTCTCTCTCGCGATAAGCAAAAGTCCTTTAAGCATGGATTCCTTCACACTGTTTGTGTCAATATCCTGAATGACGGATCTGTCAATTTTAATAATATCAGGAAGAATTTCGCTGATCGTATGAAGACTTGCATATCCTGCACCCGTATCATCCACTGCAATACGAAAGCCTTTTTCTCTTAACGACTTAATATTATCCTTAAAAAAACGAAGGCCTTCTATAGAATCACGCTCCGTTATTTCAAAAATCATACTTGAAGGCAAAATGTCCGGATGATCCTTCAGCACTTTTTCAATTCCTTTTATAAACCGCTGATTACCAAGAGTAAGAGGTGTAAAATTAATAAAAATTTCCTGTCTGCATCCTGTTTCTTGAACTAATCGAAACGCTTTCTCAAGTATGAGCATCTCCAAATCGTACACCATGTTCGTCTGCCGTGCAACAGAAAATAAATGCAGCGGACTTTCAAGTGCTGTATCCATAGGACCGCGGGTCAGGATTTCCCAAGCCTTTACTTCACTTGTTGATAAATTGATGATTGGCTGAGCTAAAAGGGTTATTTTCTGCTTTTGAATAATCTCTCTCATTTCAAGCAGGCTTTCAATATATTTTGACTGGACCCTTTTTTCAGCCATAGCAATTGCCTGCTGATGTGCCTTATAGATAGCATCCTGTGTGGAACCATCCCGTTTTTCTACAAACATTTACCCGATTTCAAATGTAAAATCATAAAAAGGATATTTAAGGGCCATCCATTTTTCCACTTTCGGCATAACTTGTCTAATAAAATTTTCTATATGCACGACACTTTGCTTTGAATCGCTTATTTTCAAAAAGACGGAAATTCCATCCGTATAATAGTCATGAACAACCAGGACATCCTGCTTGTATTCCGAAGCTTCGAGTTTTTCTTTAAAGCCAATTTCAATTCTTGAAGACAATTTTGAAATTGAGCAGGCTCCAGCTGCTGAGTCAAATCCTTCATACTTAAAAGATTCGCTACAACAACCGCTACTTTTTTCCCATTTGAAACAGCAGAATATACACCTTCCAAAACGGGGTTGCGGAGGACAAACTGTGGGGGATAATAACGCAAATGCTTCGTTGGCAAAAGAAGTTTACTCCATTTTCTTAACCTTTTGCTGTGCAATGTCCATAAACCGCTTGTCATCTTCTCAACCCTTCTGGCTAATACCTTATAAGTACTACTATCTTATCACAAAACACGAATATTCGACTTTTTTCTTGTAAACATTTCACTTTAAAGCCAAATTTATGAATAAACCCCAAATAAGTCTTCAAATATATTTTTAAAAGGATTGCGAATAGTTGATTTCCGTCTCAGGATGCTCGCACCTGCTGCTCCAATCAACCTAAACAGGTATTGTTCAAAGAACCGTTTTAAAAACAATAAATATGGCTGTTAATTGATCCTATAAACCGTGGTATGCTTAAGAAAAAAATGGAAATAAGGAGATGATTCGAATGGAACGGTTCTTTTTGTATGATGAGGTTGCAGAAACTAAAACACGCTATGTAAGCTTTATGGGAGAAAACAGGAGATTCGATCTTGCCATTTTGCAGACTGACCGGTACTATGGCAAATCCATTATCCTCGATATTCAAAGCAATCGTTTTGCGATTATTGGAGATGATGATTTACAAACAGATGGCTACCTTGAAGCAGAATTCAATCTGACTTCTGTGGAAGCAGAAGAGCTTCGTGATTTTCTTTATGAAGCCGTATAGGCGGACGGCTGTTTTCAAAGGAAAAGCGCAAAGTTTAAGGAAATAGCCTGGAATAAAAAAAGCCTTCTGGCCTAAAAATAAACTATGGCGATCTACTACCAGCCAGAAAAGCTGAAGCCCGAAGGTGATTCATTTGAAGGACAAAAAGGAAGAAAAGTACACCGATTTTTCAAACGTTGAGAATATGCATCATTACGTAACACCCGAGATTACACCAGAAGGCCCGTACGGAGCTCCAAGAGGGAAGGATGAGCCAGTTGTCAATAAAACCTCGCCATGGGAAGAAGGCCAGCGTTATTATAGTGCCTTTAACTACGAATACAAGTCTTTGCATCAGAATTTAGAAAGAAAGCATCCAGGAGCCCATCCGACACATGACGATCCTGAAAAAAGCGATGAGCCTCCCTATCATCCAGGAGCTAAGTGAAAAACACAAAATAAAAATGCCGATAGCAGCTGCTATACGGCATTTTTATTTTTTATTTTCTTTAATACGAAATAAGCACAGCCAAAATTACAATATTCATATATGTATTCATCAAGTGTACTGATTTTTGTATCGTAAGTAGCCTTTTGATTATCATTGCTAAAAAATCCTTTAAGGCGAAGCTGATTGTATCCCCAGTCTCCAACGATATAATCATATTTGTTTAATATGTCAGAATATCTTGCTTTAAAGGCTTCTTCATTAAATCCGTTCCTGACATCATTCACAACCTCGAAGCAATGGTTTTGTACACTAATCATCCTTTTCACCCCTTTTACACCCATTATACCTAATAATATCCGATTTCCTATTCTCCATCAATTGCTAAGTTACAAAAGAACGATGCTGGTCATTCTATCAATGAGGAGGCAGAGAAATGATGAAATTTAAAAATATGATGATTTTGCTGATAAGCTTTATTGCATTGGCCGCTTGCCAAATGCAGCATGATGCTGGAGAGCGCGAGATGCTTCACAAAAGCGGTAATACAATAAATGTTTCTGACAGAACGGATATGTATAACGAAAAAGGTCTTCCGAATGAAAAAGAAGGCAAAATGACAAACTTCGGGTATGTCAGGCAAACCAAAAAGGAAATAACCAGAAACGGAAAATCAGCAGAAGTTCATGCGATCAACAGAGAACAGGTTGCCCATATTATCTCCAGCATGGCTGTTCAGCTTCCCAATGTAAATGATGCAGCTACACTCGTCACGGATGAGGAAGTGATGATTGCTTACCAGACTGATACAAAAAACAGGTCTCAAACAGCCGATCAAGTGAAAAGAACAGCTCTGTCTGTCATTCCTTCCTACTTTCATATTTATGTGGCGGACAACCCTGTTATCATTAAACAGCTTGAAGCGTACAGCCGCATGGATACAAATACGAAAAACATGGATGGCATCACAGAAGTGACAATTCGGGAAATGCTGAAATATCCTCAAGGAAAACGGATAGGCTGCGGACAAAATCCCAATAATGAAGGACCAGGGGAAATGAATCAGGATGTAAACAGAAATAAAACAGAAAATCCTAAAGGGCTGGAAATGGATTAACTGGTTTGCGTAAATGAAAAGACCGCCAAAAGGGCGGTCTCTCATTAGGCATTAGCTTGTTTTTGTTTGGCTGCTTCATTTACCTGCTCATCCGCATGGTAGGAAGAGCGCACAAGAGGTCCTGCTTCACAGTGACTGAAGCCTTTGCTCATAGCAATTTCTTTCAGTTCTGCGAACTCATCAGGGTGGTAGTATTTTTGAACAGTTAAATGCTTCTTCGTAGGCTGCAAATATTGACCGATTGTCATGATGTCAACGTGATTTGCTCTTAGATCATCCATTGTTTCAATAATTTCTTCTTTCGTTTCGCCAAGACCGATCATTAGAGAACTCTTTGTAGGAATATCAGGCTGCATTTCTTTTGAACGGCGCAAAAATTCAAGTGAACGTTCATAAGTCGCACGTGCGCGGACTCTTGGAGTAAGGCGGCGAACGGTTTCGATGTTATGGTTCAATATATCAGGCCGAGTGTCCATTAGAGTTTTCAGGTTTTCGTAAACTCCGCCCATATCAGATGGAAGAACTTCTATAGTAGTAAAAGGGCTTTTTCTTCTGATTGCTGTGACTGTTTCTGCAAAAACAGCTGAACCTCCGTCTTTCAAGTCGTCTCTTGCAACGGCTGTAATAACAGCGTGCTTCAGATTCATAAGAGCAACAGAATCGGCTACGCGTTCCGGCTCTTGCAAATCAAGCTCAGTAGGAAGGCCTGTTTTTACTGCGCAAAAACGGCATGCACGGGTACAAACAGATCCAAGAATCATAAATGTAGCTGTTCTTCTGACTGCCCAGCACTCATGAATGTTCGGGCATTTTGCTTCTTCACAAACGGTATGAAGATTTTTTTCCCTCATCATTTTTTTCAAGTCTGTGTAGTTCTCGTTCGTATTAAGCTTTATCTTCAGCCATTCCGGCTTGCGCAAATATTCTTCTTTTTTTGCCAACAAGATCATCTCCATTATGTAGTCTGTTGATCGTTATATTAAAGCAGATGGAAACGTATCCACTTCATCCAAAATCAGCACCTGCATAAAGCAATGTACACTAGTCACTTTAACATATGGAAGGAAGCTAGGACAAGGGGAAGCAATCCGGGATTTACTAACATTTTCTAAACATGAAACAGAGACCAGGGCACCAAACTATAGATATGCATTTTTATCTGAAAGGAGCTTCCAGAGATGAGAAATGCCTTTATCCTTATTGCTCTTTTTACACTTCTCCTTCCCTGCTCCGTTTCGGCTCTCAGCCTGGATGACGGACAGATGAATATAGAACGGAAGAAGCTGTACAAGCTAGTGGAAACGAAAACGAAAGTCCCTTGGTATCTCCTTGGTGCAGTCGATCAGTTTGAAAAAAATGTGCGCCGTTCAAGAAAAGATCTCCCTAAACAAACCGGCCTGACAGGTTTATATATACCATCCGATTTGTGGAGCGGACCTCTAAATCCGAAAGAATTTGATGATAATCCTGCTACAATCCGGATGTTTGGAGGAATTGGCCAGGACGGAAATGGAGACGGTATCGCTGATCAAAAAAATGACCTGGACTCCCTTTACACCTTTGCCAAATTCCTTTCTTCCTATGGACACGGAATGGATAACCTTAAAATCGGATTATGGGATTATTACCAAAGAGACAAATCTGAAGGGATTATTATGGGTCACATGAAGCTGATTAAAAAGCTAAAGCGATTTGATTTAAATGAACGAGCGTTCCCCGTCGCTCTTGGGTCAGATTACAGCTATCGCAGCACTTGGGGCGATGCACGGGGATGGGGCGGAAGAAGAATTCATGAAGGAACGGACATTTTTGCCCATTACGGCGTGTCTGTCCGTTCTACCTGCTACGGCATAATTGAAATGAAGGGCTGGAACCGTTTTGGCGGCTGGCGGGTAGGAATACGCGATTTCAATAATACGTATCATTATTATGCGCATTTAAATGGGTTTGCAAAAGGATTGGAAGAGGGACAAATCGTGAAGCCGGGACAAGTGATCGGTTCAGTAGGAAGCTCAGGCTATGGGCCACCGGGAACAGCCGGAAAATTCCCTCCTCATCTTCATTACGGAATGTACAAGGACAACGGGAAAACAGAATGGTCATTTGATCCTTACCCGCATTTAAGAATGTGGGAGGGTACTGAAAGAAAAGCTCTTAAAAAACGTAAAAGCTGATGGGATTCCATCAGCTTTTATTTTGAGCTTCCCGGGAGTTCCAGAGCAGGAGAGCCTCCGTCGCCTCCATTAAAATATTCCGGTACATCGCCCTGGACAGCTTTCAAAATGACAGGAACATTGGTTGTGACAGTAAATGCTTTTGTCGCAAATGGGATAACCACTTCCACATCCACTTTGACACTTATGGAAATTTCAAAAAGAGCATTGTTAATTCCATATTGTTTCACATTTGTTTTTACATCAGGAAACACGTCGCCTTTTACAAAGAAACGGACAGGCACCATCGGTCCAAGCCCTCCAAGAAGCGCATTGTTTGTTGCCTGGCCAATTGGTATGTATGAAATAATGCCATCGCTTTTACTTGTATATTCCAGATCGTTTATCTTTTTGTTCTCAAGTGCTGCCATATTCCCTTTTTCAGCTTCTCTTAAATATTTTTGGATATTTCCTGTGATGCCTGTCATCATTTTCACAACATATTGAGAGTCAAAACTCGTATCGGTCACTTTGCCTGATTTATCTCTTTTCATTACAATTAAATTCTTGGTATCAACGTTTTTTTCCATTTCATCCTGTATAGCATTGTTGATCACAAGACTTGCAATTCTTTTTGTTTCGATTTCCGCAATCCGGATGAGGGTGGGGCTAATTTCTTTATTAATAATATAGATTCCTGCAGCAGTAGAAAAAAGGAACAGGACAAAAGATAAAAGAAGCACATACCGAAAAGGCAAAGGTCCTTTTCGCTTCAAGCGGCGAAATTTAGCCAAAATAACTCCCTCCTTTACAAGCTATATTTATGCTTAAAAGAAGGGAATTACTCACTAATTTTAGCTGAAGCCTATGATCAGCACATTTTTTCAAGCGCATCTCTTCCTGTCATACCAACTGAAATACCAAGCTTCTCAGCTTCTGCTGTAATTGATTCGAGCGGTGCCTCTAAAAGTTCTTCAATTGTTCTGACAGAAACGGCACGTCCTGCAACGATTTTTCTTTCCTTCAGTCTGTCATTTAATAAACCAACATCCAGTGCGCCGCATGCAATATATCCTTTATCATTAGAGATGGTCATAAAATTCGTTTTTGGCAGCTGTACGGATACAGCAGTAAACATGCTGCCTTTAATGACAACGGGCTTCATGGTAATCATTAGGGCACAACTCCTTCCTTTTACACTCTATGAGAGCAAAGGAAGGATTTATGAGAGATGTTTTGGTTCAAAATATGTTCAATACTCTGGAGACGCTATTTTTTTCAGTTTCCAGGCAAGCAAGTCCCTTAAGAATTCTGGCATATAAAAAATTTTCTTTTCCGCATGGCTGATTTCAGGATACAGAGGCCCTAGAGTATACATATCAACCGTTGCTACTGTATACGTTTTTTCAAGATCCAAAAGCTCTCCGCCCGCATGGATTGATGTCACATGCCTTTTTCCGTCTTCAAGAGTTTTAGTTGAAACCTCAATTCCATCAAAAATCATTTTCCCCATAATTTTGCCTCTAAAGCCAAGTCCTTTCAGCTTCAGTTCTTCCATTTCCCTTGTGACAGCCTGTGAAATGACTTCCTTTATGACCTCACCCTTTAAATAAACCTTGCAAGGATTAATGGGATGAGGACATATTCTATGAAGATCTCCAATCGTTACTTCACCTTCTGGAAGCGGTTCGAGCAGCATGCCCGCGTTAACCATTGACACTTCCCCGTCACACCATTCCCTTAGAGCCTGGGCCAATAGGCTTCCAAAAGGCGAATCGTTGAACCAATCCAGTTCTAGCTCTTCCTTAACAAACGCGACAGGCTGTGAAAGTTTTTCCTTTACCCCTGCTTGAGCAATAGCTAATTCTTTGACTGTTTTTTCGCATTCAGGCTCTTTTTCTATCGAATAAACGGATGCTTTTTCCTTCACTGCTTTTTTCTTAACAGAATCAAAGCCAAGCTCAACGTAACCGACATGAGTTCCATACTTGCCTGCTCCGCAAAGAAGCGTCTCATTCACCCGCTTCCCCTCCTCAAGCAGATGATGGGTGTGCGACCCAAGAACAAGATTTATTTCCGGAAATTGTTCAGCAATTACTTCATCGTCTGTTATGCCCAAGTGAGACAGCAAAATGATATAATCTGCTTTTTCCCTCACTTCTGAAATGGTCTCTTTCAGACTTTCAAATGGATCCTTCAGCTTCCATCCCAATAAATCATAAAAAGTCTGATAAAAAACCGTTACACCAAGCAGGGCAATGGTCATCCCGTTTTCAAGCTCGACATACTCATATGGCCTTACCCACTCAGGTCTGGTTCCGTTTTTTTTATAGAGATTTGATAAAATAACAGGAAATTCAGCCTCCTCATAAAGCGTGTCAAGAGCTTCATGGGGAAGGGTAATCCCTTCATTGTTCCCTATCGTCGCACCATCAAATTGAAGCTTGTTCAAACATTCAATATTAAATTTTCCGAGTGTGGCCTCCGTCATAGGATGAAACCTGTCCACATGGTCCCCTATGTCCAAAAGAAGATACTGCTCACCCGAACGGTTATGTTCGTATTTCTTTCTATTTAAAAATCCGGCAATTTTTGGCCAATTTTCAAAATGGCTATGCAAATCATTGACATGGTAGATATGAAGCTTGTCCATTTAACGATTCTCTCCTTACATCTCTAAAAACCCGGCAAGATCAGCTGACGCCTTGATAAATCAGTCTGATTCCTACGATAATCAATACAATCCGCAATAGATTTACAATTGTTTTGCTTTCCAGTCTCATATTTAACAGGGCGCCTGCTTTTCCTCCATACCAAGCTCCCGGGATTAACACAAGGGCATAAAGCCAGTTGACGTTTCCGAAAAAGACGTGTGTAATTGAGCTCGTGATGGAAGACAAAAAAATGATAAGCATCGAAGTAGCCACTGCCACATGCGGAGGAAACAAAAAAAAGATGATCATCACAGGCACCATGAGTGAACCTCCGCCAATACCAAAAAGCCCTCCAAAAAATCCGGCTAAAAAAGCAATGAGAATGCCTAATACAGGCTGAAATGAATAAGTATAAACCATTCCTTTTACATCTGTAAACGTTCTTGTAAAACCCTTTTTACCGGATTGATCAAGTGGTTTAATTTTATCCTTTAAAATAAGCACGATTGAAACAAAAATCATAAAAATTCCGAACCATAACGAAAACGACGCTAAATTAAAAATTTTGTTAACCCATGCCCCTAATATACTTCCTGGTCCGCTGCCAATAAAAAAAATCAGGCCGCTTTTATAATCCACAATTTTCTTTTTCATATAGGTAAGAGTTGAAGAAAGGCCAGTGAAAATAATGACGATTAAGGACGTTCCAACGGCTATGTGCGGATTAATGCCTGATAGTAAACCAGTACCCGCTGAAAGAAACAGTAAAGCCGGAACGATGATAATTCCCCCGCCTAGTCCGACAAGGCTTCCAATCGTACCGGCAAGGAATCCTATCAGAATAAGCAATATCCATTCCATTAAAATACCCCTCTACCTGTTAACTGAATAAATCAAGCTGGTGCGGTGCCAGTCCTTCATAGCTGATATCCATAAGATCAAGCAGCATTTTAGCATTTTCCGCGGCATCCCCACCGGAATTATTATTAAAAACCAGATAAATATCCTTGCATGATTTTTCAAGAGTTTTGAGCTTTTCCTGCCACTCCATAAGCTCCTGTTTATTATATTTATAAAGATAGCGGACTTCCCGCCATTCTTTTCCCTTTACGGGCTTTTTCCACCCGTGAATGTTTCGGCCATGCATCCTGACCAGGGTTTTATTTGAATCAGTCGGTATTAGGACTTCAGGAATGGAGCCTTCACCTGCCTGAGGCTCATCGCAAATGCTGTGAATCCAATTTTCTTCCTTCATAAAGGTCAGCGTCTTTTCATAATATGTACCCTCAAACCAGGATCTATTTCGAAATTCAAGTGCGCATGGAGTGCCGTTCATTTGTTCTTTGCACCATCTTAAATAATCAACATTTTCTTTCGTACAATCAAACCATGGCGGGAATTGAAACAATACCATAGCAAGCTTTTCAGCTTCTTGGAAAGACGTAAGAGACTTCTTGAACGCTTCAAACATCTCTTCCTTGCTTTCAAAAGGGATTTCCCCCCGCTGATGTCCTGTCATTCCCTGATAGGCTTTCACAATAAATTGAAAGTTGTGAGGAGTATCCTTAACCCACTTTTTCATATTTTTCTCAGGCTGTACGGCATAAAAACTCGCATCCACTTCCACAGTCGGAAAATGGCCGCTATATTCCTTTAATTTATCAGAAGCCGGGATACCATCAGGGTAGATGCTGCAGTGGTCTCCCCAGCCTGTAACACCTATATATATCATGGCATTCACCCCTATTTTCATTCTATCATATTTTATATTTACCCAGTTTTATGAGAAAAGAGGTCGCTTCTTTAGCGGGCGCCTGAATACTGAAAAATGGACAATTCCTCATAATAAAGTCTGGTATTAAGGCTCTTTTTAAACATTTCCCCCTAAATTAAATGAATTTTATACACCTGATAATTTTAAGAAAGGCTCTTTTCTTAAACTTTGTTGCTCATGACCCTATATTTAGTCCTCGCAACCTTTGGGATGGCAAGCAAAAACTTTAAGAAAAGATGCCCCGATGCTAGTCTAAATGTGTGATAAAAGCATGTACGAAAAACAACAATCTCTGCGAAAACAGCCTTAAGAAAAGATGCCACAAAGCTTATCTTCATGTATACATATACGAATAGCAACAAGCTTTGCGAAAACAGCCTGCTTAAAAGAAAACACATTGTATATATGTAATTTATGTTATCATGGACATGTTGGAGGAGGTATGTAAATGAAAAAGTCTCTCATGATCGGAGACATCTTATTTTATCTTGCTTTACCCTATTTCATCTGGAAATTCGGACAAGCTCCGCTTGGCAGCTATTACGCCATGCTGCTGTCAACGGCTCCAGGACTTGTCTACACAGTATACCGTTTTTTTGCGGACAAACAGTTTAATGTGACAGGGCTGTTCATTATGACAAGCATGTCCATTACAACAATTGTAGACTTGATTTCACAAAATGCCCAGCGCATGCAATGGAACAATGTTTATCTTGCTTTTGGATTTGGCCTATTCTGGCTCATGACTATGCTTATTAGAAAGCCGTTCGCCCTTTATCTTATGGCGGATATTGCTGCATTGCAAGGATATGAACGCGAAAAAAGCAGGGAAGTATACAAATCTAAAAAATTGCTCCCTCTATTTTATATCGTCAGCTTCCTTTTTGCGGCCCGGAGCTTGATCAGCGGAGGGTTAAGAGCTTATCTTATTCAGACATTCGGGATTTCCCATTATGATAAAATTCTTTTTTACATGAAAATTTACGGCTGGGGATTTTCAGCATTAATGGCCGTAGCATTTGTCTATGTTGGCCTGAAAATCAGCGAACAGATGGAAAAGGAACAGCCGAAGGAAAAGGAAGAACTTGAAGGAAATGAAAGCAGCTCGCCGGTATGATGGCGAGCTGTTTTTTTTAGGTTATTTATTTTAGGTGTTGGTGTTGATTGGTGTTTGGGGTCTGTCCCCATTATTTGGTGGCTCCTGTCCCCTTTTGCGTTAATACATAAAGGGACAGGGAGAGGGGTTCTTAGAGCCTTTATTTACAATAGCTTGTGCTGAATAGGGACACAGCTTTAACTTATTAGAGACATGGGGGTCAGGTGTCTGCTTTCCTGAATCTGTCCCCTGTTCCGTTAATTAGCTGAAGGACAGAGACACGGCATCTATAAATGCTGATATATATAGGATTCTCATTAATGGGGACATAGCTTTATTACGGTAATAGATCAGGGGACAGGAGCCCCTAGTTTATTGGGGACAGACCAGACAAAAAAACTGACCCAAAAAAACCCGGGTCAGCCTGCATTTATATTAACCAATAGCACCTTCCATTTCAAACTTAATCAATCGGTTCATTTCAACGGCATATTCCATTGGAAGCTCTTTCGTAAATGGCTCGATGAAGCCCATTACGATCATTTCAGTCGCTTCTTCTTGGGAAATACCGCGGCTCATGAGATAAAATAATTGTTCTTCAGATACTTTAGAAACTTTCGCTTCATGCTCCAATGAAATATTGTCGTTCAGGATTTCATTGTAAGGAATCGTATCAGAAGTTGATTTGTTATCCATGATCAATGTATCGCACTCAATGTTGGAGCGGGCGTTTTCAGCTTTGCGTCCAAAGTGAACGATACCGCGGTATGTTACTTTACCGCCTTGTTTTGAGATGGATTTTGACACGATGGTTGAAGACGTATTAGGCGCCAAGTGGATCATTTTTGCTCCGGCATCCTGATGCTGACCTTTTCCTGCCATAGCAATGGAAAGAGTCATTCCGCGAGCTCCCTCACCTTTAAGGATAACAGCTGGATATTTCATCGTCAGCTTGGAGCCGATATTTCCGTCGATCCATTCCATTGTTGCGTTTTCTTCAGCTACAGCACGCTTTGTTACGAGATTGAACACGTTATTCGCCCAGTTTTGAATCGTTGTATAACGGCAGTAGCCGCCTTTTTTAACGATAATTTCTACAACCGCACTGTGAAGAGAGTTTGTTGTATAAACTGGAGCTGTACAGCCTTCAACGTAATGAACGGAAGCCTCTTCGTCAACAATAATTAGGGTACGTTCAAATTGGCCCATATTTTCAGAGTTGATTCTGAAATATGCTTGAAGCGGAGTATCTACTTTAACGCCTTTTGGTACATAGATAAAGGATCCGCCTGACCATACTGCAGAATTCAATGCAGCAAATTTGTTGTCAGTTGGAGGGATCACTTTACCCCAGTGCTCGCGGAAAATATCTTCATTTTCTTTCAGAGCGCTGTCTGTATCTTTGAAGACGATCCCCATTTCTTCAAGATCTTCTTTCATATTGTGATAAACAACTTCTGATTCATACTGTGCAGAAACACCTGCAAGGTATTTTTGTTCTGCTTCAGGGATACCAAGTTTATCGAAAGTCTGCTTGATTTCTTCTGGTACTTCATCCCATGAACGTTCAGATTTCTCAGACGGTTTTACGTAGTACGTAATTTCATCAAAGTTCAGTGCAGCCAAGTCACCGCCCCATTGCGGCATTGGCATTTTGTAAAAATGCTCCAATGATTTCAGACGGAAATCCAGCATCCATTCTGGCTCTTTTTTCATGCGGGAAATTTCTTCTACGATTTCCTTAGTCAAGCCGCGCTGCGAACGGAAGATGGAGACGTCTCTGTCAGAAAAGCCATATTTGTAATCGCCGATTTCAGGCATTTTTTTAGCCATTCGTCTTCACTCCTTCAATTAGTTTCTTCCTGGCTGCGGATGCCTTTTTCCATGGCCTTCCACGCCAGCGTTGCACATTTAATACGGGCCGGGAATTTGGAAACACCTTGCAATGCTTCAATATCTCCAAGGTCGATTGAATCATCGTAGTCTTTTCCCTGCATCATATTTGAAAAGCTTTTTGAAAGTTTAAGTGCTGTTTCAATATCCTGGCCTTTGATTGCCTGTGTCATCATGGAGGCGGAAGCCATCGAAATAGAGCAGCCTTCCCCATCAAATTTTGCATCTGTAACTTTTCCATCGTTCACTTGAAGTGTTAAATGGATGCGGTCTCCGCAGGTTGGGTTGTTCATATCAATTGTCAGGCTGTCCTCTAGTGAACCCTTATTTCTGGGGTTCTTGTAATGATCCATGATAACTTGACGATAAAGACTGTCAAGACTCCCATTAAAAGACATTTGTGAAGTACTCCTTTGTTCTGATTAAAGCATCAGCAAGTTTATCGACCTCTTCTTCTGTATTATACAGGTAAAAGCTCGCTCTTGCAGTTGCAGACACTTTTAACCATTTCATTAGCGGCTGGGCACAATGATGTCCTGCGCGTACTGCGATGCCTTCTGCATCAAGTACTGTCGCTACATCATGAGGGTGGACATCCTCCAGGTTAAACGTTAAGATGCCAGCACGTTCTTTCGGCCCGTAAATCGTCAGACCTTCTGTACCAGACAGTTTATCAAGAGCATATTCAGCAAGTGAATGCTCGTGTTTATAAATATTTTCAAGACCGATATCTTCCAGAAAATCAATGGCAGCTCCAAGTCCGATAGCGCCTGCAATGATTGGAGTTCCTGCTTCGAATTTCCACGGAAGCTCTTTCCATGTTGACTCATAAAGGTCAACAAAGTCGATCATCTCTCCGCCAAATTCAGCAGGCTCCATATTTTCAAGTAATGCTTTTTTGCCGTATAAAACGCCTACTCCAGTCGGTCCGCACATTTTATGGGCAGAAAAAGCAAAGAAATCACAATCAAGGTCCTGTACATCCACTTTCATGTGAGGTGTACTTTGCGCACCGTCAACGACCATTACTGCTCCGCTCTGGTGGGCGATTTTAGCAATTTCTTTCACTGGATTGATCGTACCAAGGACATTCGATACTTGCATAACAGCTACAATTTTCGTGTTAGAGGTTACCGTTGCTTCTACATCCGCAAGAGAGATTGTGCCATCTTCCTGCAATGGAATGTATTTCAGCGTAGCTCCTGTTGCTTTTGCAGCCTGCTGCCAAGGAATGATATTGGCATGGTGCTCCATATAAGTGATGACAATTTCATCACCTTGTTTAAGGCTGGCACGGCCATAGCTTGATGCAACAAAGTTCAATGCTGTTGTAGCTCCGCGGGTAAAAATAACTTCTTCAATAGAAGAGGCATTGATAAACTTGCGGACTTTTTCCCTTGCCCCTTCATATTGATCAGTAGCCCTAGTGCCAAGAGTATGAACGCCTCTATGCACATTTGAATTGTATTCTTTATAGTAAGTTGAAACTGCTTCAATAACAGGAAACGGTTTTTGGGAAGTGGCCGAGCTATCTAAATAAACAAGGTCTTTTCCGTTAACCTGCTGGTCTAAAATCGGGAACAGTTGCCGGATTTCCTTGATATTCATTACTTAACTTTCCTTTCAATTACACTTATCAGCTGCTTTTTAACCCCTTCAATAGGAAGCTGCTTCACAACTGGAGCAAGGAACCCGAATATTACAAGGCGTTCTGCTTCTGCCTTGGAAATTCCTCGGCTCATTAGATAATAAAGCTGAACTGGGTCAACGCGTCCAACAGATGCCGCATGCCCTGCTGTTACATCATCTTCATCAATCAAAAGAATCGGATTTGCATCTCCGCGGGCTTTTTCACTAAGCATCAAAACGCGTGACTCCTGCTCGGCATTTGATTTGGAAGCCCCAAATTCAATTTTGCCGATTCCGTTAAAGATGGAAGTAGCACTGTCTTTGTTAACGCCATGCTTCAGAATATATCCTTCTGAATGCTTGCCGAAATGGACTATTTTCGTTGTGAAGTTTTGGGTTTGCTCCCCCCTGCCGACAACAACGGTTTTTGTATCTCCAAATGACCCGTCTCCAACGAGATTCGTCACATTTTCAGAAACAGTATTTCCATCATTCATTAGTCCAAGAGCCCATTCAATGCGGGCATCACGGCCTGCAACTCCGCGGCGGTTAACATACGTTGTAATTCCTTTAGACAGGTTATCCACAGCGCCATAAGCAACCTTCGCATTTGTATTAGCAAAAACCTCCGTAACAATATTAAAAACCGCACCTTCAGCTTCATTTAAAGAAATGTAGTTTTCAACATATGTGACAGAACTGCTCTCTTCAGCAACAACTAGAACATGGTTGAACATAGACAGAGATGGCGTTTCATGAACAAAAACAGCCTGAAGCGGGTTTTCCAGCTCCACATTTTTTGGTACATAAACAAATGTCCCGCCATTCATTAAAGCAGCGTGAAGAGCTGTCAATTTATGCTCATCTGCTTTAACTCCATCTGTCATATAGTATTTCTTCAGAAGGTTGCTGTGCTTGCGGGCAGCTGTATGAATATCTGTGAAAATTACACCTTTTGCCTTCGCTTCCTCAGAAAGAGTAAGGTAGGCCGGTGTATTATCACGCTGAATGTATAAGTTGTTGTTTTCATTTTCCGTATCAATCAATGCTTTAATCGCATCTTCAAGCTCATTCAAGGATTGATATGGCTCACTTTTAACGCTGAGCTGATCAAATTCCGTGAAATTCCAATGGCTGATCTTGGTTTTATCCGGTCTTGGCAATGACAAATCTTCAGCTTTTTCAAGTGATTGCAAGCGAAGGTTTTTCAGCCATTCCGGTTCGCCAAGCTCTTTGGAAAAGCTTGAGATGGTATCTCTGTCATACTTGATTTTCGTTTCCAAAGTGAGTCCCCCTAACGCTTACGCTTCTTGTCCAACTGTTTCGTCTTCTATGCCAAGTTCTTGTTTAATCCAATCATAGCCTTCAGATTCCAGACGCTGAGAAAGTTCCGGACCGCCTGATTTTACAATGCGGCCTTGCATCATAACATGCACTTTATCTGGAGTGATGTAATTTAGTAGGCGCTGATAGTGAGTGATGATTAAGCAGCCGAAATCTTCGCTGCGCATTTCGTTGATTCCTTTGGAAACAACTTTTAAAGCATCTATATCAAGTCCTGAGTCGATTTCATCCAAAATGGCAATTTTAGGCTGGATCATCATTAACTGAAGGATCTCGTTGCGTTTTTTCTCACCGCCTGAGAAGCCTTCATTTAAGTAACGCTGAGCCATATCAGGATCCATTTCAAGGAATTCCATTTTTTGATCCATTTGACGAATGAATTTCATTAGAGAAATTTCTTCGCCTTCTTCGCGGCGTGCATTGATCGATGAACGCAGGAAGTCTGCATTCGTTACACCGCTGATCTCACTTGGATATTGCATCGCAAGAAAAAGACCTGCGCGAGCGCGCTCATCAACTTCCATTTCAAGAACATCTTTACCATCAAGTGTGATGCTGCCTTGTGTTACTTCATATTTAGGATGGCCCATAATCGCTGAAGACAAAGTGGATTTACCTGTTCCATTTGGTCCCATGATTGCATGAAACTCACCGCTGTTTATTTCAAGATTTACACCCTTGAGTATCTCTTTCCCGTCAATCGCAACGTGTAGATCTTTAATGATAAGAGTTGAACCCGCCATAAAAAATACCTCCATGATCTATAAAATTTGCCAAGATCTCATTCTCAATTTATTCTCATTCTAATCTTATAACAAATTAAATCTGAATACAACATTTTCACCAGGTTCTATTCAGGAGTCTCTTTTATAGTATCATCTATTTTTGAATTTGAATTCTTTGCATGCCAAACGGAAAAGAACCGGCCAATAGGTCGGTTCTTCAGGTGTTGATCCATTATCTATTATCGGTGTACTTTGCGCTCAATTTCTGCAAGTACTTGCTGGCTTTTTTCAAAATCTGCTTGTCTTTCGCGCTCGACTTTTAAGCGACTATCAAGCTTTCTGCTGTATTCTGCGTAACCGATCCCGTGAGCTTGCTGCATCGCTTTTTCCATCTCTTGAGTGTAATCAAGGTCGAGCTTCTCTTGGTCAGAAATAGTGAATCAACCCTTTCGAATTTTTAGAGCACAATTTTAATCCTATCAGATCGTGAAAATAATTCAAACTTGATATAAACTGATTTTCACTAATCACTGCTCTTATTCCCCCAGCTGATCTTCCAGAAAACCTGAAATTCAAAATTCCGCAGATATGCTTCCATTTTGGCCACTTTTTCAATTTTCTAAAGACTATTGCCTTAATTGATTTAATTCTGTTATACATTCCTGAACAAGCGTTACAGACTGACTCATGGCAGCTCCGCCGCCGAATGCAGCTGATACGCCGACAGTTTCAAGTATTTCTTTTTCTGTTGCTCCGTTATCAAGACACCCTTTTGTATGGTAAATAATGCAATATTCATCCTGAGAGAAAATGCTGATTCCAAGAGCAATCAGCTGTTTTTGTTTCTGGGATAGCTCCCCTTCATTAAAGCAAGCTTCTGTAAAAGCATTATAATGGTGGGCAAGATCAGGCATTTTTTCTGTAAACATTCCAAGGCCTTTTTTATATCCAAGCAGCACAGCTTCCGTTGTATTGCGGGGCTCCATATGTTCCACAGTTATTCATCTCCATTTTCCGCAGAATGTCTTCCATAGTATGCAGAAATGGAAACCCCTCTATTCCTAGAAAAATTTCAGCATATCTAAAGGAACGTTTTATGATGGTACTGCTGCCGTCTCATAAAAGCTTCCTGAGAGCAGCAATTCAAGGTCCTTCAGCGCCTTTTCTGCATCTGGGCCGGATGCTCTCAAAACCGCCTTGCAGCTTCCTGTCAAACTTGCAGCCAGAATGCTCATACCCAATAAGCTTTTTGCATTAACCGTTGTTTCGCTTGTTTCCACAAGGATATAGCTGTTCAGCTGACTCATTTTCTCTACATAAG
Source organism: Chryseobacillus diguaensis (assembly GCF_049220665.1). Lineage (NCBI taxonomy): Bacteria > Bacillati > Bacillota > Bacilli > Caryophanales > Bacillaceae > Chryseobacillus > Chryseobacillus diguaensis. The sequence goes on from NZ_JBMKNV010000005.1 coordinate 222,769, forward strand.
ACAATATTTTCTTAAGATGAATGCCTGAAGAAATTTCACAAGGGATTGTCAGTTCCGGTGCTTTCATTTTCAAGTCATCTCCTTTTTTATAGCTGCTCTTGCAGCTTCCTTGAGAAGAGTATCCCATATGCAGGAATAGCTTTCTTTCCTTTTGTCAGATAACTTTACAAGGAATTTTAAAAAGCTGACAAAAGATCCAAAGAAAGGAGCTTCTGTCAGCTTTTTTGGAGTTATTTAGCCAGCGTGATGCCTGAATCATTTGTCTTATTCTGAGCAGGTGGATGAAATTCATTTTCTGATTTAGAAATGACGACTGTTGCCACACTGTTCCCAATAATGTTGGTAATAGCTCTCGCTTCTGACATAAAGCGGTCTATACCGATAATCAGGGCAATTCCCGCTACAGGCACCATTGGAAAGGCTGTAAGGGTCGCAGCAAGCGTAATGAATCCTGAACCAGTAACCCCAGCGGCTCCTTTTGAGGTTAGCATCAAAACAGCAATTAAGGTAATTGTCTGACCAAGGGACAGATTTTTATGGTAGGCCTGTGCGATAAACATCGCTGCCATGGACAAATAGATGGATGTTCCATCTAAGTTAAACGAGTAGCCAGTAGGCACAACGAGTCCGACAACAGACTTAGAACATCCATAATTCTCGAGCTTCTTCATAAGGCTTGGAAGAGCAGATTCGGAAGAAGATGTTCCTAAAACAAGAAGCAGCTCTTCTTTTATATAAGAAATAAACTTAAAAATATTGAATCCATAAAATTTCGCGATTCCTCCGAGAATGACGATAATAAACAAAAACATTGTTAAATAGACAGAGCCCATTAATTTTCCAAGAGATACAAGTGAGCCCAGGCCAAACTGACCTATTGTATAGGCCATGGCACCAGCTGCAGCTATAGGTGAAACCTTCATCACAATTTTGACAATTCCAAAAAAGATATCTGTCAGCCTTTCAAAAAAATTTAGTACTGGCTTTGATTTCTCACCTAACCCTGCTGCTGACACACCAAACAAAACAGCAAAAAAGAGAATAGGAAGCAAATCTCCGCTGGCCATTGCACTAACAACATTATCAGGCACGATATCAGTAAGAAAGCCTACAACCCCGTGGCTAGTTTCAGAGGTAGCCGCCTCAGAATACTGTGCAACATCACCTTCATTTACTGAATTTGTTGAAATCCCTGCTCCAGGCTGCACCAGATTGACAACAATGATCCCAATTGCAAGGGCCAGCGTAGTTACAATCTCAAAATAGATAAGCGCTTTTCCTCCAATGCGCCCTGCCTTTTTTAAATCCCCCATACCGCCAATCCCAACGACAATCGTCATGAATATGATCGGTGCAATTACCATTTTGATCATTTTAATAAAAACGTCAGCAAGAACCTTTAGCTGAACGCCGAATGATGGAAAAATAAATCCCACGCCGATCCCGATCAGAATCCCAATGATTACCTGTATGGTGAGATTCTTAAAATTAACTCTCACTCCTATTCACACCTTCCCTCTGTTTGTCACCGCTTACACAAGTAATTCTATCAATATGTACGGAAAATTTAAACTTAAGGGCCCTAAGAGGATTTCTAATCCCTCTTCCTTCACAAGGAAAAAGGACTCAATTTTCAGAATTAAACGGATAAAAAAAAGAGGAATGCCTGTTGGCATCCCTCTTTTCTACTATTATAATATGCGCAAGCTTCATACCGTATGGACATTTGCTGGGTGTTATGAATCAAATTGCAATGGTTAGCCAAAAATTAGTTGCTGACTGGTACGACAGCACCCTTGTATTTTTGTTTAATAAAGTCTTGAATTTCTTTGCTGTGAAGAACCTCAACAAGTGTTTTGATTTCTTTTCTGTTCTCGTCGCCTTTGCGCACTGCAATGATGTTTACATATGGAGAATCCGCACCTTCAAGCGCAATAGCATCTTTAAGAGGATTCAAGCCTGCAGAGATGGCATAGTTTGTGTTGATTAGGACTGCATCCCCTTCACCGCTTTTGTAAGCTTGAGGAAGATAACTTGCTTCTACATCTGTTTTAAACTTAAGGTTTTTAGGATTTTCAGCAATGTCTTTTACTGTAGCTGTTGTTTTATCAACGCCTGGCTTTAATTTAATCAAACCTTTGCTCTCAAGAAGTGTCAGCATGCGGCCATGATCGGCTACAGAAGAACTCATGATAATTTGGGCGTTGTTAGGAAGCTCTTCAAGCTTTTTATATTTTTTAGAATAAACACCGATCGGCTCAATGTGAATACCGCCTGCATTTACAAAATTGTAATCTTTGTTTTCAGCCATTTGGGCCTTCATATAAGGCATGTGCTGGAAGTAGTTGGCATCAAGTTCTTTGCTTGCTAAAGATTTGTTCGGCAATACATAGTCTTTGAATTTAATAATTTTCAGCTTAACGCCTTTTTTCTCAAGAAGCGGTTCCGCTTTTTCAAGTATTTCAGCATGTGGTACGTTGGATGCCCCAATGACAAGGGTTCCTTTTTGGCCAGCTCCACCGCTTGTGCCGCATGCAGCAAGCGCTGCAACAGTTAAAACAGTAATAAAGGTTAATAATAATTTTCTCATTCTTTTTTCCCCCTAGCGTTTATCCAGTTTTTTAGTAAGTAAGTCTCCAATAATTTGGATGATAAAAACAATGATCAATATGAACACGGTGGCAATAGCCGTTACCTGGATGCTGTCGCGCTGGAATCCGTCTAAGAATGCGTAATCCCCAAGTCCGCCAGCACCAACGAACCCTGCCATTGCAGTAAAGCCTACAGTCGCAATCGCTGTTACGGTAATGCCTGATACTAAAGCAGGCATTGCTTCAGGCAGCAGCACTTTAAAAATAATTGTACTGGTTTTTGCCCCCATTGATTTAGCTGCTTCAATAACACCTTTATCAATTTCTCGAAGGGCAATTTCAACCATTCTTCCATAGAAGGGTGCCGCACCGATAATTAAAGCGGGCAGGGCAGCATCTGCACCAAGAATGGTACCAACAAGAATTTTAGTAAATGGAAGGAGCAATATGATTAAGATAATGAATGGAATCGACCGGAACACATTGACAATGGCTGAGACGATAATATATAAAACTTTGTTTTCCCACAGGTTTCCCCGTCCTGTTAAAAACAGAAGCAATCCTAGGAGCATTCCGAGGACAAAGGTAAACACAACGGAAATGACTGTCATATAGAGCGTTTCATAGGTGGCATTCCAAAGATCACTCCAAACCACGTCAGGTAAAAGCTGACTAAGCATTCGGAATCACCTCCACTTCTACTTTCTGCTGTTTAAGAAAGACAAGAGCATGGTTCAATTCGCTGTCTTCTCCTTCAAGATGAAGAAATAATGTTCCATATGCACCGCTTTGGGTCTGAGTAATTTTCCCATGAAGAATGTTTACGTTCACTTGGTGCTCTCTGATCAGCTCATTAATGACCGGCTGGCCGGTTGAGTCTCCTACAAATGTCAGCTGAACCACTTTGCCTGTCTGATATTGCTTGATCAATAGGTCAATGGTTTCTTTTGCATCTTCCGGCTCTGTAATCTGCTGAACGAACCGCTTTGTAATTGGCTGTTCAGGACGCTGGAAAACCTGCAGCACTTTACCCTCTTCTACAATTCTTCCGTTTTCCATAACCGCTACCCTGTGGCAGATTTTCCTGATTACATGCATCTCATGTGTTATTAAAACAATCGTCAAGCCAAGTCTTTTGTTAATATCTACCAAAAGATCTAAGATTGAATCTGTTGTTTGAGGATCCAGCGCTGAGGTAGCCTCATCACAAAGGAGTACCTGAGGATTGTTGGCCAGCGCTCTCGCAATGCCGACACGCTGTTTTTGTCCTCCGCTTAGCTGTGATGGGTAGGCATTTTCTCTGCCTTCAAGTCCAACCAGATTAATTAATTCTTTCACCCGCTGCAGCCTTTTAGCTTTTGGAACTCCCGCAATTTCAAGAGGAAACCCAATATTTTCACTGACGGTTCTGGACCAGAGGAGATTAAAATGCTGGAAGATCATACTGATTTGCTGCCGTGCTTTTCTTAATCCAGATTCTCCGATCTGATCCATCCTTTTCCCCGCAACCTCAACAGTCCCGCCAGTAGGTTTTTCCAAGCCATTGAGCAGGCGGATCAAGGAACTTTTTCCAGCACCGCTGTATCCAATAATGCCGTATATCTCGCCTTTATCAACTTGAATGTTTACATTGTCAACAGCTGTAATATTCCCTGTTTTTGTAGAATAGGTTTTTGAAACTTCGGATAGTTTAATCATTAAATCACCTTCTTTAGCATTTAAATTAGTAAACGATTGGGAACAGAAAAAGCCTTTCTGCACAAATGAGCAGAAAGGCTTGAATAGGAGTCTTCGCCTTTCTCTCATCTTTCAAAACAGCCAGCTGCTTTGAGTGAATTGGCACCATTTCAGATTAACTGACGGTTGCCGGGTTTCATAGGGCACGTCCCTCCACCTCTCTTGATAAGAGAACAATCGTTTATTCAATTAGCGCATTAATACGCTTAATTAGGTTCGAAGGTGATTATAACACGGATATTTTCTTCCGTCAACTATTAGAATTGTTTTTTCAGAAGGTTTTGTCATGCCTGAGGCACAAGGTAATCCGATTTTTTTCCTGTCGCTTTCTCAATTGCCTGCTCTAAATCCTCAAGCAGATCATCAATGTGTTCAATCCCTACAGAGAGTCGAATGAGGTCTTCCGTCACTCCTGATTGAATCAGCTCATCATGGTCAAGCTGCTGATGAGTTGTGCTCGCAGGATGAATAATCAGGCTCTTCGCATCTCCTACGTTGGCAACATGCGACCATAGCTTGACATTGTTGATGAGTTCGCTGCCTGCCTCTCTTCCGCCGGATATCCCAAACACCGCTACAGCGCCGGCCCCTTTTGGCAAATACTTGTCTGCAAGCGGCTTTGAAGGATGATTTTCGAGACCTGGATATAACACCCAGTCAACGCCTGGATGTTCCTCTAAATAGGCAACCACTTTTTTCGTATTGGCAATATGTTCTTTCATTCTGACATGCAGAGTTTCAAGGCCAAGGGTAAATTGAAAGGCATTGAACGGGCTAATTGCTGGACCTAAATCCCTAAGCAGCTGAACCCTTGCTTTTGCTATGTAAGCAGCCTCCCCAAGTGCTTCAGCATATACGAGGTTGTTATAGCTCGGATCAGGTGTGACAAATCCAGGGAACTTTTCAGAATTCCAATTAAATTTACCGCCATCAACAATAATTCCCCCAAGTGTTGTTCCATTCCCTAAGAGCCACTTCGTTGCAGAGTGGACAACAATGTCCGCTCCAAAATCGATCGGCTTGCATAAATAAGGGGTACCAAATGTGTTATCCACGATTAACGGAATATTTGATTCATGAGCTATATCTGCTATAGCTTCAATATCAATAACCAGTAAACTTGGATTTCCAATTGTTTCTGCAAATACAGCCTTTGTTTTTGGCGTAATAGCACTGCGGAAATTTTCAGGGTTTGAAGGATTGACGAAGGTCGTTTTTATACCATATTTCGGAAGGGTGTTTGCAAATAAATTATAGGTTCCGCCATATAAAGTAGAAGCCGCAACTACTTCATCACCAGCTTCTGCAATATTCAAAATGGAAAGAGTAATAGCCGCCATCCCGCTTGCAACGGCAAGCGCCCCGATTCCTCCTTCAAGTTCTGCTATTCTCTCCTCAAGTACTGTTGCTGTCGGATTATGAATTCGTGTATAAATATAACCCTGTTCCTGCAAAGCAAATAAATTGGCTGCATGATCTGTATTGTTAAATAAATAGGCATTAGACTGATAAATGGGCACAGCTCTCGCACCTGTTATCGGGTCCGCATTCAATCCTCCATGAATTCCAACTGTTTCCTGGCGATATTGTTTGTCTGACATTTTTCTTCCTCCTTCTCATTGTTCAAGCTTATTTTCATGCTGTTCTGAACACACTCGAGTTGTAAAAATTGGACATTATGCTGCAAACAAATTCGGATTCATGCAAAAAACCTCTTCAAAGAAGAGGCTTTCATCCGCTCACCCTTCTTATCTGTCAGAGCATTTCACTCTGCTGGAATTAGCACCGTGTCAATTGACCGGTTGCCGGGCTTCATCGGGCCATTCCCTCCGCCACTCTTGATAAGTAATACGATTGAATTTTCTTAATTTTAAATCAAATTAAAAAAGATTTCAACTAAAACGGTTTTTCTTTTGATCACTATTTTTTTAAAAGCCACAATATGGATTCCAGCCGGAGGAGATTGTGAATCGTTCCCTCAGCTTTAACACGTTTATGATTAACACCATCCTGGAGCTTTACTTCTCCTTTGAAAATATCCATTAAGTCTTCTTCAATACCGATCAAAATCACATCTACATCAGGAACAAACTTTTTTTGGTGTATACCTGCCTGGTTAATTTCAACATACATAACGTCTTCTGAATCACTGGCTAAAAGCTTTAAATAGATAGGTGATTTCCTTAATAAGGGTTTCACATGTCTTGCAGGATCATACACTTTTTCAGCGGTAAATCCCAGTTCCATCCTATTCCTCCATTACCTTTTATGAAGGAGTTCCGTAAACATTTCGAATTTCCTTTTATTTTCCATCGACAATTTCATCATGGGAATTTATTTTCCGGGAAATATGTCATTTCTGCTGAATGTCGTGTTAAGTTTACTGAAGATTTGTGATGTTTCATGTCGGTGATAAAAGGCATGGTGGAAAGTTGTAAAACATGACAACTGTTAAGCAAAAATACGAGAATATAATGTCGAATTTTTAGAATGCTACAAAAAATATAAGAAAAGAAAACGTTGAAAAACCAATTTGATTGTTTCCATCTTCGTAAATCAGCAGACTTTATTATGTTACTTTGTTTTATTGGAGACATAAAGTGTTACCAGCTCTCAAACAAATGGACTTCAACACATTTTCAGGGATTGTAGAGATGGATTCTCAACTAATGTTACATATGATACGCTTAGATTAACAAAATTTGGTATTCAAAGGTACCTTGCATTAGTTTCTCATTTCAATAGCCACTCAAAACCGTCACGGGAATTTTCTTCATCCAATAAAACCTCCCTAAATCGTAAACATTACGATTTAACAATAATACAATATTCATTTTGTGAAAAGTTTTATATGTTCTTTGGTATTATTTATTATTTATTTAGCTATCGTTAATTCTGCATACGCATCGTGAAGATGAATCGACTCTTCATTTCTGCATTCCACCCGGAATGCATTGATATACTCGATTTCATATAGATCCTTAAAATAGGAGGCTTTCTTCGATTTTAACTCGTGTTAAGGAACATTTTTATTTAACAGGGGGATGATTTTTTTGCTAATTTCCACTATTGTTTTGCGGATACATTTATCTCTTTACTTTTCAAAGAAACACTCAAAATCAAGAGGTGGGTTTGTACATAAGATTCAGTTCCTGACCTTTTTTGAGAGCATTTCCAGGTTTATTTTCTTATTTCCATCTTTTATTTGCTATTTTCGACATTTTTAATCAATATCCAACTTTTTTTCTTATAGGGATGCCGATTATGTTATTAATCATTTTCTGCATGTTTTTATTTTCTGTTGGTTTACTTATGATATGGCTCGCTATTTTCGGAAAAGGGTCTAGCATGAATGTAATTCGTTCTATTTATTTTCTGATTGCTTTTCGCAATTGATTAAAAATAAAAAAACGGCACTTAAGAAGGACCGTTCTCTATTTGAGCAAATTATATAAGTATTCTACAGACTGAAACCCATAAACCTTATCTGTAGGCTTCCCATTTTGAAAAATTAACAAACAAGGAACACTTTCAATTTCCCAGGCTGCGGCTTGCTCAGGGAGATAATTCAAATTACTTGAATAGAGCTCCAAATCAGGCAATGTTTCTTCTACTATAGTCAGCATGCGCTTAGCAAGCTGGCATGTTCCGCAAAAAGGGGTATACAAATAAAGGATAAAACGGTCTTTGTCTGTCATTGCAGAAGTTATTTCCTGTTTCGTTAAGTCAATCATTTTAAAGAAAGGTACACCTCTTTATTTGTGCATGGCATTCAATCTTATAAAAATTTTGCCTGCACATCTATATTAGCGCCAAGCAGGATGGAAGCAATATGCTGTTCTGGTGCTGAAGCAACTTCTCTGTACATTTTATCGACATATAAATGAGAGGCCTTCGGGAATTCCCTTTTAAATTGCTTTCTCAGCTTTTCACCTGCTTCGTCCGAATCAACGAGTACATAAACATCTTTATTAAAATAAATATCAATTAACTCATCAAGCTTTGTTAGGCTAATGGTTCCGTTTGTACAAATAATTTCAACATTTTCATTAATAACATCCATGAGTTTTCTTTTATCTGATTTACCCTCGACGATAATTACTTTTTCCAGCTCAGCTAATGACATATAATCACCTGTTAAAAGAGTATTTCTTTACTATATTCATTAAACAAAGGGTGTTTCCTTATTTTTTAAGTTTGGTTCTGCTAAACTTGACTGCTGATTTCCGCTTCAGGCACTCATCTTAAGCGGGCGGTCCGGGAGTCTCGCGCCTTCCCTCCTTAATCAGCACAGAATCAACATTTAGCTTTAACTGGGACTTAAGTTTAATAAGCAATAAAGAAAGTAAGAAGCCCTTTTGAAGAAAACGCAAAACAGCAGTGGAACAATCCACTGCCGTCAAGCTTAGCACCAGCCGTTTTCGTCATCACAGTCAACATACTGCTGGGTTGTTCCTGAAGGTATATCTGCCATTTGATAAAAGCGGTTCTGATCGTGTTCATAGCCCTCTTTTAATTCAAATTTGCTCCCATCAGGTCCAGATGTCATGCGGCCGATTTGTTCGTCATTTGCATATAAATGAAATTGTCCATCAGAAAACTTTCCAGTTACACGGTTTGTTATTTCTACTCTCTGTTTTTCTATAGCCAACTTGAACACCCCCCTTACTGGTAGGTTGTCCAAGTCAAGAATTCATCATGCTTATTACGCTTCTTTTGTCATTTCCTCATATTGCTCAGAAGTCATCAGGTTTTCAATTTCAGTTGCATCTTTCGGTTCGATCACGATCATCCATGCTTTTTCATATGGTGACTCATTTACGAATTCTGGGCTGTCATCAAGGTCTTCATTAATTTCAACAACCTTGCCGCTGATTGGTGCATATAGCTCAGAAACGGTTTTAACTGATTCGACGCTGCCGAATGGCTCGTCTGCTTTAATTTCGTCTCCAACTGAAGGAAGTTCAACAAATACGATATCGCCTAATTCAGATTGTGCAAAATCGGTAATCCCAACGCGTACTTTATCGCCTTCTACTTTAACCCATTCGTGTTCTTCAGAATAACGCAAGTCTTTTGGTGTACTCATTTTATTTCCCTCCAGATTACTCATTAGTATTTATGGAAAAGGCAGCAATGACCTTCCCTTTATAACCAAACTTCTTGAAATTGCTCTTCTTTGAAGCCAACCGTTACGCTTTTTCCATCAGTTGTAATAGGACGCTTAATAAGCATTCCGTCTGATGCAAGAATCTCACGCATCTCTTCTTCCTTCATATGAGGCAGCTTATCTTTTAAGCCAAGCTCACGGTATTTCTGGCCGCTTGTATTAAAAAATTTTTTTAATTCAATACCGCTTTTTTCCTGCAATGATTTCAATTCTTCTTTTGAAGGCGGATGCTCCACAATATGTATCTCATTTACAGACTTATTATGGTCTTCTAGCCACTTTTTGGCTTTTCGGCATGTACCGCATTTTGGATACCAATAAAATGATAGGCTCATGTATTCACCACCTGAAATCAACAATCCATATCAACATATTATCACAATCAACTGTACAAGCATAACAGGAAGTGCCGAAAGTTTCTTCATTCCTTTTCCTAGCTTCACTTTTTGATGATGAAGAGATATTTCCTATGAAAACAAATCAGCCCATCCATATAGGATGGGCTGATTTGTTCAAATTTATTAATTTACATAACGGTTTGCTTCATTAATTTTCGCTGCAATCTCGCGTTTCTTCGCAATCACGTTAATTGGAGTGTGACGTGTGAATTTTCTTAGAGCTGAGATCATCATGCGAAGCGTATCTCCATTTTCGATTGCTACAAGGGATTCTTTCGCATGGCCTTCAATTTGGTTAAATGCTTCCTGGCAGAAAACTTGTGTATAAAGAAGTTTTTGCTTGCTTTTTTCTTCTCCTGATACTGAAATAGCTTTTTCAGTTCGAAGGATTGCAGATTCCATTGCATATACTGCACTGACAATGTCAGCGATATTCACAAGGATCTCTTGTTCCTGCTGAAGTTTTTCGCCATATTTCTGAGCAGCAAGGCCCATAATCATCAAACCGATTTTTTTCGCATTTTTCAGCAAGTATTTTTCTTGCTCAAGTGTACCTTCGCCAACTTCTTCAGGCATCAGCATCATTAGCTCTTCCTGCAGAGCCTGTGCTTTTTGAAGCAATGGAAGCTCACCCTTCATTGCTTTGCGCAGGTAAGTTCCGGGAACAATCAAACGGTTAATTTCATTTGTTCCTTCGAAAATACGGTTAATACGGGAATCGCGGTAAGCTCTTTCTACTTCATACTCCTGCATAAATCCATATCCTCCGTGAATTTGTACGCCTTCATCCACAATATAATCAAGTGTTTCAGATCCAAACACTTTATTTAAAGAGCATTCAATCGCGTATTCTGCAATTGATGCTGCGACTGCACGGCCGTCCTTTGCCTCTTCTTCTGATAAGAGGCTCATGCGGCTTTCAAATAAACCAACTGTACGGTATACAGAGCTTTCCATTGCATACAGTCTGGAAGCCATGTTAGCGAGCTTTTCCTGAATAAGAGAGAATTTAGCGATAGGTGTTTTAAATTGCTGGCGCTGATTGGCATAATTGACGGAAACATCAATGATGCGTTTTGAACCGCCGATCGTTCCAACAGCCAATTTGTAGCGGCCGATGTTCAAAATGTTGAATGCAATCACATGGCCTTTTCCAAGTTCGCCAAGAAGATTTTCTTTTGGAACCTGTGCATCTTCAAGGATTAATGTCCTTGTAGAAGACCCTTTAATCCCCATTTTCTTTTCTTCAGGCCCTGTTGAAACGCCAGGGAATTCGCGTTCTACAATAAATGCTGAGAAATGCTCGCCGTCAACTTTTGCATATACAACGAATACGTCAGCAAAAGCTGAGTTTGTAATCCATTGTTTTTCTCCATTTAGGATGTAGTGAGTTCCTTCGGCATTCAATTTAGCTGTTGTTTTTGCACCAAGTGCGTCAGAACCTGAACCTGGTTCAGTAAGGGCATAAGCAGCCAATTTTTCTCCAGTAGCGAGATATGGAAGATATTTTTTCTTCTGGTCTTCGTTACCGAACAAAACGATTGGAAGTGACCCTATCCCTACATGAGCACCATAGGACAAGGCAAATCCTCCAGCACGAGAGAATTTCTCGTTAATCAATGCTGAACTGATTTTATCCAGGCCGATGCCGCCGTATTCTTCAGGAACATCTGCACCTAGCAATCCTAGTTCTCCAGCCTGCTTCAAAAGTTTTACAGAAAGATCAAACTGATGGTTTTCAATTTCATCAATGTGCGGCAAAACGTCATTTACAACAAAATCTTCTGTTGTTTTCGCAATCATTTTATGTTCTTCAGTAAAGTCCTCCGGAGTAAAAACCTGATCGTATGTGACTTCCTCAATCAGAAAGCTTCCGCCCTTAAAAATCTTTTGTTCCGTTTGTGCCATGATATGATCCCCCATCTTCTTATTAGTTTTTCCAAATTGAAAAAGTGGTTTAAACGAGTTCAAATACTCCTGCTGCTCCCATACCGCCGCCGATACACATCGTTACAACACCAAATTGCTGGTTACGGCGCTTCATTTCATGAATGAGTGAAAGAGTCAGCTTAGCACCAGTACAGCCAAGCGGATGTCCTAGTGCAATAGCTCCGCCGTTAACATTCACCTTTTCTTCATCAATTCCAAGCTCGCGTATAACTTGAATCGCCTGTGAAGCAAATGCTTCATTTAATTCAAAGAGACCAATATCATTCAGCTCAAGTCCTGCAAGCTTTAATGCTTTTGGAATAGCAGCAACAGGGCCTATTCCCATAATTTCGGGCGGCACTCCTCCTACAGCAAAAGAGCGGAATTTAACCATCGGTGCCAGGCCAAGAGCATTTGCTTTTTCAGCATCCATAACCATTACGGCTGCTGCCCCGTCACTTGTTTGGGATGAGTTTCCTGCAGTAACTGTTCCTCTTGCTGAGAAAGCTGTTTTAAGCTTTCCAAGAGTTTGGATATTCGTGTCTGCCCGAACACCTTCGTCTTTTGAAAACAGAATCGTTTTTTCTTTCAGTTTGTTATCTGGTCCAACCGTTCGGCGTGTGACTTCAACCGGAACAATTTCATCATCAAATTTTCCTTCTTTAATGGCTGCTGCTGCTTTTTGATGGCTTCGTACAGCAAAAGCATCCTGATCTTCTCTGGATACGCCGAACTTGTTCGCTACCTGTTCCGCTGTATGCCCCATGCTCATGTAGTATTCCGGCGCTTCTTCAGCCAGCCTGATGTTAGGACGGACTGTGTGGCCCATCATTGGCACAAGGCTCATGGATTCGGCTCCGCCTGCAATAATCGTATCAGCGTGGCCAAGCATAATTCTTTCCGCTGCATAGGCAATGGTTTGAAGACCAGAAGAACAGTATCTGTTTATCGTGATTCCCGGTACATCTTCCGGAAGTCCAGCAAGAGCCCCAATATTTCTGGCCATGTTCAATCCCTGCTCAGCCTCCGGCATTGCGCATCCAATAATTAAGTCATCAATATTGCCTTCATATCCGCTTGCACGCTTAAGAGTTTCTCTTACTGTAAGTGCTCCTAAATCATCAGGCCGGACACTTGCCAATGTTCCTTTTTTTGCTTTTCCAACAGGCGTCCTTGCACCTGCTACGATAACCGCTTCCCTCATTTTTGCTGCCCCCTTTTAGTTGCGTAACGGTTTGCCTTTCACGAGCATATGCTGCATCCGCTGCTGTGATTTCCCTTCGCTAACAAGACTTAAAAACGCTTCTTTCTCAAGATCCAGCAGGTATTGCTCATCAACTTCCGTGCCAAACGGAACTCTTCCTCCTGCAATGACAAAAGCAAGCTTGTTGGCAATTTTCACATCGTGTTCAGAAATAAAGCCTGAAAGCTGCATAGAGTGTGCCGCTAATCGTAATGCTGCATATCCAGATTCACCTGTCACAGGTATTTTCTTGCGTGCAGGCGGCAAATAGCCATTATCATGCAGCTGAAGAACTGAGCGTTTCGCATCATGAAGAAGATGATCGGCATTATGGCTGATAAGATCTCTTGCATTCAGGAAGTTTGTTTCCCTTGCTTCTGCTGCAGAAGTAGAGACCTTAGCCATTGCAATGGTTTCGAAAACTTTATTCGCTACATCCTGCAGATCATAATGCATGCCTTTAGGAATATTATCGAGATGGCTAATGTACAATTCTTTATTGCCTCCGCCTCCAGGAATCAGGCCCACCCCTACCTCAACAAGCCCCATGTAGGTTTCCGGCGCTGCCTGAACTCTAGCTGCAGGAAGACAAATTTCCGCTCCCCCTCCAAGAGTCATTGCAAATGGTGCTGCTACTACAGGCTTTGGACTGTATTTGATTTTCATCATTGCCTGCTGAAAATGACTGACAACCATTTCAATTTCAAAGAAATTATCATCCTGAGCTTCCATCAGCATCATCGCAAGATTAGCGCCTACACAGAAGTTCTTTCCTTGGTTGCCGATGACAAGCCCTTTATAATTCCGGTCTGCTTCATCTACTGCATAGTTGATCATTTGTATAATATCAAGGCCGATTGCATTATTCGGAGAATGGAATTCAAGAAGAGCTACATCATCCCCGATATCAATGAGGCTTGCCCCCGTATTCTTTTTAATAACTCCATTTGTTTGCTTGAGTGCTTTCAAATGAATGGTTTTCGGATTTTGGTTAATACGGCGATATTCTCCGTCCTTATAGTAAAACTGGACCCCATTTTCATTTATATAGAAAGAATGTTGATCCTTAGACAGCATATCCTTAATCCAGCCAGGTACTTCAAGTCCTTCTTCTTCAGCACGCAGCACAGATTTTTCAAGTCCGATAGCATCCCAGATTTCAAAGGGTCCTTTATCCCAGCCAAATCCCCATTTCATTGCCTGGTCGATTGCTACAATGTCATCAGATATTTCCCCTAATAATTTTGCAGAATAGAGCAATGTAGGAAGGGTGATTTTCCATAGCAGGGAGCCCGCTTTGTCCCCAGAATAAATAAGCGCATTCAATTTTGCCTCTAAACCCTTAGCCTGCTTGGCAGCTTCCATGCTAGGTGTTTGAAGCCTTTTACGCTGGCCATATTCGAGCGTTTCTGGATCCAATTCAAGAATTTCTTTTCCTTCCTTCTTGAAAAATCCCTGTCCTGACTTGCTTCCAAGCCAGCCATTATCGATCATTTTTTTCATAAATTCCGGTATATTAAAGACCTCTTTTTCTTTGTCTTCAATGCTATCATATACGTTTTTAGTCACGTGGTTAAACGTATCCAATCCAACGACATCAAGCGTTCTGAATGTCGCACTTTTCGGGCGCCCGACCAAAGGACCTGTTACGGAATCAACTTCGCCTACACTGTATCCGCCCTCAAGCATTTCTTTCACAGTCACAAGAATTCCGTATGTGCCGATTCTGTTGGCAATAAAGTTCGGAGTATCTTTAGCAAGAACAACTCCTTTACCGAGTACATTTTCACCAAATTGCTTCATAAACTGAACAATATCCGGATCTGTTTCGTCAGTTGGGATGACCTCCAAAAGCTTAAGATAGCGAGGGGGATTAAAAAAGTGTGTACCCAAAAAGTTTTTTCTGAAATCTTCGGAACATCCTTCTGCCATCGCGTTCACAGAAATCCCGGATGTATTGGAGCTGATAATGCTTCCTTGCTTTCTGTACTGGTCTACCTGCTCGAAAACCTTTTTCTTTATGTCCAGATTCTCAACGACAACCTCTATTACCCAATCAACATCGTTCAGACGATTCATGTCATCTTCAAAATTTCCAGGTTCTATAAGATTCAAACTGTCCCGGGAAGCAAGCGGTGCGGGCTTTTGCTTAATCAGTTTCTGAATGGCACCAGCGGAAAGCCGGTTTCGGACAGCCTTATCTTCTATTGATAAGCCTTTTTTCTTTTCTTCTTCCGTAGCTTCTTTCGGTACGATATCCAAAAGCATTACAGGGATTCCGATGTTTGCCAAATGTGCGGCAATACCTGAACCCATAACCCCTGAGCCCAGGACAGCTGCCTTCTTAATTTGCTGGACCATTTGTTTTCCCCCTCATTTGAATGAATACTCATTCATTTTTTTTACAAAAAAAATGTTCCTCTGTTACTAATATAAAAGATTTAGAAAATTTGTTCAATACAATTCCCCAAATTTCATGTAAAGATTTGGCACATTCCTGAATGATCTTAGATTCATATGGCATGTTAAGAATGGGAGGTGATTGATTATGGCAAGGTTAAAAAAAGACCCATCAAAGGCAGGCGTCAGCTCTGCAAGTGTAAAGGGCAATGCAGGGCCGACAAATGAAATGGATGGCGGCGGCAAAAGAACAAGCACCAACCAGCAATACGGAAAGCAGAATATGGATCGAAACAAATAACCGATAATGGGTCATTTATTCATCAAGGTGAGGATGGCCCATTCCATTTAATGTATAAAGGGATCCCTTTCATCATTTAAAAGGTTCCGATGATAAGCTGCAGAGACGCCTTAAAATATGAAGCGAGCGTTTTGATGCAAATGCTGCCTCTACGATTAATGCAGAAATTCTCAGCTCCTTCTTGAAATTGTGATTGAAGAATAAAGATAGATAAAAATCCAAAAGAAAAACCGCCTTATTATAAGGCGGCCTAGTCATTTATTTTTTTAATACGCCTTTAAGTACAAACGCAACATTTGCAGGACGTTCAGCAAGCCTTCTCATGAAATATCCGTACCAGTCTGTTCCGTATGGTACATATACTCTCATCCTGTAGCCTTCATTGACAAGCTCAAGCTGTCTTTCAGGGCGGATGCCGTATAGCATTTGGAACTCGAACTGATCATATGGAATGTTATGCTCTTCAACAAGCTGCTTTGTATATTCGATAATGGCTTCATCATGGGAAGCGATTGCTGTGTAATTTCCATTCAGCAGGTGCATTTTAATGATTTTTTTGAAATTCTCGTCTACATCCTTTTTCTCAGGAAAAGCAACCTTTGGCGATTCTTTGTAAGCGCCTTTTACGAGTCTGAGATTTGGGCTGTATGGATTGAGGTCTTTCATATCATTCTCTGTTCTGTACAAGTAAGCTTGAATGACCGTTCCAATATTGTCATAGTCTTTTTTCAATTCTTTAAAAATCTCAATGGTTTTGCCGCAGCGAGAATAATCTTCCATATCAATCGTGACAAAAACACCATTTCTTTTTGCTGCCTCGAGTATTCTGCGCATATTATCCATTACAAGCTGCTCAGAAATATCCAGCCCCATTGATGTCAGTTTTAAAGACAGCTGGGATTTAAGATTATTTTTTCCGATCGCTTCAATAGCTTTAATTGAATTATCTGCCATTTCATTGGCTTCACTAGCATTATCCACAAACTCTCCCAAGTAATCAATCGTAACATCCAATCCTTTAGTGTTAAGTTTCTGAATAACCTGGACTGCTTTATCAACTGTTTCTCCTGCAACAAAACGGCCTGCACCAAAGCGTAAACCATATTTCTTTGCCACTTTAGTCAAACCGCGGTTTTTAGAAAGAAATAAGAAGAAATCACGCATAACTTGTTCCATAAGATGGACCCCCTTGCAACCGCATACATTAATATTTTTAAAAAATAAAATTTTACAAATTTACCTTATAAAGCGCATTCATTCATTATTTTAATTGTATCATCTTTTTTAAAATTTGGATATATGAAAACGAACATTCTGTCGTATATTGTCACTTCAATTTTTATATGGCATTTCGTATAAATTCTTCCTTTCGAGGAACGCTAATTCTGAATCTATTCTCTAGGAGGAATTTGATACATGCAGCAGCAAAACAGCCAAAATCAGCAGGGTATTATGCAGCAGCCCCCTGCTATGATCTCTTCTAAGGATCATTTGTATATTACTGACATGCTTACATGGAATCTGCTTGCCATGAAAAAAGCTCATTTTTTCGCTTCCCAATGTCAAAATCAGGAACTTTCAGACTCCTTGAACAAGGCAGGAGAAATGCACAGCAGGCACTATGAGCAAATTTTAAATCTTTTGCAGACAAATAATAATCAGCAGCAAGTTCAATAATGAAAGAGGTGAATCTGTTATGAATCAGAATCAGAAGCAAAGTCAGAACAAGGTCGGAAATCCAGAAACCCAGATTCCAAAAACTCCCCAAATGAATGAACGGGATTTCGTCAATGATATGCTTGCAACGGAGAAATATATGACTAATTCCTACAGCACAGCTTTGCATGAATTCTCGAACAGCCATCTCTATCAGGAAGTGCTTGGGATTTATAATGAAACAGAAAAATGCCAAAGAGACTTATATGACTTGATGTTTAAAAATGGCTGGTATAATCTTGAAATGGCTGAGCAGCAAAAATTGCAGCAAAGCTACAAGCAATTCTCGGATTATGCTGAGCAGCAGTCTCCTTATAAAAATATGAAGCATTAATAACAGAGTGATTTTAATCAAGAGCCCGGAATATTATTTTCCGGGCTTTTTGCCATTCACTTCTCTATGCAGATCATTCAGCTTTTTTATTTCTTTTATGATCTTCATTATCTTTTCTTTTCCTTCAGGGTACTCACTGTTCCAATGCTTAACCAATGGAGGCATTGACTTGGATATAAAGGTATAAAGAGCCCACATTTGTATCTTCTCCTTATATTCAGGAGCAGTCTCACCAAGCATTAATTCAGTATATTTTTCAAGCAATCCATCAAATTGCTCTTTCAGCCTTTCTTCCATAATATAATGCACTCTCCTTTACTCACTTTTTAGAACAGGTTTCACATTTTGGGCTATTTGCATACAGCAGGCGGTTTAGCTGTTTTTAGTGATTTTTATTTAAGAAGACCGATGCTCTGTCCCCATTGTACTAGCAAACTAAAGATATGTCCCCCATTCCTTTATACCCTTAATATTATTGTGCCAATTATCTTTAGGACCTGTCCACGCTGCTTTAAAGGGTCCTGGTTAATGGGTACAGTATAACAATCAACAACCCGTTTACTCATCTGCCAGTGCACCTTAAAATCCGAGTTTACGCCCTGCCTCAAAGTGGAAATAGGGTATAGAAATGATTTTATCGAGAGCAGGTGGGGGTTATGACCAATAGTAGGCATGATCTCCTCGCTTGGCCTATTGTGCTCGCTCGTACTTTCTCAGCTGCAATGAGTTCAATAGTAAAAAACAAAAGGCTGCAGAATGTCTGCAGCCTTTTGGATTCACCCTGTAAGAATATCCTCCTGAGGGTGAACTGTCCGCTCTTTTCTTCTATACTATTTCTTTTTTGCCTTTTCTCTTTACCAAAATATAAACAACCATAACAATGATAAAAATCACAATAAGCGGCACAACAAAAGGCTGTGCCTTTTCCTTCACTTCTTTCCAGTTGCCGCCAAGCCTCATGCCGAGATTCAAAAATAGTATTGTCCACGGTATGATCGCAGCTACTGTATAGCCGGTAAAGCGCCAAACAGACATTTTGGCAATTCCCGCAGGAATGGAAATCGCATGCCTGACGACAGGTATGAATCTCGCTGAAAAAATAACACCAGGCCCGTACCTTTGAAACCATTTTTCAGAAAGATCCAGATGCTTTTTTCTTATTAATAGATATTTCCCATACTTTTCAAGAACAGGTCTCCCGCCATAGTACCCAATCCAATAAAGGAATAACTGGGCAATGGTCCCACCGATTGTACCTGCAAGTAAAGCACCAAAGAAATTTATTTTGCCCAGGGAAATCAGATAACCCCCGTAACCGAGGACGATCTCACTCGGAATAATTTCAATCATTAAGCCGATTGCCACACCAAAATAACCAAGTCCGGCAAGCCAATCCAGAATGCTGTAAAATAAAGTCCCCATATTGTACTCCTCTTCTTATCAATCTACTCTTTCTATCTTACTTCTCATCGTAATATCTATTCAACCATTAATTAATAGATGTTTTCAATAGGAAACATCATAAGAGTGATTTTTTAGGAGATTTAGGGAAACTTGATTACTATCAAAAAATTTGAAATGATTGCTGAAATTAATAAAAAGACTTCTCTACAAAATTCCACACTGAGATGGAATTGGCAACTCAAGGCCAAAAAGTTAACATGACTCAGAAAATGGATGGTACAATCAATGACTATAATAAAGTAGGGGCATTAGATTCCTAAAGAAGTTATGGAGAAATGCTTTTGATATGAAGGAAGCGGGGAAATAAACAGAGTTCATCAAAGGCTGCTTTCGCAAAGATTGTTGCTATTGGTATGGGTTTAGAACTAGGAACAAAAAGTTTTGATTTTTCAAAAAATAAAGGCTAGACCATCTGGCCCAGCCATTCTAAGAAAATTATTCAGGTTTTTTAACCTGTTTCTCATCTTCATCCTCCATAATGCCTTTAGTAGCATTCTTGAACTCCCTGAGTGTTTTCCCTGCTGCTTTCCCTAATTCAGGAAGTTTCTTTGGACCGAACAAAAGCAGTGCCACAAAAACAATTAATAGAATTTCCCCAAATCCTAAGTTTGGCATTTTTTCTCCCACCTTTTGCGGTCAGTTTTTCATACATTTACTATAGAAAATTATAGGCTATTGCTTTATAATTTGCAAAGTGAATTCTTTTTTTCACAAGAAAAATATTCCATAAGTCAGAGGATGTGTACGAAGGTATATGGACATTATTAAAGCAATAATTATGGGTCTGGTTGAAGGACTGACCGAATTTTTGCCAGTTTCCTCCACAGGCCATTTAATTTTAGTGGGAAGTTTACTTGGTTTTACCGGTGAAAAAGCATCAGTTTTCGAAGTAGTGATCCAGCTGGGTTCCATTCTGGCTGTTGTCGTCGTTTTCTGGAAAAGGCTATGGAGTTTATTCGGATTTTATAAAAATGATCACCATTCTGTAAGCGGAAAACTGAATCTGATCCATGTTATTTTGGCAATGATTCCGGCAGTAATCGTAGGGCTCTTGCTGCGTGATTTCATTAAAAATGTCTTGTTCCACCCAATTCCTGTGCTTTGCGCTCTTGTTGTCGGCGGTATTTTCATGATTTTTGCAGAAAAAAAGAAAACACCTGTTACGGCTGCAAGTCTTGATGAAGTCACTTATAAGCAAGCCTTTGGCGTTGGGCTGTTCCAAGTACTTGCTCTCTGGTCAGGTTTTTCCCGTTCAGGTGCAACGATTGCAGGCGGACTTCTTCTTGGAATGACGCATAAAACAGCTGCAGAATTTACCTTTATCGTTGCAGTTCCGATCATGTTTGCAGCAAGCGGACTTGATCTTGTCAAAAGCATGGACATTCTTTCAGCAAGTGACATTCCAATGTTTGCTGCTGGTTTTATTTCAGCCTTCATCGTTGCGATGATTGCAATTGTTTCCTTCTTGAGACTTCTATCAAAAGTGAAACTGACTCCTTTTGCCATCTATCGTTTCGTACTGGCCATTGTATTCTTGATTTTCCAAGTACTATAAGATTGATTTACTTTTATAAAAAATGGCTGTCACATATTGTGACAGCCATTTTTATTTTATGCAGATTTCACTTTTGACTCTTTCAATGCATCTGGATTTTGTTTAAATTGACCTTCCCATTTTGCAATAACAACAGTAGCGAGTGAGTTTCCAACTACGTTAACGACTGTTCTTGCCATATCAAGAATCCGGTCAATCCCTGCAATAATGGCTAATCCTTCCGGCGGTATGCCTACAGAACCTAATGTAGCCAGGAGGACGACAAAGGAAACGCCAGGAACGCCTGCAATACCTTTAGACGTAACCATAAGTACAAGCACTAATGTAATTTGTGTACCAATCGACAAATGAATATTATACATTTGAGCTATAAAGACCGCTGCGATCGCCTGATAGAGTGTGGATCCATCCAGGTTGAAAGAGTAGCCTGTTGGCACGACAAAGGATACGATCGGCTTTGGCACTCCGAACTTCTCCATTTTCTCCATAATTCTAGGCAAAACCGTTTCAGAGCTTGATGTTGAGTAGGCTAAAATCAATTCGTCTTTGAGAAGACGGATAATGTGAAAAATATTAACCCCAACAAATTTTGCAACAAGCCCCAGCACCACGATAATAAAGAAGGCCATACTGACGTACACAAGAACTGCCAGCTTACTTAAAGAAACGAGAGAATCGAGTCCGAATTTCGACACCGTTACCCCAATCAATGCAAAAACCCCTAAGGGCGCAAACTTCATGACTTGATTCGTTACATAGAACATAGCGTTAGCTGTTCCCTCGAAAAAAGCCAAAACTGGTTTGCCTTTTTCTCCAATGGCCGTAATTCCCAAACCGAATAGTACAGAGAAGAAAATAATCGGCAGCATATCGCCTTTTACGATAGATTCAAACACATTGCTTGGAACAATATGAACGAAGGTTTCCGCAAGGCCTTGACTGCCAACTTCACTAGCTGTTCCTTTATAGCTAGAAATATCTGTTTTTTGCATGTGATTCATATCTATGCCGCTGCCTGGATGAAATACGTTAGCGGCGAATAATCCGATAACAATCGCTGCCGTTGTAATAATTTCAAAATAGAGGATGGTTTTAAAGCCCAGCTTCCCAAGCTTTTTTGTATCTCCTACACTTGCTACCCCAACAATGATGGTAGAAATGACAATTGGAATAACAATCATTTTGATCAAGTGAAGAAAGATATCACCGATCGGCTGAAGATATGTTGGAAGATCAGGATTGCCGTAAAAAATTGCGCCAACCGTAATTCCGAGAATCAGACCTATTAAGATTTGCCATGCCAGTCCAATTTTCTTCAATAAAATCACCCCTGAATCATAAATTTTTTAATTAAGGCTGGTTCTAAAGCCTGGTTGCGTTCAACTCTTATTTAGATATTCTAAAAAGAGATTTTTCCTGAATAATTAAGAAGAGATGCCTCATGGAAAAGTGCTGGTTCGAGCTTCTTAAGGTCATGGAACCTTAATGACTCTTGTGAGACAGCCTAAATAAAAGAGAACATTGCCAAAAAACGAGGTTTATACAGCATGAGGACAAGTATAAAAAAGCGCTGATATTTCTGTATATTATATTAAAAATTAAATTTTCTCAACATTTTTTCGACAAATTCCGTAAATTTTGCGCTCTCAATTGCGCTTATTTTTCGTTTACACCCTTTAAAATCAAGATTTTCCTAGTGGATTTTATCCACAAATTACTAGAAATATTTAATTCATTTTATACTTTTTTAAACTAAAAAATCTAGAATGTGCTATTTAACATTATATTTGAAAAAGGTTTTTTTGTATACATAGAATTGCACAATATAGAAGAAAATTGTGGTACACCTAAAATGAAATGGCGTGCCAATCGGCACGCCATTCTTCTATTGCTAGTTTATAACTAACCATTATTCACTATAACGGAAAACTTTCATAACCTCTTAGCCTGCAGAAAAAATACTGCGCCAAATAGCATGACGAATACGATCGAGAGCAGGATAACCCAGTGAAAATGACTGGTCAGAATGGCTGAAGGAGATACGTCTTTTGAAACTGTTGCTGCACTCAGGAGCTTTTCTTTCATTTGCTTTTTATCAGGTTCTAAAGAGCTGGAAGTTAGTACTCTGCCATCCTCGCCTTTCACTTCCAGTACTCCCGCAGATGTCACATTCGTTTTAATGGTTTCATTTTTTCTTTTCGTATAAAAGAGCGGCTCCTTCAGATGGAATTCCTTCCCTTGATCATTTTCAAAAGCAATTGAATTTGAAATTCTCCCTGATTGAAAGTGAGAGAATCCATCATTCAGCAGTCTGATTGTATCATCATACGAGGCTTGATCAGATGGCGCTTTGAGAGTTACTGCGATCAGATTTAAACCATTTTTTTCAGCTGCCGTTACTAGAGTAAAACCTGCCTGAGCAACATAGCCGTTCTTCCCGCCAGTAATGTTACTGTAGTGTTCATGCAGAAGCCTGTGATGATTATAAAGAGTTGTTTTCCACTTTTCGCCTGTCCATTTCAGCTTAACTGTTCCAAAGATTTTCCTGAATTCCGGATATTGCAGCGCGTGCTTCGTAATGATAGCCATATCTTCAGCAGTGGTGTAATGTTCTGGGTTGTAGAGTCCATGAGGATTAGTGAAATGAGTATGTTTAACTCCAATTTCATTCGCTAAATAGGCATTTAAATCCTTTGCAAAAGCTTCCGTGCTCCCGCTCATATGCTCAGCAATAGCCACTCCTGCATCGTTTCCTGAATTAATAAGCAGCCCTTGAATAAGATGCTTGAGAGTGACCCTCTCGCCAGCTTCAAGATAAACTCTTGTTCCGTCTACATTCCTTGCTTTTTGGCTTACTGTTACTTCATCATTCAGATTTCCTTTTTCGATCGCGTATATCGCTGTTGCTACTTTTGTGATACTTGCCGGACTCATTTTCGAACGGCTGTTTTTTGCATCTAGTATCTGTCCTGATTTGCTGTCAATCAGTACTGCTGCCTCGCTCTCTAAATGAGGGCTTTTCTGTTCTGCAGCTTTAGCTGGCAGCTGGTTGGCAGCCAGTATCATTGCGGTTATAAAAAAGGTCATCCATCTGAAAATTTTGTTCATGTTATGTACCCCTCAAGTATCCTGTTCCTTAAAATCCTACATTAGGATAACAACTGAAAAGATAAATAACAATGTAAAAATATTCAATGATTTGTATATTGTTTCATTAAAAGCAATGATCAGGAAGTGATTGAAATAAGTAACTTTCGGAAACAGGACTATTTATCTATCATTCAAATATCTATTTCTTTCCCAGTAGATCATTTCCTCGTCAGAGTGCGTCTGCATCATACCAAGCTTTTTCAAAACCTTTATAGAAGCCGCATTTTCCTTCAGACATTGAGCAATGACTTTATGTACTTTACCTGTTGCGAAAGCCCATTCCATTAAAGCTTTGGCAGCCTCTGTAGCATAGCCATTATTCCGGACTGAAGGCGCTAAACCATAACCAATTTCAACACTGCCATCAAGATTTGGTTTCCCTTTAAACCCTAAATCACCAATCATATGATCATCTTCTCTTCGAATGATTGCCCATACTCCCCACCCTATAATGGCATTATTTGCAGCAACATCACGAAGGTAATTTTTAACATGGTCCCCTAGTTCATAATCCGATACAAGCTGTAAAGGTTTATTAGGTACTGGTAAAAGCTTTAGTCTTTCCGTTAAAATCTCCATTATTTTCCCCCATCGCGTTGTTATGTCCTATATTTATTTTAGTTTTTCAAGGATGTTAATACTAGATAAACTAATACAAAACTTATTTCTAAGCCTTTTTTCTCAAATTAGTTAAAAAAGTTCTTTTTTTGTAATATCACTCAATTGTGAAGTCTAAAACTGCTTTAACAGCTCCATTGATCATAATAGATAAAGTGTGAATTCCTTTGTAATGTTTTCTTGTCGTTAAATTTTTAAAAGAGTGACTGCGGTTTATGACTGCAGATTCGTTTTCCTTCAATTCAAATGTTTTCAAATGAAAGATCTTGCGGCTTCTTTCCCCCCTCGATTTTACATAATCAATTCCATATTCCACTCTTAAAGGCAGTGTTTTTAAAGTGGTTATCTCAAATGAAAAGCTGATGCTTTCACCAATCCTAATCGTTTCGTGATCAGCAGCTAAATTGTTTATTATGATCCCTGGTTCATCATTGTATCCAAAGAGTGACAGAGCTTGCTTGTTCCCCTTCTTCAGTAAAGACCGGCAAGCATGCTTGATGATCCAATTTGTATGTTTACTCGCGCCAAACCATTCGCCAGCAAGTCTAAGGACAAGCTCCGGTTTGATGTAAGAAATATCATTTAGATGATTAGCAACGCTTTTGCGGACATAAAGAGAAGGATCTTCCTTTAGATTGTTAAGAATGGGAAGAGTTTGTTTAGGATTTTGTTTTATAGAAGGAACGGCCATTCCCCATGGAAGCCGCGGCCTGCTTCCTTCGCTTGCTAATCTTCTGACATGTTCATTTGAATCAAGTGACCATGTGATCATTTGGCCCATCATTCGCTGATGATCCTTTAGAAAAAAAGAACGGACTGCAAATTCAGCTGTCGAATATTTTGTTAAAAAGGCCAATGCCTCTATTGATTCATTCCAGTAATCCAGTCCAAATTGTTCAACATAATCAGGGAAAATAATACCTCTCAGCCCTCCTGAGAATTGTGGAGCAGTGATGCATATAATTTTCAGTGCTCTTGTATATTCACTTGGCAGTACTTCTTTTAATGAATTGGTTATTCTTCTCATACGCTGTTTGAGGGTAAGATCTTTCCAGTCCTCTTGAAAAATTAGGTTATAAAATTTCAGACTGTCAAATAAGCTGTACTCTTTTTTAAAAGACAGACTCAACTCTTTTATAAACTCCTCATTAAAAACATTTCGTAATTCTTCAGCCATCTAATTACCTCATTTCCTTTTCTCTGCTTCTATCATTTTGACGATTTTATTATTCATAAGTCAAATCTCTAGAGGGTTCTAAGTAGCACATCTAAATGGTATAAAACCACAGGTAAAGAAAATTCGACATAACGAGGCATTCGATTTCAAAGCCTGTTATTAATGCTCATCGAAATGGAATGCTGACTAAAAAAGGTTCTAGCTGTAAATCTTAAAACTAAAGAGAATCTAGATAGGAGTTGATGCACTTGTCGAATAATCAAACACAGTCGGCTATTGAGGAAGCAGGCTTCACCCCTTTTCATCTAAGGCTCACCATCTATTCCTCAGGAGGACCCTTTTTGGATGGCTATATATTAAGCATTATTGGGGTGGCCTTAACCCAGTTAACGCCTCAATTGCATTTGGGTCCTTTCTGGAGCGGATTGATTGGAGCATCTGCTTTGCTTGGAATTTTCTTAGGCGGTTTTTTCGGATATTTGACTGACAAGATTGGAAGGCAATTAATGTATACGCTGGATTTTATCATTTTAATTGTTGCTTCTGTTTTGCAGTTTTGGGTTCAAGAGGGATGGCAGCTGTTTCTCCTCAGGCTCATTCTAGGAATAGCCGTTGGAGCAGATTACCCGATCGCTACCTCCCTGCTGACGGAATTTGCACCTAAAAAACATCGGGGAGCAATGGTTGGAGTAACACTTTTTTCATACTATATTGGAGCTACAGTTGCCTACTTAGCGGGGGAGTGGATGTTACAGATTGGGCCTGATGCCTGGAGATGGATACTGGCCAGCAGTGCAATTCCTGCTGTTATTCTTGTTTTATTAAGAGCTGGAACACCTGAATCTCCCCGCTGGCTGCTAAGCAGGGGACGGAAAGATGAAGCAGATAGAATTATTAAAAAAGTCTATGGCCCTGAAGCTTCCGTAGACGAAATTGATGTACCTGATAAAGAACTGGAAAAAACAAGCTTTAAAAAAGTTTTTTCCAAAGGTTATTTTAAAAGGATTATGTATATTGGGTTGTTTGAAATGTGTCAGGTAGCTCCGCTATTCGCTATGCTCACCTTTGGTCCTGATATGCTGAAGGCCTATCATTTATTTGAAGGGTCTGCCGGATACGGACTTGCTATCATCAGTTCCTTCTTCCTTGTTGGCTGCATACCTGCTTTGCTTCTTGTGAATAAATTGGGGCGCAGGCCTTTGATGATTACTTCATTTTCGGCAATGACAGTCGGAATATTGCTTCTTGGCATTTTCCCTAAAGGGCCTGCGTTCATCATTCTTGCCGGTTTCCTTATTTATGCTATTTTTTCCGGGGGCCCGAATGTAATGGACTGGCTTGCACCTAATGAGTTATTTCCAACGGAAATTCGAGGAACAGCAGTCGGAGCAGCAACCTCAATCAGCAGGGTAGGCGCATTCTTCGGAACTTATTTATTCCCTATAGGCCTCGGAAGACTTGGCATCGGTCCAACGATGCTCATCGGAGCAGCTATCACCTTTCTTGGGTTGATTGTGTGTATCGCACTCGCTCCTGAAACAACGAATAAAACTCTCAATGAATCGAGCTCCATCTAACAAAAAGAATCCGCTGGCAAACGCCAGCGGGTTCTTTTGTAATATCAGAATTTATATCATTTCTTAAGCTTTAGGACCAATCATCTCTTCAGGACGGACAATTCTATCAAAATCTTCTTCTGAAAGAAGGTCAAGCTTTAATGCAGCTTCTTTTAAGGTAAGCCCTTCCTTATGAGCATACTTGGCTATTTTAGCGGCATTTTCATAACCGATATGAGGATTCAAAGCCGTGACAAGCATCAGGGAATTGCTTAAATTTCTGCTGATGACTTCTGTGTTGGGCTCGATGCCGATTGCACAGTGATCATTAAAGGAATGAATCGCATCACTCAGCAGGTTGACCGACTGCAGGAAGTTGTATAGAATGACTGGCTTAAACACGTTCAGTTCAAAATTACCCTGACTTGCAGCAAACCCGATCGCTGCGTCATTTCCCATAACCTGTACAGCAACCATTGTTAATGCTTCACATTGAGTAGGATTGACTTTTCCCGGCATAATTGAGCTGCCTGGCTCATTTTCCGGAATGAGGATTTCACCTAACCCGCTTCTTGGACCGCTTGCAAGCCATCTGACATCATTGGCAATCTTCATTAAGTCAGCAGCAAGCCCCTTTATCGCCCCATGTACAAAAACGGTCTCATCATGGGAGGTTAACGCATGAAATTTGTTAACTGATGACCGGAAAGGAATGGTTGTATAGCTCTCAATTTCCTTCGCAACCATCTTTCCGAACTCAGGATGTGCATTGATTCCTGTGCCGACTGCAGTTCCTCCGATTGCTAGATCTAATAGATGCTCTGATGACTCCTGAATCATCTTTTTGGATTTGGACAGCATATGTACCCATCCGCTAATTTCCTGCCCAAGTGTGAGCGGCGTTGCATCCTGAAGATGTGTCCGGCCGATCTTTACCACAGACGAAAATGCCTCAGATTTTTCTTTCAGCGTTTTTTCCAGAACTTTTATGGAATCCAAAAGCTTGTCTTTTACTGCGAGCACTGCTGCTATGTGCATGGCTGTCGGATAGGTATCATTCGAGCTTTGGCTCATGTTAACGTCATCATTTGGGTGAATGGAGGCATCAATGCCTTTTTCCTTAAGCCATTGGTTACCGCGCCGGGCCACAACTTCATTAACGTTCATGTTGCTTTGCGTACCGCTCCCTGTTTGCCATACAGCTAAAGGGAAATGGTCATCCAGCCTCCCTGACAGGATCTCATCGCATGCCAGCTGAATCGCCGCAGATTTTTCTTCGCTTAATTTCCCAAGCTCTTTATTGGCCAGGGCAGCACTTCTTTTTAGTACAGCAAAAGCACGAATAGCCTCCATTGGCATTTTTTCCGAACCGATGCGAAAGTTCTGCTTGCTCCTCTGTGTCTGTGCTCCCCATAGCTTATCGGCAGGTACTTCTATTTCTCCCATTGTATCTTTTTCAATTCTCGTTTCCATCTTTATCCCTCCTAATTTGTCATTTCCCCTAAAGCAGCCAAAAAAATCCCTTTTTTCTGTCTTTTTCGAGCAATATCTAGTAAAGTCCTTCCTCTTTTAGCTTTGAATACATGGCTACATCCTGGTAAATATCCTTTGTATATTCGTGCTGTCTGAGAATTCCTTCAAAATAGAACCCTAGTTTTTCAAGAAGCCTGATTGAATTTTTATTTTCAGGCATTACTTTAGCTTCAATCCGGTTATAGCCCATTTCTTCGGTGATGATTTGAAGAATCCATAATAGAGCCTCACGCATCAGGCCTTTTCCCCATTGTTCTCTCGCAAGTTCATAGCCGATTTCTGTTCTTTTATTATACTCATCTAAATAATTAAAACCGCACGTTCCTATAATTCTGCTTGAATCCTTTAGCATAATCGTCCATCTGAAGCCTGCCTTTTTTTCAGTAAGCGCCTCTAGAATAAGAATCATAGAGCGTGCATCCTCAATAGTCTCCATCGCAGAAATATTCATAAATTTAATGACCTCAGGGTGGGACCAGATTTCGAATAGCGCTTCAGAATCCCGTTCTTTTATTGCTCTTAATATTAGCCGATCTGTTTCGATAATTTTTGGAATTCCCATCCGGCTCCCCCATTCACCATCTGTTATTTGCCAAAGTTTTAATCCTTCAGCTTTTTTTCCATCATAATCATATCCGCTGCCTTTATGCCATTTTCCAAAATGGCCTCCGGGTACTTGTCTAGCTGCAAGCTATACATTCTTCCTTTATTGATACCCTTGTATTATTTTTTTCGCTTTCATCAGCAAGAAGAAGCAAATTCAAGTAATTCTTTCTTTCTGCACGGTTTATTTCTTTCATCTGCAATCTTATTTCTTTTTCACCTTAATCACTGAAACTGCCATCTTTCATCCGCTTCATAAACCGGAAAAACTCCATTATTAAAATACTCAGGCTTAACCATAGGCCTCCAAAGGCATAGCCTCCTGAAATATCACTTGGATACTGCAGGTGAAAATAGACCCTGCTAATGCCGATAAACGCAAGAAGAGCGATAACAAGAAGAGGTATGGCGGTTTGAGCAATTGCCCTTTTTGAGTGTCTGACAAGCAAGTATGCGACAGCCCCATAAATAATAAAGGCCAATAGGGTTTGTTCATTTGGAAATGGCGAAGAATCACTTGCTGCCAATGCTGTCAGATCCGGATGAAAATATTGAAAAATTCGTCTTACCAATTCTTCGTAATAAACGCCGCCAGCAGCAGCTCCAGCAAGAAATATTCCTTCGATTACTCTTTCCCTGCCTCTGAACATAATCCAAATTAAAGAAACAGCAGTGAGAGAAATCAATACTCTTGGAGAGGTGCAATAATAGAAAAAGGACATGACCGGTTTCCACTTTTCATCAAAAACAAGCGGAACAATAGTATCGATAAATATATTAAATTTCTGAAATTCATTATCAAGGTAACTTTCTGAAAGACTAATAACTGAAACAGTAAAAAGAAGGAAAATCAGTGAAGCAGCTACCATAAGAATTTTCATTTTCCTTATCGAATGAAACCTTTTTACTCCTCTGCCCAGCTGATTTAAAAAATAAGATTCAATCTGCTTCCGATAGTTTTTGTAAATATATATCAGAGCAAATAGAATAATGGCAATCAGACTGCCGATCAGAAGATACTTTTTTATTGAGCTGTGAAATTGCTCCCATTTAGGCCCAAGCAGCTTCCCCAGTGATATAAATGAACCTGTCCAAATGAACGCTCCAATATAGGCATAAACAGCATATGTACGAAAAGAGGTCTGGGTCATGCCGGAAAAGTAGCCGGTAATATGCCTGATTCCTGGTATAAAGTAGGCAATAATCAGCAATTTGTTTCCATATTCTTCAAACCAGGAAGATAGTTTTTCAAGCCTTTCGGGCCCCATATGTACGCGATGGCCATATTTTTGGAAAAAGCGCGGACCTAGCTTGTAGCCGATCCAATAAGATATGGTCATACCGATGCATGCGCCAAGGG
The DNA here is from genome assembly GCF_049220665.1 of Chryseobacillus diguaensis. Classification (NCBI taxonomy): domain Bacteria; kingdom Bacillati; phylum Bacillota; class Bacilli; order Caryophanales; family Bacillaceae; genus Chryseobacillus; species Chryseobacillus diguaensis. The sequence continues at coordinate 253,604 of NZ_JBMKNV010000005.1, forward strand.
ATGCAGCGCCAATGGAAAGCACCCAATTCAATTTATGCTGATAGATTAAAAAGCCGCTGTACCCCATTAGAAATTCACCTGGAAGGGGCAAAGCAATAAGCTCTAATAGAAGGGCAATAACCAGGACAGCATAACCATACTGTTCAATTAAACCCGTAAAAAACTGCATCATATTAATCACCTTTAACTGGCTTGCCGCTGTATTGAAACAGCATTGCCCCATTTATGAACCTTTTTAAAAGGATCGCTCGTATTTAATATAGAAAAAAGAGTTTTGATACAGAATAGCTCGCCTTATTATTGTCCTCATTTTATCAAAATAAAGAAACATTTACATTTTTGCCGAATTCCTTCTTCTGCAAGCTGTCAACTTTTTGGTTTTGCAGGGTATATAGGGAATAATAGCAATATACTCCATTTAAGAGAGAGGTTTTGCATTTGATCGAATCAAAAGAAGAATTGCTTGGTTATTTAAAAGAAATTGAAAAATGGGAAAAAGACCAAAAAGGCCTTTGGTTTTGGGAGCGCATCGGGAGAATTCCCTTTAAAATTCTGGACAAGCTGACTCCGGCTTTTATTCAGAATAAAATCAGCGCTGTGCTTGATGAATTAGGGCATTATCTTTAATCAGGCGGAAAGTACCTGACTCAAACGAAATGGGTGCTGAAAAAACTCCAGGAAGAAACCCCTTCAGAAACTGTTCAATCTATTGAAGACGTTAAAAAAGTTCCTCTCTCTTCTATGAAGAAGGTTTGCCTTAGCTTAATCACCAGCCGAAAAACTGCGGCAACACTGCAAGGAGCTACAACCGGTTTCGGAGGAATGTTTACACTGGCTGCAGACATTCCAGTTCTTCTTGGTTTGTCTCTTAAAACCCTTCAGGAAATTGCTGTTGCTCATGGATATGAACCAAACTCTAAGGAAGAGAGAGTTTTTATCGTCAAATGTCTTCAGTTTGCATCAGCAGACACGATAGGAAAAGAATCCATTTTAAACGAACTGGCGGCTTATCACAATAGAACTCCTTCGAGTGAAATGGTTTCCCAGCTTCAGGGCTGGCGGGAAGTGATTTATACCTACAGGGATAATTATGGATGGAAAAAGCTGCTTCAAATGGTTCCAGTGGCAGGAATGGTGTTCGGCGCATTTACAAACCGGTCAATGATTAAAGACATTGCTGAAACAGGAACGATGCTTTATCAAAAGAGAAGAACTCTCAATCGCTTGGAGAAATTGGAGGAATCTATTTCATTGCCTGCTCCTGAATAATGAATTGATAAAAATGAATGGTTGAATCGATTTAAACATGGTTTAATAAAACACCCCTAGCATATTAGTCATATGTTTAAGTTTATCTTCCTGTTTTTCGGGAATCTAATAAGCATAAACTCAGGAGGTGGTAAAAAATGGAGAACCAAACGAAAGATTCATCCATTAATGAAGAGAAGGTCACTTCAAAACTCGACTCTATGGGTAAAGAGGATATGGATCAAGTCCTTAGCAATTTTCAGCATTTCAAAGGTTATTTAGCTGACAAAGTCAGCAAAGGAGAAAAATTGGGGCTTAGTGAAGATGTTATGGCTACAGCAGCAAAAAAGACAGCTGATTATTTAGCTGACAATGAGGAGCCAAGAAATCGCGAAGAATATTTGCTGAATCAGTTATGGAATGTAAGCAATGAGGAAGAGAAAAAGCATTTCAGTCACATTCTGGTGAAACTCGCACAAGATGAAAAATAAGCTTGCATGCAAATTGAATCCGGAAATTCAGGAGTTACCGGACTGAAAATGCTTTTCATAAGAAGTGAACCGAACTGCTTTTTTTGAAAAGTGCAGTAAAAACTTTGTTTTATTCATACCTGCAGCCCTGCCTAAGGATGCAGGTTTTTTAAATCTTTAATTTTTTGGCACAGACCTTAATTTTACTTTCAAGCGTATCAGCCATTCCCAAAAGCAATATTTATTATAACTGCTGATATAGAAATTCTTTTTCATTTGTTTCTATAAGACAATGAACATTATACAGTTACTCCCACCCTTTTTAAGAAGCTAATCAAGTAACCTATTAAACCTCCTGCGATAGCAGGAAGAATCCATCCCATTCCTTCTTTATATAAAGGAATCAATCTCATTATAGGATCGAGCGAATTCGAAAGTAAGTTGTGATTAGCAAACTCGATCACGCTGTAGATTCCTGTAAAAGCAATCCCGGCAGAATAGACAGTCTGATGTTCGCGCAAATAAGGATACATTAATCCCAGCAAGATTAATACGACAATTACCGGATAGATAATGCTTAAGATTGGTGCAGAGACACTTAGGATCTGATCTAAGCCAAGATTGGCAATCAGCATGCTCACCAGAGTAAAAATAATGACCCATTTATGATACGCAATTTTTGGCAGCAGTTTATGAAAATATTGACTGCAGGAGATCACAAGACCAATTGAAACACATAAACACGCCAATATAAACAAGATCCCCAAGAAAACTAAACCAGTTTCTCCAAACAGATTATTGACGATAATGCTTAAGACACCTGCACCGTTTTTGGCATTTCCTGTTCCTGAAACCGACGCTCCCAAATAGGCAAGAATACTGTAAATAGATGCCAAAAGCACACCTGCTCCAATTCCAATCCAGATCATATTTCTAGAAACGCTATTTTGATTTGCAATGCCTCTTGAACGGACTGTATTGGCGATAAAAACCCCAAACACAAGTGCCCCAAGTGCATCCATCGTTAAATAGCCGTCCAGAAAGCCCTGGAAAAATGAATTCCCCTGATAAAGCTCAGCTGGTGCAGCAAACTTTCCACCCGGAATAAATAATTTTCTAATAAAAATAAGAGCGATAATGCCAAGCGTAACTGGCGCCAGGATTTTTCCAAATCGATCCACTAACTTAGAAGGGCTTAGTGAAAACCATAAAACAATGGCGAAAAAAACCAGACTGAAGCCTGCAAGCATAAATGGACTGCCTGCAAGAGTCACCGGTAAAAAAGGCTTCATCCCCATTTCGTAAGCAATTGTACCGGCTCTTGGAATAGCAAGGCCTGGTCCAATACAAAGGTAAATGATGATCGGGAAAATAAGGGCAAATAGCGGATGAACCCGCTTATTTAAATCCTCAAAACTTCCATTTACAGCCACTGCTATAACAGCTAAAACTGGAAGTCCTACTGCAGAAAAAATAAATCCAGTCATGGAAGACCATACAGATTCCCCTGCCGAATATCCTAAATAGGTAGGAAAGATGAGGTTGCCTGCACCAAAAAACATTGAAAATAACATAAAACTGATCAAAATAATTTCATTTCTCCTAAGAAGCTCCATTTTTCTCTCTTCCCTTCCTAATTAGACAGGCCAATACTCCTTTATCGCCCTAAAGCAAACACGCACTAAAAACTATTAATGTAGTATAACAACTACACAAGAGTTTTTCTACTATATTTGTAAAATACTAAAATTTGATAGTTTTCGGTGTGGTTTGCTGAATTTTATTTTCATAGAGAAAATAGAATTCAGTATTTTGGATGAGTATCTGTTCGTTATAAAAGAATTAGAGGTAATTAAATTTTATTGTATCTTTCCTATAAAGCATCACTCGCTGAAGAGAAAGCTATTGTTTTTAATAATATAAAAAGAAGTTAGGGTGCTCAGGGTATTTTTCCCAATACTTTAATCTAGTCAGCAAATTATAGGGGCCTATTAGAGACTGTAATAGGCATCTGGAACTTAGATTTCACTAAGCAAATCTTTAAGAATATTTCAAGATAGATAGCAGCAATCTATACCCAAACATCCAAAAGTAATAGCAAGCCTCTAGTATACACCTGGCTAACTCTAATTGATTCCTGTCTTTCAACACTGCAAAGTTCCATTTTATCGTTTATTTTATGCTCCTTAAAAGCCTTACTGCCCGGAACTGGGGTTTAATGTCCAAACTCAGCTTTTTACTGGCCGGAACCATCTTCTTAACCGAACTGCTTATCTAACAAGCCAAACACGCCTTCTTACAAGCGGAACTCAACCTGTTGCAAGCGGGGACGGAGTACACAAACAAACTCCGGTTTTATATGAACCAAGCATAAAAAAACCAGCACCTCCGAAGAAGTGCTGGTCTCATCTACACGTATCTCATTACTTGCCGATATAAACCATTCCTGCTGAATTATCCCTTGCTTCTCCAAGAACAGTGATCTTAAGACCATTGTTTGGAAGGATGCGTCCTGCGTCAGGAAGCAGGGAATCGATGTAAGAATTGGAATCACTGAAGCGTTTTACTCCAGGCAGGCTGTCAAATTGGAACAATCCTCTTGTAGGAGAGTTAATAGTGAAGCCAGGAGTCTTGTCATAAGAGAATGCTGCATCTGCTATTTGGTAGCGAGTGCTGTTTGCAACAGTTGGTTTTCCATTCAAGCTTCCAACTACAACATTCGGATGAGAATCAACTACACCAAGGAAGCCATATCCAGGATGGTAACCAGGGCCTGTCCAGTTGTCAGTGTAGCTTTCGTCACCATACCATACAACCATTCCAGTATTATATGGGACGCCGCGTCCATATTTCAATGATTCGTCAGAGCCCGCATAGTTTCTCCACTCGAGGTAATAGTAGTTGTCTTTGTAGAAGTTACCGTTAGATTGAATAAAACCGTTCAAAGTCATTTTTGGCGTTCCTTCAGCATCATCAGAGAATACAGTTTTGCCGTCAACAGTCAGCTCTGCATTATCAAGAGCAAAACCATCCATTGCAAGGCCTCCGTCTGTAATATAGTCAAACTGAAGCTTCACTTTCTTTCCTTTGAACTGGCTTAGGTCATAGGATTTGTCTACCCATTGGCCTTTTGTAGAATCAGCGCCATTATTCGTGTCTTCATCACCAATTTTATCAATCAGTGTTTTTGTTCCATCACTTGTAACTGCATTTACTTCAAGAAAATCATAATCATATTCCACATCGTAATGCGCTTTAAAGTTAAATGTCGCATTAGTCGCATTTGTCAGATCAAACTCAGGCGTGCTCATAGAGGTATGAAGGTCGTCACCTTTGTTGCTGTAGTAATACTTCTGTCCGAAAGCAGGTGCAATGCCTTTTACTGCTTTCTTAGGAAGATTTACTCTCACGATACCAGGGTTTTTAGATTTCGTTACAGCCTGGTCAATAACTGTTGCAACACCATGATTTTGCAGGTCATCATAGTTTACTTCAGCAATATTAGCCCAGTTGCCGCCAATTGTTTTCTGAAAGAACTCACGGTTTTGAGGTGAGAAGCTTGTTGGCTGTGTGCCGGCAATTTTTCCTGCCCAGCTTCCGCCGCTCATAATAGACCATGCTTCAACCGGTTCACCTGCTCCTGTATATTGTGTATCATACTCATCAGGAAGACCAAGGTCATGGCCGAATTCATGAGCGAATACGCCGACTGCACCGTCTTCAGGCTCTACTGTGTAATCGAATGCAGCCATTTGTCCCTTCCAGTAAGGAACAGATGCTGTTGTATTTGGAATAGCATAAGGCTGTTGGCCAATTGTCCAGCGGTGGGACCAGATCGCATCGTTTCCTAGTTTGCCTCCGCCAGCTTCTTGTCCAACACCTGCATGGATAACCATCAAGTGATCAACAAGGCCGTCCGGCTCATTGTAGTTTCCGTCGCCATCCAAATCATACTTATCGAAATGGTCATAATCTGATATATTCACACCAGCTTGCACCGCTGCATTTAAAGAATCCTTAATCAAGTCGCGAGGCCCTTTTGGACCTAAGTTATCATGACCAGTCTTAGCATCTGCGCCGTAATCTGCTGCTTTACCAGGCACTGTCAGCCAGTCATGAACCGTCCCCTCTACATCATAGCTTCCGCCGGATTGCTCATTATAGTATTGTTTAAATGTTTTGATTTTATCTCCATTGAACAGTTTGAAGTCTTTATCACCAAAAATCATATTTTGATAGTGCTGCTGATTAAAGTCACTTGACCACATATAGCCAGGTGTCTGGTCAATATTGTTGTGTTTATAATCTTGGAAATCTACTAATAATACAAGTACTTTATCAGTGCGAACAGATCCGTTATATTTGGCTTGTTTGGCAGGATCTACTTTTACATATCCATTGCCGCTGTTAGGACCTAAGTTCCCGTGGCCCTTGCGCTTAAATTTATTAAACGCTTCTTTCTTAGTATCCTTTGCTTTTACGTTCACACCATTCAAGCTTTGATCTTCTTGTGCTTTTGGGCCTTGTTTAGATTGTACATAATTCTTGATTGCTGCCTGTGTTTCAGCAACAGTGGCATTGTTTTTAAGCAGGCCATTTTTCTTTAAGGCTTCTGCAAGTCTATCCTCAGGGATTAACCCTGCATCAATAGGAGCAGACTCTGCTACCTGTTCTGAATTTGAAGCTGTCTTGGCTGATGCATGTGCAGCAGGCAGGAGACTTCCTAAAAAGAATCCGCCTGACAGCATGGCTGCTGCTGTTACCTTAGCGGCTTTCTTCCATTTTCTCTTGTTTCTCTCGATCGAACGTCTTAACTTTCTCAACTGTGAACCCCCTCCATTTTTTTAAAGAAAACGATTAATAATCTGGAAATTATTCTATTATTTTCTAAATAAAGAATATTCCTACAATATTATTATAGATTCTATCAGAATTTAATAAATAGTCCGAATTTTCTATTTCTAATAGATTATTACTAGTTATATCTATCTATTAATTCATTCTTTATTTCGACTAATGTTATTAATCTGTAAAAAAATTGGGGGATTTTGCATCCATTATTTTTCATTTTTATAAACCGGTCAATTACGAGGAACAAATATGGAACGGCACCATTTGCTTATGTTGCATTCATGAGGATTTATAGTCATTACTTTTTCTTTTTTACCTGAATTTTTGATACTTACAGCGAGTTTTGAGGAAAAATTATTTTCATGTGCATTTTTCGCACAAAAAAAGCCGGTATAAGAACCAGCTTCATACTTCTTCCGATTTAGGAAAAATCATTTTAACAGTTGTTCCTTCTCCTTCAATGCTCGTTATTTTTAAAGCACCAGCATACTTTTCGACAAGGCGTTTCGCAATAGCAAGCCCCAGTCCATGGCCTCCCATTTTTCTGCTGCGGGCTTTATCAACACGGTAAAACCGATTTAGAATGTATGGCAGGTCTTCTTCAGGGATTCCAATTCCATAATCCATTACTTCAATTGCAGCTGTATCTCCATCTTGATAGCTCCTCACAGTAATTTCTTTCTTATCTTCTTGTGAGTACTTCAATGCATTATCTAAAACAATGATTAGTACCTGTTCAAGATGCCTTGGATTTACTCCAGCATAAAGATCCGAAGACCTTTCATAACGAAAGATAAAATCAGGGTGGAGCATTTCAAAATTTCTTATCACATGTGAAATAGTGGTACTTAGTTGAATTGGCTTACTTTTTAACTGCTTCGCCTCACTTGAATCTGCCCGCGTAAGTTCAAGCAGCTCCTGAACGAGAGCGTTCAACCGCTCCGTCTCTTTTAAACTGGATTGCAGCGATTTATCCAGCACAGCAGGATCATCCTTCCCCCACCTGTTCAGCATTGTCAAATGACCATGAATAATTGCAAGAGGAGTCCGCAATTCATGTGAGGCATCCTCAACGAATTGCTTCTGCTGCAAAAATGACTCCTCCAGCTCGTCCATAAGCTGATTAAACAGCTTGCCTAATTGAGCCAGTTCATCATTCGTGTCATTTACCGGAACTCTTTCCTGCATGCCATTGACAGTAATTTTTTTCATGGTATCTGTCACAGCCTGCACATTTGAAAGCAGTTTTCTTGAGATAATGGATCCTCCCATAAAGCTTAAAAGGAGAGCGCCAATGCTCGCAGCAATCATCAGCAGATGAATTGTATCCGTAAAATCATCAAACGTTTCTAGGTTACTGGAAACTTCCACTGTTCCTGAAAATTGCTTACTATGGATAGGAGCCCGAAGAACCAGAATTCTGTTATCCCAATGCTGAATGACTTTAAATGATCGGTGGTCCGTGTGGATAGGCATTATATAGGACAAGTTCACCCCATCTGTCACACTTAAAATGGGAATTCCCTTTTTATTAAGAATTCGAATAGCCTGATGTTTATCATTTATCCCCTTAATAATAGAAGATTCTTCTTTAATCTGTTCCACATTGACCTTTTCCGAATCAGAGGAAAGAACTTGCTCAATTTCATTCAGCTGGTGAGTTAAACTTTGTTTTTCATAAGAAAACGTCCAGCTGTTTATCACAAAATATTGAAGAACGTTATAAGAAGCAAATAAAATAAAAATGAGCAGAGAAGACCATAATGTCAGCTTCCACCTTAACGGAAGGCTGTTCCATTTTTTCATGATCCGGTTCACTCTCTCATCACATATCCTGCACCCCGTACTGTATGAATATATTGCTCTTTATCCTCAGAATTAAGCTTATTGCGGAGATACCTTACATAAACATCCACCACATTTGTTTCGATAATGGCATCATATCCCCAAACCTTTTCAAGCAATATATCCCTTGTCAGGACTCTATTTATATTCTTCATAAAAACAGCAAGCAGTTCAAATTCTTTATTCGTTAATTCAATTGACTCCTGATCCTTCATCAAAATTCTGGACTCCAAATTCAGTTCAATATCCTTAAATGTGAGACTATTTTGATGGTGCTCTGTTTTTTTCTCTGCACGCCTCAATATGACACGTATTCTCGCCAACAGCTCCTCAATAGCAAATGGCTTCGGTAAATAATCATCTGCCCCGCTCTCAAGTCCCATCACCCTGTCCATGATACTGTCTCTTGCCGTCAGCATGATAATTGGGGTATCCTTGGAGGCTCTTATTCGTCTGCACACTTCCATGCCATTTAGTTCAGGAAGCATCAGGTCCAGTAAAATAACATCATAATCCTGCTTTTCAGCAAGCTCCAAACCGCTTCTGCCATCAAAGGTCGATTCTACTTCATACCCTTCATGCCTCAGCTCCAGTTCAACAAACTCAACGATGCTTTCTTCATCTTCTATAAGCAAAATTTTGTACATATCTATACCTCCTGCCATCGGTGCATCCATGAAAATATCAAACCTGCATTTCCAGTTCCTTCATTATAATATACATCCTTGGTTTCATGTTTAAACGGTTTTCTTATCCTTTGGATTTTCTCGCTTTCATAGACACAATAATCAAATAAATAATCATTCCTGCAATGGCTGCTGCAAGCACTATTTGCAGATAAGGTCCTGCAGAGTTCTGTGCATCCTTCCAATGAGGGCCAAGCTTTTTTCCTAAATAGATAAACAGCATGCTCCATGGAATAATCGCACCAGCTGTCAGCAAAGTAAACTTCCAAAAAGACATCCTGGCAATCCCAGCCGGAATGGAGATAGCATGCCTGACAACCGGTATAAATCTTGCTGTAAAAATAACACCGGCTCCGTATCTTTCAAACCAGCTTTCTGCTAAAGCCAGATGACGCTGTGATATAAGGAGAAATTTACCGAATTTATTTAAGAATGGCCTGCCGCCAAGCATTCCAATCCAATATAAGAACAGCTGCGCCGCCGTTCCTCCTATAGTACCTGCAATGATGGCACCAATAAAAGAGATTTCTCCTTTTGACACTAGATATCCGGCATAAGCCAAAACAATTTCACTTGGTATAATTTCCACCATTAATCCAAGCATGACGCCTAAGTACCCCATCTTGGAAAGCAGGATAAAAATTGAGCTGATAAAATGATTCATATTCTTTTCTCCCTCGCCTTTTTACTTTTTGATACTGGCGATTACGATCTCACTAGTATTCAGTATGCTTATAATGGAATGCATTAAACGAATATCTTCTATTATAATAGGCAGAAATGAGAAGAGGATGAAAAAATAGTAATAAAGTGAACAGAGAGAGGTGTGAACTTTTAGGAAAGTGGTGCTTTAGTTGTTTAATGCAGTTGGGGTCAGGCACTTCAAAAAGGTGGCTCCTGTCCCCTGTAACACTAAAGCATTGGGGGACAGAGGAAGGTCGTCGTAAATATTTTAATGACAAGGTCTTCAGAAAGCAGGGACAGGTCTTTTACCCTCTGCCATGTTGGGGGACAGGCACTTAAAAAGGATCACCTGTCCCCTATTGCTTTAACAAGTTTGGGGACAGGTCACCGTCCTACTCATCCATTGCCCTGTCTGTGTTTTGAGAGAAAAGGGACAGGTCTTTAACTCTATTAAGCATCAAGGGACAGGCACCAAGTGGTTAGTGGGGACAGACCCCCACCCACAAAAAACAAGCCCTCCACTCAAAAAAGTACACAGGGCTTATTCCCGCCTAAACATTGTTAGCTTCCTGTTTTCTCAGTTGCCGGCTTTTGCTGATCTTGTTTGTTTCCAGAGACAGAGCTTCTTTAACCTGTTGTTTGGCAGCCATGGCTGTTGCCTGCAGCTGCTTTAGCTTACCGAAATATTCATGCTGGATAAGTGTCTGGGCAATCACCATTGGGATTCTTTTTCCGCCCGGCGTTCCTATTCCTACCGTTTCATCCTTGCTGGATAAAATCGTTGGTGTGATATAGCTGTTTGGTCTCTTTACTGATCCCTGTGTATTCGGTGAGGAGGGGTTATTGCTGAAGAGGGTTAAGTCATTATTCAGAAAAACTCGCCTGTATGATTCCCTGATCAAAAGAAATTCCCTAGAGTGTTTGGAACGGAAACAACAGTACCTTCGCTGTCTTTAATAGCAAAATGAGTCGTATTGTCATAGTCTTTTATATCAGCTTCAGAGTCATTGATGTCTATGATAAAAGAAACCTTGTCAAAGTTTATGTCCTTTGCTTCCTGTTCAATATGGCTGGCCGATAGCATTTGATTTATATTCACTTTGGTGTGCGATGGATCCCCGGCTTTTTGTTATCTGTCCTGATAAGCCTGCTTGGTTATTTCTCCCGCAAGGTGAACATAATCCGTTCTTTAAATTCACCTTTATATAGCTCAGCCATTTTTAATATTTGGATTAGTGTTACTCCTCCAGTCGGAGGAGGTAATGTAAGGACATCATAATTTCCAAACTTTCCTTCAACAGGCTCTGATTTTTCAACCTTGTATTTCTTAAAATCATCTATTGTCACTGCGTCAGCACGCTCAGCAATTTTCTTGCCTATTTTTCCTCCGTAGACTGCTTTGCTCCCTTCTAAAGATTAAAAAATTTTAATTGTTTTTTAATGGAAGAAGACTAGATGTATACTCACCTTTGAATTTTTTTAAATTCTATAAGTAGTACGAAAGGATGATAGAAGATATTGATGAAAGGTTTCAAAGATATGCTTTTGATTATTTAGGTATTTATGCGCCTAAAATGTCTTAGAAAGTATATTTTCCAACCGATCATTCTTCACTTTACAAAACTTTATCTTATTATGATTTCTTAAAATTTTTTTAATCTCTTTCTCATTTTTCTTATTAACATCACTTTTGAACGAGCGAAAGCCGGTCGCACGAGAAGAACCAAAAAAGACTGCCTAAGGCAGTCTTTAAGTGGGTTGGTGGATAAATATGAATTTTACCTGTACATTTGGATAAATAGGGGGTTTTAGTATTTTTTAGTTAGTTTGGATTACTTTGAAAAATTGATTTCTAATTTAGAGTTGTTTTCGAATTTTGCGTCAATATCTGCTTTTGTCAATTCAGATGGCTTGATTCCCAATTCATTTGAAAGAGTTGTTAAATAAGCTTTCAAATCTGTGTTTGGAGCAGGTGCCAGCACTGATTTTAAACGGGCCATTTCAAGAAGAGCCTGAAGGCCTTTATACGATTTTGTGCCTTTGGATGTTTTTTCTTCGATTTTTGCTGTAACGTTTTCATCCTTAATCGCTAAGATGGCATGGAAGTATTCTCCATTTTTGCCTTCAAGGGAAACATCTAGATGATTTGGCAAGTAAGAACCAGCTGCTTCTTTGTTTCCTTTTTTGTAGGAGAAAGTAAGATCTGCATTGTTCTGAAAAGAAATTGCTGCTTTAGTACGCAAAACATCTGATGGTTTAACTCCAATAGCTGCAGAAAGCTTTTGAACAATTTCTTCCTTGCTCATTTGTTTGTTCAAATTAAGTTCTTTTACAAATTGAACAACTTTTTCCTTTGCCTGCTGTTCAGTGACTTCTACTTTTTTATTGCCAGACGCTTTAATAATGTGTACCTTAACTGTGCCTTTTTCTTGCGAATACTGAACGCTGTACCTTGCATCTTTAAGCTTTACATCAGCTTTAAGCGCACTTACACTGTCCAATAGCTCCTGAGCTTTTTGTTTTGCCATTTGGACTTGTTCTTTTGAAACGGAAGGCATGGTTTGAGCATGGCTGACACCTGTGAAGTTTACTGCAAGAGCAGCTGCTAATACAGTTGAAGTAACCAATTTCTTCATACAGATCTTCCTCTCACTATTTAGTTTTTTTGTTCATTTTGCGCTTTTTTCAGAGTCAGGCAGCTCCAGCACGATTTAGGCTGAAGCTGCAATTGGCTCTGAAAGAAAGCTTTATTGAATCATTTAAAATGATGCAACCATTTGATTTTTTTCTTTGCTGTTTTCATCCTGATAGATAGCTTTTCGTCCGACAGAATAGTACTCTATCTGGTATTTTTTTGCTTCTTCCAGGTCATAGCAATTGCGTCCGTCAAAGATAACCGGATTCTTCATGAAGAGGCTGGACATAATAAGAGCTTTCTCCACGATTTCTTTCCAGTCTGTCAAAATGAAGACGATGTCTGACTGCTTTATGGCATCTTCAATTTGATCAGCATAAACGACTGATTCCGGAAGAATTCTCTTCGCATTGTCAGCTGCAATTGGATCAAATCCGATGATTTCGGCTTCTTCTTCTACAAGTCTCTCAGAGATGGAGATAGAAGCTGCCTCACGCATATCATCTGTTTCAGGTTTGAAAGCAAGTCCTAAGAGCGCAACACGTTTCCCTTTCAAAGAACCGAAACGCTCCTTAGCTTTATCAACCAAAACGGTTTTTTGCTGATCGTTAATTTCAATAACTGATTTCAGAAGATGGAAATTATGTTCATAGTCTTCAGAAATTTTCACTAGAGCATGAGTATCTTTAGGGAAGCAAGAACCGCCATAACCGATTCCTGCATTCAGGAATTTAGATCCGATCCGCGCATCGTGCCCCATACCTTTTGCTACCTCTGCTACGTCTGCTCCAACCTTCTCACTAAGGTTGGCAATTTCGTTAATAAATGAAATTTTAGTAGCAAGAAACGCATTGGCTGCATATTTTATCATTTCTGCTGAGTTGATGCTTGTTTTTAAGATTGGAAGATTGAAAGGTTTATTGATTTCCTCAATAATAGCTGCAGCTTCTTCATTATCTGCACCAATAACAATACGGTCTCCGTTGAAGGAATCGTGGATTGCCTGTCCTTCACGAAGGAATTCTGGATTTGATACAACTTCCACAAGATGATTGCCTTGCAGATTGGCAAGCACCAAATCTCTCACTTTGTAATTCGTTCCTAGAGGAACTGTGCTTTTTGTAACGACAACAACATCACGGGTGATATTCTGTCCGATATCTCTGGCAGCCTTGAATATGTAAGTCAGGTCAGCAGATCCATCTTCATCCTGAGGAGTACCGACTGCAATATAAACAACGTCTGCTTCTTTAAGTCCGACAATATGGCTTGTTGTGAAATCAAGTCTCCCAGCTTCCATATTCTTCAGCATCAATTCATCAAGGCCCGGCTCATATATAGGGGATACGCCTTCTTTTAATAATCTTACTTTTTCTTCGTTTATATCAAGGCAAGTAACGTCATGACCTACTTCTGAAAGGCAGACACCTGTCACAAGTCCAACATATCCTGTACCAATAATGGCGATTTTCATAGAAAACTCCTCCTTAAGAAAGAATAAATTCCTTGCGTCTTGCGAGTTCTTTTAAATAATCCTGGACCTGCTGGCTTAAATCATTTCTTTCCAGGGCAAAATCGATCGTAGCTTTCACAAACCCGAATTTATCGCCAACGTCATATCTTTTTCCTAAGAAATCATATGCCAATACATTTTGTGTTTCGTTCAAAATTTTGATGGCATCTGTCAGCTGAATTTCATTTCCTGATCCAGGAGGAAGAGTATTCAGAATATCGAAAATTTCAGGAGTTAGAATATAACGGCCCATAATGGCATAATTGGACGGTGCTTCCTCAAGGGCAGGCTTCTCTACTACAGAAGCAAGCGAGATAATCCCTTCATCGAGTGTTACATTTTCAAGAGGAGCAATGATTCCGTATTTGGATACATCCTCATGAGCAACCTCTTGCACACCTACTACTGAAGATTCATATTTATCGTACACATCGATCAGCTGCTTCAGGCATGGCTTGTCTGCTTTCACAATATCGTCTCCAAGGAGCACGGCAAACGGCTCATTGCCGATGAAGCTGCTCGCGCAATTGATTGCATGCCCAAGTCCTCTTGGCTCCTTCTGACGGATATAATGAATGTTCGCCATATTGGAAATCGCCTGGATTTCTTCAAGTCTTTTAAACTTCTCTTTTTTCAAAAGAGTTTCTTCCAGTTCATACGCTTTGTCGAAATGATCCTCGATAGCTCGCTTTCCGCGTCCGCTAATAACCAGAATATCTTCAATACCGGATTGGATGGCTTCTTCCACAATATATTGGATAGTTGGTTTATCTACTATTGGAAGCATTTCTTTCGGCTGAGCTTTTGTAGCCGGAAGAAATCTTGTCCCAAGTCCTGCAGCAGGTATTATAGCTTTGCGAATTTTCATAGAAACATCTCCAATCAAGTTGTTATCGATAGAATAGATAAGCTACTGTTCGGCTTACCCTCTAGTTCCCCAAGAAGTAGAACGAAGAGTCAGCAGAGCCCAGAAACGAAGCGGGCAAAGCAACATTAAGAAAAGGATTCCATATATAGGTGCCATCAGGAACGTAAACGGCCTTTTATAAGCGTAAAATACATTTCGGGCATAAGCAGAAATCGTAACGTAAGCAAGGTAATAAATCAGCATAATCCATCCCATAGTAGAAGAAGTGTAGTACACAGCGGCTACTAGAGAAACACCAAAGGCAATCCAAAGGAACATTTCAAGAAGGACCCATACAAATACATTCGGCTTCGTTAATCCGATCTTCAAAGCAATTAAGCTTTCACGGAAGAAGGATTTATTCCAGCGGGACTGCTGTTTCAATAACGTGCGCAGCGTAGTCGGCGCATCAGTAATGCAGCGAGCTGTTGATTGATAAAGTGTTTTTCCTTCACGGATTGCGTAGTTCGTCAGACAGCGGTCATCTCCAAGCTGCACTTGCTGTCCAAGGAAAGTCTGTGTTCCATAATGATGCAGGTTTTTTAAAACAACTTCACTCTTGTATGCACTTAACGGCCCTGAGCAGACAAGAACATTGTTGGTCACAGAGTGAGCCGCACGTTCTACACGGAATGCGTTATCGTAGCGCATATCAATTAGTCTGGTAAGAACATTATCTGTACGGTTACGAATATTAACATGGCCTGTTGTTGCAGCAACTTCTTTATCATTGAACGGTTTCAGCAATTCACGTACTGCGTTAGGGAAAACGGTGCAATCAGAATCAACCGTTACGAAGATGTCACCAGTTGCCCGTTCAAAAGCCCAAATTTGCGCATGGCGCTTGCCTGCATTTTTAGGAAGGCGGTGCACAATCAGGTTAGGCAGTTTATATGATGGATCCGCCGCAGCTAGAGCAGCAAGTGTTTCACTGGATCCTGATGCCAAATTTTCTTTCAGCTTCAAAGTAGCTTCATAAGCAGAAATATCTTTACTTCCATCATCGATTACGAAAATCTCATGGATTGGATAATCCTGTTTTAATATGCTTTCAATCGTGCCCAATACAGCGTCAGGCGCTTCGTTATAAGAGGGGATAATTACCGATACTTTCATGTCAGGGGGATCTAAATCCACTGTATTGTATTTGAATGACAGCAGCATTTTGCCAAGAAGGTAAGCAATCATTACAGAACCGTAAATACCAATTGTCAGGTTAAGTCCAGTTGATGCTGTCCAGTTTACGTAGAAAAGAGCCGCTACTGTAATAATGAAAAGTGTAATAACAAAGGTCTTTTCTTTCATGGAAAGCTTTTTCTCCGTGGTAACCTTTTGCTCATCCAGCATGCGTGATGCCAGATCTTGTTCAACTTTAGCCATTGTAGTTCTCCTCTCAAATGTTGGTTCTTAAATTTTTACCAGACGCACTCCGAAAGATTTCACCTCTTTTTTCTGCCTCGGCACAAAGCCTTTCTTCGTACTCAGATTAATGAATTTTCAAACCACTTTTCAATCTGCCGTATTTCCCGTGACAAATTTCATCCCTTTTCGCTAAAAACTCTAGAATCCTTACAAACATTGAAATGAAAGCGTTATATGTATTTGTGTAAATTTTGAAATATTTTTGTAATATTATTAAACCTTTTGTGTAAAGGGAATGTAAAAACTTTTATTCTCAATACAACTATTAGATTCTGCAAGGTGTAACCAACTTTACAATTTTGTAATATTTTATTTTTAAATTTTTTGCTTTTTCTATCGGAATCCACGATCAACTTGTCAAACCGAGTGAAATTAAGCATTTGTTAAGAAAAATGAGAAAAGTTATCTAAAAAACAATAACTAATTCTCCAATATTCGACATAATTTGATATTTTTCTGAGTAAAAAAGCACAATTAGTAATAAAGAGTTGGAATTTAATTGAAAAAAATGCTCTTTAATTACAGGAAAACCTATGTAAAAGGTATTACTAATTGGAATCAATCGCTTTTTGGAAATAATATGTAGGTTGCGGCAATGGGTGTGCCATGATATTTAATGAGACGAGAGATATTTTAAGTACCCTTATAGATATGGAATAAAATCGTATTACCTGTATATAGAGAGGAGAGTGCAGCCAAGGGATGATACAACTGCAAAATGTGACAAAAATCTACTCGAATGGAAAAACCTCTTGTCCTGCTCTGGACAAAGTAAGCTTTGAAATAGGAAAAGGAGAATTTATCGGCATCATCGGAAAATCCGGAAGCGGAAAATCAACTTTGCTGAATATTCTTTCCGGGGTGGATCACCCTTCTGCGGGATCGGTAGAAATCAATGGCACACTTGTGTCAGCCCTTTCCAGCAAAAAACTGACAAAATGGCGAGCAGCAAATATCGGCATCGTTTTTCAGGCTTTTCATCTGATTCCTACCCTGACATTGATGGAAAATGTCATGCTCCCTATGGAATTTAATAAAAAGGGATCGAGAAAGAAAAGAAGGCTTCGAGCGGCAGAGCTCCTTGAATCAGTTGGATTGGCAGAAAGAATGAACCATTTTCCTGATCATGTTTCAGGGGGAGAAAAACAGCGGGCTGCCATTGCTCGGTCGCTGGCAAATGATCCGCCTATCATTATGGCAGATGAACCAACCGGAAATCTGGATTCTGAGAACGCCTTCCACATTTTTTCCCTTTTTGAATCACTTGTTGATGAAGGTAAAACAGTTATCATCGTAACCCATGATCAGGATTTGGCTATAAGAGCTGACAGGACTTTGCAAGTTAAGGATGGCCGTATTATGAATCCATTAAGCCGCGAAAGGGAGCTATCATGATTCCCGTTTATATGAAAAAAGCGATAAACGATTTATCGAAGCATAAAGCAAGAACATTTATCATCATTGTTTCCATAACTTTATGCTTGTCCATTGTAGGCACCCTTCTCAATACGAAACTTCTCTTTGAGCAGGTTCAGGTCCAAAGTATGAAAAGCACAAATGCGGCTGATCTTACTTACTATACAAATACATTCCAAGGAAATATCTCATTTATAAACAAAATAGATGGAGTCAAATCCGCTGAACCAAAATTCGAAACAAGAGCCCGGGCGGAAATTGGCCAATCAGAGAAAAATTTTGAACTTTCGGCTCTTCCAAAAGCAGGAGCATTTCATATTAATCAGATCCAACTTCCTGAGCAGCACACACCAGGGCAAAATGAAATTTATCTTGATCAATCCACCCTATCTTCCCTTCATCTTAAAAAGGGCGATCAAATAAACATAACAATGCCGGGTGAAAGCAAAAAGACGCTGAAAATAAAGGGTGCAGTAAAAGACTATTACAGAACCCCCATTACTTACAGCGGCATCGGTTTTGGGTATTTGTCAAACGCTGCATTCCAAAAGCTCGGTGTGGAGCCAGGTTTTAATAAAGTGCAAATTACGCTGAAAAGCGGCTTGAATCAGCAAAAAGCAAGCGGGATTTCCGGAAAAGTTTCAAGCGCTTTAAAGCAGCACGGTATTTCTGTTTCCAGAACAGAGCAATCTCTCGAGCCATTCTTTCTTCGAAAAACGATGGCTGATTCGATTCTCTTGCTGTTAATCATCCTTGGCGGTTTATCCTTAATTCTCGGCATTATTCTTGTCATTCACCTTTTTTACCGAATGATTGCAGAACAGACTTTTGAAATGAGTGTGATGAAAGTTCTTGGTGCCAGACCGTTTCACTTTTGGTTCCAATATGGTGCTGCACTTACTTTAATCGGCACAATGGTTTTTGTCTTTTCATCTCTTATCAGCGGTGCTGCATCCTGGTATTTCTCTAATTTATTGATTCAGCAATTAAATATGGGAGAACTGCATTTCTCGTATTCTCGATTTGTTCTTGCAGCATCCTTTCTATTATCTTTTCTTGTACCGACATTTGCGGCCATTTTTCCAATTGCACATATTGTAAGAATCAAAGCAGCAGACGGCCTTCAGAAAATGAGCACCAAAACATTCAAGCGGACAAAAAAACGAAACTCCGGGCATTTTTTCAATTATCGTGTACTTTCTTACAGAAATGCTTTCACAAAAAAGTTTCAGCTGCTGACAAATATTCTTATGCTTTCATTCGGCGGCGCTGTCATTATTGCCTGTATTGCTCTTAACAGCTCATTGCTTTCCACTTTGAAGGGGATTCAGAACTACTGGAATTACAATCTTGAATGGGATGTGAAGGCCCCTCTTCCATCTGACAGGCTTATAAGCTTAACAGAAAAGATCGATCATGTGGAGAAAGCGGAAGGATGGACAACCAGAAATACTGAATTAACCCTTTCCGGCTCAAAAGAGAACCATAACGCTTTGCTCATAGCACTTCCTTCTCAAACCAAAATGATCCGTCCAACGATAAAAAGCGGGAACTGGTTTAAAGACAAAAATTCGATTGTTGTAAATAAAGATCTGGAACAGCTTGTGGGAAATGTTAAACCTGGCGACCAGGTAACGTTGAAAATAGGAGATAAAACGAAAAAATGGAAGATTGGCGGCATTATGAATGGCCAGCTGAACGGGCCTGCCATCTATATGGATCAAAATGCATACAGCGGATGGATGAAAAATTCTTTTTCTAACCGGATTGTTGCAAAAATTGCTTCTCCTGAAGAAAAATACTCGCACAAAGCATTAAATGATGCTGATCGTATATTCAGCAGGAATCACATTGACATTGAAGGAGTTGATACAGCATCTGGCATGACGGATCGGCCGCTCCAGATCATTCAATTGATTTATTACGCCATCTTGGCAGTAGGAGCTCTTTTTGTTATCGTGGGAGCTTTCAATTTGATGACAGCAATGAGTGTGAATGTTCTGGAGAGAAGAAAGGAAATAGGTGTGATTCGAAGCATGGGAGGTTCCAGAAGCAAAATATATGGCTTATTTATGGGCGAAGGCATTTTAATTGCCGTAATCAGCTGGGGATTATCTGTTGCTCTTGCCTATCCTCTTCATCTGTTTTTAAGCCGAAAAGTGGGCGAATCGCTTCTTCATGATTCTCTAACGAATGTATTTCCATTGTCCGGTATTGTTTTCTGGCTTACGGCGAGTATTCTAATTGGCATTTTCGCAAGCGTCTTGCCAGCAAACAAAGCAGCAAGCGAGCCTCTTCGGAAACTGCTATAGGAACAGGACTTTAAACGAAAAAAAGACAAGCATCCATCAGAAGGAGCACCAGCTTCTTCTGATGGATGGACTAATGTCTGAAGGCGATTATTAGCGGAGCAGCGTTCCTGAATCATCAAAGAAATTGGAGGGATAACAGTGAAAAAAGTCTTGTTTTTACCACTTTTTCAAATGGAATCTGGCCATCATCAAACTGCCCATGCACTTATGGAAGCATACAGCGAACAGCATCCCGAGGTTATTTGTGAAAAAATTGATTTTTTAAATTATATGAATCCGGCTCTTGAAAAAAAAGTATCTAAGTTTTATCTTAAGTGGATTAAAAAAAAGCCAGGATTTTACAGCAGTTTTTACAAAAAATTTTTCAAAGGGAAGTCCGGTTTTTTACAATCATTTTATGGGGCATTATTTCTGGAAAAAATGGAGCAGCTGCTTGGACAAAAACAGCCTGATCTTATTATTTGCACCCATAGTTTTTCTTCATTTCTTGTGAGCAAACTTAAAGAATATGGTGTGTGCAAAGCGCCTGTTATAAATATTTATACAGACTTTTTCATTAATAGTTTATGGGGAAAAAGCGGAATAGACTGGCACTTTGTACCAAGCAGGCATATCAGGGAGCAGCTTATTCGTACTGGGATTCCTGAAGACCGCATTGTGATCAGCGGAATTATATCAGATGATCGAATTGTTACCCAGAAGAAGAGAAAGAAAATCACGGGGAAACTCAACATCCTGGCTGCAGGCGGCAGTCACGGCCTTGGAAAAAATCTCGACACTTTATCAAGGATTGAAGAAAATTATCCAATCGAATACAGAATCCTTTGCGGTTCAAATGAACAGCTTTATAAAAGCTATGCAGCAATGGGATCTTCTTCTGTCAAACCGCTTTCTTATATCTCATGCCGCAACACAATGAATCAGCTCTATGACTGGGCTGATGCCATTATAACTAAACCGGGCGGGGTTACCATTGGTGAAGCATTAAAAAAGAGAGTTCCGATCTTTATTCACTCAGCTCTCCCAGGGCAAGAGGAAATTAATCTTTCTTATTTGAAAGAAAAAGGGCTTGTCTATCAATTAAATGAAAATTTGCCATTTGAGGATCAGATTATCAGCGTACTAAATAACCAGCCGCTTTTATTTAAAATGCATAAGTCAGTAAACGAGTATGCGGGGGAATTGGAGTTAAGCAGCTGCAAGGAAGCTGTAAATTTCATTAATCGTCAAATTGTTCATAAACCAGCTGTTGTGCAGCAGGATTATATTGACGGACTTTTTTCAAGACTTTACAGCAATGGGAACTATTAATTTAGCTATTTTTGCAATGATTCGTAATATAGTAAAACACGGTTTCTTTTCTTAAAATTTGCAGATATACAAAGTTTAAGAAAAGAACGTTAATTTTTAAGGATATTAAAATAAATAAAGAAACAGCCGATTGCAAGTACTAATATATGCAGCCAGGTAAATGTGGAATGAAACAAATCCATAAAAGAATGCATAGTCTGTCAGCTCCTATCAATTATTATTCAGAAATACAGGAAAGGACGTTCTAGTATTCATTGTATGGCTGAAGTTCTTATTCCATACATGCCTTTAAAAAACCCTATGCTCCCATATTATAGCGAATAACGATTCCTCATGACTGATCCTTTTGTCACGCTGGATTCGTTGTTCTTTTTTTATATCGGAACATTTCCCTAGATCTTTAGAGAAAATTAGGTTTTTATTCTCAGAACTTTTATCCTGTTCTATCGGACGTTTTTCAATCTATATGGAAATTCTTCCACCAGACAATACACATAATACGATAAATTATATCTCTTAAAACATCATTCGCTATCAATACCCGCTAAATGACTGTCCATCACTAGTTTTTTTCAGTTTGCGAAACTTCCATATATAAAATAAAGCGTTTACAGTTACTTACCCTATCTTTCAAAAAATAGTCAAAAAAAGAAAGAAAATTTTCCAAAGAAGATCACCCGGTTGTTTAGTCCGCACCTCTATGCGGATAATAGTAAATCTGTCTTACTTTTTAGGTGGTGTCAATTGAAGATAAATGACGATTTGCTTAGTAGAATTGCAGGAAAAGACGATCATTGCTTGAAAAGATTTATGATAAATATAGTTTTTATTTATACAATTACCTTCTTTCCCTCGAGAACTTATTCTTCATAAGAACTTCAAAGAAATATGGAGCAATCCTGCTATTCTTTCCGGAGAAAAATATTTATCTGCGGCAAATATGAAAATATGTCTCTCTATGGCCAGGAATTTTTAAAGAACATCTGGATGGTCATATTCCCTGTCCATCCCTCAGCTAACTTGGCAACTGTCTTTGATTAATCTGCCTATAATTAATTCCTTATATCCCATTAATAAAACCCCTTATCCAATTGGATAAGAGGTTTTAAGTCCTAATTTATTTCAGCTGCTGTAAGCTGCAGAGCCTGATCTGCAAGCAGGAGAGAACCTATTATACCAGCTTCATCTCCAAGTCCTGGGGAAACAATGTACTGACTGATATCTTCTGCAAGTTCAGGAAGATCAACGTAGTGATTCATTAAATCTTTGAAATGCTCATGAATGTAAGGGAAAATTTGTTTCTGTTTCATAACGCCTCCGCCTAAAATGATTTTTTTAGGAGACAGGATTAAAACGTATTGCATGAGCGCTTGAGCAATATAATATCCTTCCATTTCCCAAACTTCTTCTCTATCTGAAAGCTCCATTCCCTTTTGCCCCCACCTTTCCTCGATTGCAGGACCAGCTGCAAGTCCTTCGAGACAATCTCCATGGTAAGGGCATTTTCCCAGATAGCTGTCTTTAGGATGCTTTCTCACCAGAATATGGCCCATCTCTGGATGAGAAAGTCCCTGAAGGACATCTCCGCGCACGATCGCACCGCCTCCAATTCCAGTTCCCACCGTTATATACAAGCAGCTGTCAAGGCCTTTTGCAGCACCAAAAGCTGCTTCTGAAAGCGCCGCCGCATTTACATCAGTATTGAATCCCACTGGAACGTGAAATTGTGTTTTCAAAGCTTCGACAAGCTGAAAATTCCTCCAGGGAGCTTTCGGTGTAGAGGTAATGGAACCATATGTATCACTGAAAGGATTCACATCAATCGGACCAAAGGAACCTGCTCCTATGGCAGTCAGATTGTATCTGCTGAAAAAATCATACACAGCAGGCATTGTCTCGTCTGGTGTAGTTGTTGGAACCTGTATTTTACTAATAATATTGCCGTTTTTATCACCGACTGCACAGATAAATTTTGTTCCGCCGGCTTCAATTCCTCCAAGATACATACATATTCCTCCGTTTCATTCCATTGTATTTATTGGCTGTTTTCTTAAAAGATTGTTGTTATCATATGGGCTTTGAAAACACGTAAAAGACAAGCTTTGGATCAAAAATTTTCTTCTAGATTGCAGGTATTTACAAGAAAAAGAGAGGGGAAAGCAACATATTAACTGTTATAAAACAAATTTATCATACATGTGCTGTAAAGCCGGTAAAAAGAAGAAAATAAATAAGGCTCTTTTCTTAAACTTTGTTGCTCATGACCCTATATTTAGCCCTCGAAACCATTGGGATGGCAAAAACTTTAAGAAAAGATGCCCCGATGCTAGTCTAAATGCGTGATAAAAGCATGTACGAAAAACAACAATCTCTGCGAAAACAGCCATAAATAAAAACTGCCAGAAATTTTTGCGGCAGTTTTTATTAAGGTGAATATTAGATTTTATCACTTGGATAGAAAATCCCCATTTGTTTGCGGGCTTCATCCATTGTTTCCATAACAGAAACAGATAGTTCGTGGGTATTGATGGATGACTCCAGCTGCCCTTCCTGAATCAGCCTTACAAACTCACGGGCCTCGTAAACCATCGTATTTTCCATTTGCGGGACAGATATGTCTTCCATCCGGCCGTCTCTGTAATGGATCACTGCTTTAAACGGGCTGCTGATTCTGTCTATAGTGATGGAGCCGTTCTCTCCTTGTATCTCAGAAGGCAAATTGGAGTCTGCTATTTTGGAATACATAGCAACAGCATCCAGCTCCTCATATCCTAAAATGATACTTCCTTCCCCATCAGCTCCTGTTTCTAGAAGCATTCCATCTGCCTTAATTCTATTTGGTTTTCCGAAAAGTGCGATTGCAGGATACAGGCAATACACACCAATATCCATTAGTGCTCCATTTGACAACTCAGGCTTGAAAGCATTTAGTACCGTACCTTCTTTGTATGCATCATAGCGGGACGAATATTGAGAATAGCTCCCGATAAACCGGCGGACTTTGCCGATCTTATGCAGGTTTTCTTTTACACTCAGGAAGGTTGGATGAAAGGTGGATTTCATCGCTTCCATCAGCAAAACACCATTTTTCCTTGCTGTATTGATCATGTCTTTTACTTCGTATGTATTGGATGCAATAGGCTTTTCACACAGAACGTGCTTTCCATTTTCCATAAAAAGTTTTGCCTGATCGGCATGAAAAGAATTAGGAGATGCAATATAAACAGCGTCAAGTTCAGGGCTTTTTGCCATTTCTTCCAGTTCCGTGTATATGCTGTTCACATGATATTTTTCGGCAAATTCTTCTGCCCGCTCTTTTGTCCTGCTGTAAATACAGCTAAGTTCAAACTGTTCGACATGCTGAGCGGCATCCAATAACTTTTCGGTGATCCAGTTTGTGCCGACTATTCCAAATCGTATCATGGTATATGATCTCCCCCTTTTGTTCTCCAGCTATAAAACTATCATAACCCTGCTTAATCTAACGTGACAAATAGGAGGCAGGCATTTGCATGCAGCTTTTACCGCAAGAGGAAATTTAGGCTCCCTGGCTGCTGTTATTTAGAATTTGCATTGTACATTGCTGCTGCTCTTATATTTTTGCATGGGCTTTTAATTTCTGTGTGTGCTCTTAAATTTCTGTGGGCGCTCTTAAATCTCTGTATCTCATAGTTCAGCCATTTATTTATCCATTACAACAATGTAAGCAGCCTTTACTGGTCCATGTACGCCTACGACTAAATTCATTTCAATATCGGCAGAATTGCTTGGACCGGTGATAAAATTGATGCAGGAGGAAATCGTTTCTCCGTCTTCGATCATTTGATGAATCTTCTGGCCTGCCTGCGTCATGCGCGGAACTAATGAACTGAGCGGAACAATAGAGATATAGGCTTCAGGCAAAAAGCTGACTGAACGTCCCTTACCCTCTCCACTGAACAAAACGATTGTTCCTGATTCAGCAAGGGTGATATCGCTGAATGTGATGCCAAGGTTGGCTTTTTCAGCAATATGGATATTTTCCTCTCCAAGTGCCGAGTTCCATTTATGAACCTGAATATTTTCTTCTGGCCATTCCTTATACAGAAGATCTGAAAGCCCATATTCCTCAAAACGGGGATCATTCCATGTGATAACAGGACCGCCGCCGAATGAAGCAGCAGCTTCCTTAAGCTTCTTTTTTACATTCTCCTGATTGGCTTCATAGTAGTCTGTATGAATATTTTTGCAATGCTCTTTAAATATTTCCAGGAGTTCTGACTTGCCTAGCCCCTGGTATATGGCATGCTGCGGCTGAACCTTCCAGTCTGGCCTGACGACTCCTTCTGTTCGTCTCGTTCTGCCAAGATTCGATGCGATGTTATTCAGAAATGGATCTTTATTATGAAGACTGCCTGCTTGTCTCATCGGTTATTATCCATCCTTTCTGTTTTTATACCAGTCTCTTAACCTCTCTTTTTTTGGTGCAGGAAAATCACGGATTAATGTCCACGCCTTTAGCGGCCCCGGTCCTTTTGAGATTTTACCTCCTGTCGTATAAGGACGCATCATTCCTGGTGCCATTTTTCCGCCCAAATTGTAAAGGGAAAATGAGGCTGCTCCTAATCCGAAGGCTTTCATAACTGCTTTTTCTGAAACTGGTGATTTCCCTTCCTTTTCAACGATGACCTGCCTATGCTTATGCAGCAGTTCATGCAGCGGGATTTTCACCGGACAGGATTCCGAACAGGCGGCACATAAAGTGGATGCGTAGGGCAATTCCTTATATTCTTCGTAGCCGCCCAGAAGAGGAGCAAGTACTGCGCCTATTGGACCTGAATAGATGGAACCGTAGGAATGGCCGCCTACATGGCGATAGACTGGACAAACATTCACACATGCTGCACATCTAATACACTGCAGAACGGATTGGAATTCAGTACCCAATATATTTGAACGGCCATTATCGACCACTACGAGATGAAAATCTTCTGGTCCGTCAGAATCTCCCTCTTCTCTCGGCCCTGTCAAAGTTGTTATATAGCTTGTCAGTCTTTGGCCAACGGCACTTCTTGTCAGCATACTGACCAATACTTCCATTTCTTCAAACGTGGGAACAATCCGTTCCATTCCCATCACTGTTATTTGCGTTTTGGGCAAGGCTGCTGTCAGGTCGGCATTTCCTTCGTTCGTCACGATGGTGACAGAGCCGGATTCCGCAATGGCAAAATTGCAGCCGGTTATGCCAATGTCTGCTGCAAGGAATTCTTTTCTCAGGGTTTCCCTTGCATGAAGAGCCAGTTCTTCCGGTTTTTCGGTTTTGCTGTACCCTAATTTTTTCTCAAAAACGTCACGGATCTGTTCTTTATTTTTATGAAGCGCTGGAGCAACTATATGAGAAGGCGGGTCATTTTCATCAATCTGCAGGATATATTCTCCAAGATCTGTTTCGATTACCTCGCAGCCTGCAGCTTCCAGATGCTCATTCATACTGATCTCTTCTGTAACCATTGATTTTGATTTCACAACTTTTTTCGCCTTTTTTTCTTTTGCCACTTTTGTTATATAAGCATTTGCTTCTTCTGCCGTCTGTGCAAAAAAGACGTGACCGCCGCGCTTTATAATATTATTGCTGAGCTGCTCCAGGTAAAAGTCCAGATTTTCAAGTGTGTGCTGGCGAATCTCTTCTCCTAATGAACGCCAGTCTTCCCAATTTTCCAGTTCATCCGCTGCATCCAGTCTCCTGCCCCGCAGCCGTTCCTGAGCGCTTGAAACGGCTGTCCGCATAAATGAATTGTTAATTCCCTCATCAATTCTGCTGTTAAAAGGCTTGTTTCCAATTTTCATTGGCATTGTGAAAATTGCTCCTTTCTACCGATGATTTAAAACTTCCGCTATATGAAGAACTTTAATCGGTTTTCCGCCTCGGTTTATTCTCCCGCCAATATTCATTAAACAGCCGCAGTCTGCACCAATCAGATAATCAGCTCCAGTTTCTTCAATATGCCGAATCTTTTCATCAACCATCTGTTCGGAAATACGCTCCATTTTGACGGCAAATGTGCCGCCGAAGCCGCAGCAATCGTGTGCATTTGGCAGCGGTTCAAATTCCAGTCCTTTTACATGCTTTAAAAGCCTGAAAGAAGTATCCTTCACCCCAAGCAAACGGCTCATGTGGCAGGAGGTGTGGTAGGTAACCTTCCCATTGAAGCTTGCTCCGACATCCTCCACTTTAAGCACATTGACGATAAAATCCGTCAGTTCGTACGTTTTATATGCAAGCGCTTTCGATTTTACTTCCCATTCTCCCTCCCCTATAAAATGATTCGGGTATTCTTTAAACATAGCTGTACAGGAACCTGATGGCGAAACGACATATTCGGCTGACTCGAAGGCATTGATCATATTTTTCATTGCCTTTTTGGCTTCCTTAACGTAGCCGCTATTATAGGCTGGCTGGCCGCAGCAAACCTGTTTTTCGGGAAATTCCACTTCACATCCCAGCTTTTCAAGCAATTCCACTGTGGCCTTTCCCGCTTCTGTTTCAAATAAATCAATTAAGCACGTAGCGAATAATGAAACCTTCATAGCTTACTCCTCCAAACGAATGTCTGTATGGGTTTTAATCAACAGGTCATCTGATGACCTTAGGTTATGTTCCCCATTATAAAACGTATGGATAGAAGTCTCAAGAATATTTAAAAAATTAAAAAGACTGTTCAGATAGAACAGTCCTGGCTATCAGCCTATTGCCCCAAATATTTCAGCAGCACTTGTTCAACGCTTTCCAAATGCTCCAGCATAAGGTTTTGAGCACTTACTGAATCTTTTTGTAAAATCGCTTTAAAAATAGTGACATGCTCCTGATAAAGCCTTTCTGCTGTCTTATGTTTAGAATAAAGCCAGATGCGGCGTGTTTCCCTCATTGTTTCAATCATCATGCCTGATACGTTGTCCATTAGCCTCAGCAGCAGAGAATTTTGCGAGGCCTCTGCGATCGCCATATGAAAATCAAGATCTGATTTTTCCCCTAATTCTTCATTTCCGACAGAATCCTTCATCCTGTCTAAAATCCCCTCAAACTTTTCAATATTTCCCTGCGTCCGGTTGAGTGCGGCTGATCCGGCAGCCCCTGCTTCCAAAATCTTTCTGACTTCAAGAAGATGGACAATGTCTTTTTTATTCATCAAGATAGCGGATGATACAGAAGAAGCAATCAGGTCCGGATTGAAATACTTTACAAAAGTCCCTTCTCCCTGCTTCATTTCTACAATTCCCATCGCCCTTAAAGCACTCAGTGCTTCCCGTATAGCTGATCGTCCAACCTGAAAGTTCTCAGCAAGCTGCTGAACAGAATCAAGCTTTTCGCCAGGCATAATTGTTCCTGCCTTAATTGTCTCAAGCAGCGCATCTGCTACTTCTTCATAAATCTTTTTTGGTTTAATTTGCTTATAAACCAATACCTTCACCTCTTATATAATCTCTCTGATGGTCATGTAATCGTTTTACTTTATTATACTCTTTCAAGAAAACTCGATAAAGGAGATGTGAGAGTATTGCCAAACTGATAATTCAGAAAAATCTTGAAATGTACAGATCGGTCTTTTATAATGTGAGACGAGTACAAGTCGTCAGATGACCTGCTGTTTAGCAAGAGTTAAAAATAGATTATCATAAAATGAGGTGAAGACATTGAATTGGATTCAGAATTTTACCCCTATTGCAGGCAATCTTTTTTTATCTGCCTTATGTGCACTCATTCCAAGCCTTTATTTTTTCTGGGCTCTTGCCATTAAACGGATGAAAGGATATGCTGCAGGCCTTTCCACTCTTGCTATTGCGCTTTTTATTTCTGTAATCGTTTACAAGATGCCGGTGCTCCCTGCAGTCATGTCTGCTACTCAAGGTGCTATTTATGGCATATTGCCGATTGGCTGGATCATTATCATGTCGGTGTTTTTGTACAAACTGACTGTAAAAACTGGAGATTTCGGCATAATTCGAAATTCGATCCTTTTGTTAACAGAGGACTCCAGGCTTCAAGCATTATTGGTAGCGTTCTCTTTCGGAGCATTTCTGGAGGGCTGTGCAGGATTTGGTGCTCCTGTTGCTATTACAGCTGCGCTTCTTGCAGGGCTTGGCTTCAATCCGCTGTACGCAGCAGGCATTTGCCTCCTTGCAAACACCGCTCCGGTAGCATTCGGCTCTATTGGAATTCCGGTTATAGCAGTAGAAGGGGCAACAGGGGTTCCTGCAATGGATATTTCTCAAATGATTGGCCGCCAGCTTCCTTTATTGTCCTTGTTTATTCCTCTCTATTTAGTCGTGATTATCGCAGGATTTAAAAAAGCGGCAGAGGTTTTGCCTGCAATCTTGGTTTGCGGTGTGTCCTTTGCTGCGACTCAGTTCATCACATCCAATTTCCTTGGTCCTGAACTTCCGGATATTCTCTCTTCCCTCGTATCTCTTGTTTCTTTAACTATTCTACTGAAGTTCTGGAAGCCTAAACACATTTTCACATTCCGCTCACAGGCAGAAAAGGAAGCAGCACCTGCTCTTGAAGCGGAAAAGAAAAAGTATACACGCGCCCAAGTTTTTAAAGCATGGTCTCCCTACCTGATTTTAACCATTTTTATTTCCATTTGGGGCATCCCTCAGGTGAAGCTTGCTCTGACAGGGGTTTATAATGGATCCAATCTATTTCTAAATGGGCTGAACACTATTGGAAAAGTCCTGACATTTGCACTACCTGTCCCATGGCTCCATAACAAAGTGATTGATTCTGCAGGGAAACCGATTCCTGCCCTGTATAAGCTTGAAGTACTTGGAGCCGCAGGCACAGCCATCCTCGCAGCCGCTATTGCTGCTAAGTTTGTACTTGGGGTCTCCTGGAAAAATTGGATTGCCACTTTCGGGGATACAATGAAGGAGCTCCGCTTACCCTTGCTGACCATTATTGCAGTCGTCGCATTTGCCTATGTGACAAATGCTTCTGGAATGGCCACAACACTTGGTATGGCTATGGCAAAATCTGGTGTTCTCTTTGCTTTCTTTTCACCTGTTCTCGGATGGCTTGGTGTATTTATAACGGGTTCTGACACCTCCTCGAACTTGCTTTTTGGAGGCCTTCAAAAAGTAACAGCATCGTCGCTTGACATGAATCCCGTCGTTGCTATTGCGGCTAATTCCTCTGGGGGAGTAACAGGAAAAATGATTTCTCCTCAATCCATAGCGGTAGCATGCGCTGCAGCCGGCATGGCTGGAAAAGAATCTGAGTTGTTCAGGTTTACCATTAAACACAGCCTGCTCTTGCTTCTAGCCGTTTGTCTGATTACATATATTCAGTCTGCATTCTTTCCGTGGATCATTCCTTAATTGAAAAGCTCAGTTAAAAAGTATTGGCACTATATTTATTAATTGGAACGGATATGCGAGACTTGCTGCAACAGGCAACTTTAACAGAACCAAATGAAAAAAGGCCTCCCGGAACCAATCATGAACTGTGCCCCTATTTTCGGACAGTCTTTAAAAAAGACCTGCTGCGTTAAGCAGCGATTAAATGATCCCGGTATTGCCGGGGTCATTTTTAGTAGATCCCATTGGTATCGTTCTGAATTGTACATGTAGATAAATGCGTTCACTTTATCCTTTAATTCTTGGAAGGTTTGACACTTCTTGTGTTCTACCCAATCTTTTAATGTACCAAAGAAGGATTCCATCGATGCGTTATCAATGCAGTTTCCTCTTCTGGACATAGATTGTTTCAGCTTCATTTTCCTTATATACGGATACGGGATTTTTATATCTGGACATACAAAAACCCCGAATATGGGTGTCCATTATTCGGGGTATAGCTCATCATTCCAGAGGCCTTTTTTTAATTGTTATCCGCGTCCTGCCATAAAGGAAGGATATTTCGTCATTCCGCCATCAACAAACAGTGTATGCCCTGTAACATAGCTTGATTCTGTTGATGCAAGCCATACTGCCGCTGCAGCAACTTCTTCTGGTTTTCCGATATAACCCATTGGAATCATGCTTTCTACGTCAGCACGCTGCTTTGGATCTGCAAATTTTTCTGCATTGATTGGAGTGTTCATCGCTCCTGGCCCAATGTTGTTTACACGGATTTTTTTAGGAGCGTATTCAAGTGCAAGCGTTTCTGTCATCAGTTTCATTCCGCCCTTGCTTGCTGCGTAATGAACGAATGTTGGCCAAGGAATCATTTCATGCACACTTGACATGTTAATGATATTTCCTTGAATATCATTTTCTATAAAATGCTTAAGAGCCTCACGGCTGCCAAGGAAAGCGCCCGTTAAGTTCGTATCCATCACTTTTCTCCAGTCTTCAAGAGAAAGTTCATGGGAAGGCACCGGATTTTCCATACCTGCATTATTGATCATTATATCTAAAGTGGCAAATTCCTTGATGGCTGTTTGGACAAGGTTGATAACATCCTCTTCTTTTGTTACATCTGCTTGAACGATGATAGCTTGTCCACCGGCTTTTTCAACCTTTTCCTTTATTTCAATTGCTTCCTGCTCATTTTTATAGTAATTCACTACAACTTTAGCTTTTTCTTTCCCGAACCGTACAGCCATTGCAGCTCCAAGTCCGGTTGACCCTCCAGTTATTACAACGACTTTTCCATTCAAATCTTCATACATATCAAAATTCCTCCTTAACAATTAGTGGTTCTTTCCCTTTAAGAGGCTTTTGCCAAACCTAGGCAAATAGCCCCGATAATGATAAGGATGCTTCCAATAATAATGCCAATAAGCTGTCTTTTCGTCTTTCTTTCACCAAGTATGATAATACCGCCAAATGTCGCGATAATAATTCCCATTTGAGACAGGGTAAAGCTTGTTGCCACACCTACTTTTGGCTGTGAAATAAACAAAAACAGATTTCCTGTTGCCCAAATTAAGCCAGGAATAATATTTCGTATGGCGTATTTGTTAAACGGCTTATGCTTATAAGTTAAAATAAGACCGCCAATCACCATACCCACTGCCTGCGGCAAAATGGCCGACCAGCTGTCCACATCAAACAACCGGATAACAACGACATAAACCAGATAGCCTATGGTAGAAATAACCAGAATAATAATACCTTTTTTAAATTGTCCCGGCTCTTCTTCCTGGTTTTTATCTTTCAGTGTTGTAAGAACAATACCTACAATGATTAACACAATAGCAAGAGATCCAAGCAAAATGGTTGTTAATGTAGACCACTCATGAAAGACGATCACTCCAAACAGTGCTGTAGCGACAAGCTGCATCCCTGTTGAAATAGGCATTGTTTTTGAAACACCCATTAAATCAATGCTTTTCAGCTGATTGCTTTGGCCAAGTGCCCAAAACAAACCTGAAACAACCCCAATTAGAAAAATAAACGGTGTAATAACAGGATGTACAAAAAGAAAAATAATGAAAGAAAAGATAAGGGCTCCAATAGTTGTCCCAAGAGTTTGACTGTAAGGCCCGCCGCCGAGCTTTACGTTGAATAAAACGATACTTCCCCAGCACAATGAAGGAATTAACGCTAAAAGGATGTCCATACGGCTGCTGCATCTCCTTCAAAAATTATATTGTTATATTAACCACAAGAAATAATTTTACGCTTCATGAATAGGGACAGCAAATAATGTGCAACTTTGAACAATTTCTAAATTCTTACTGTATGCGCTTTACCACCTGGTATTTTAATGATTATGCAATTTGATTTTTTTTCATATGCGAGGATTCCCCTCTGCGTTTTACACTTTTTTTATACTATAAAAACGTTTTATCATCACTTGCCTCCGTTATACTCTTTCCTTACAAAGGAATAAAAATTCATTAAACTGCGCTAAATTTTCACTTGTTATGAAACGCGTTTCACCCTTTATACTTTTTATGAGAGGTGTTATAGAGATTATGCTTCCTCTGGCAGGTAAAGCACCTTGTATGAGTAAAGTGGATACTGACAATTCTTTGCTGACGTAACACTAAATGTGGCGTTCCGGCAAAGTTTTGACAAGTTCCGGCAGAACTTATTCTGCCGTTTTTTTCATTTTCAATGTAAAGGTTTTGTATCAATGTGTTCATATGTGCTATCTTTATAGACAACTTGTTCATAAGTTCTGTTTCGCTTAGATTGCTGCTTGTTGTATGACTTGGGATAAACATGAATAAAAAACAGAAAAGTTCCTTAACAAAAGGGGATTCCAAAAGATGAAAGTGATTGTTCTATCTGATACACATATGCCCAGAAAAGCTAAAGCCCTTCCGAAGATTCTTCAAAAAGATCTGGAGCAGTCAGATCTGATCATTCATGCGGGTGATTTTCAGTCATTAGATTCCTATTATGAGCTGAAAAGCTTTGGGAAACTGGTTGGTGTAAAAGGAAATGTGGATACACTAGAATTACAGGCGCTTTTAGAGGAAAAACAACTTTTAACATTGAATGGTATTTCAATTGGAGTTGTTCATGGGCATGGCAGCAAATTAACGACCGAAAAAAGAGCCATTGCAGCCTTTGAAGGCATCAAGACAGAATGTATTATCTTTGGGCACTCTCATATCCCTATTCTTAAATATGTGGATGGAACACTTCTTTTCAACCCGGGTTCACCTACTGATAAAAGAAGACAGCAAAGCTACTCATACGGCATTTTGACTCTAAACAGCGAGATCCATGCAGAACATGTTTTTTTTGATCATAAAGAATAACTTATAGTAAATAATTAATCCATTATTAAAATGAGGTGTATAAGTGATGCAATCCTTTACTGTTCAATTGCATAAAGAAGATGCCATTCAGGATATGGTTGTTCAAAAAATTATTGGGGACGAATTTTCCAAAATCACAGCAGGAGGCACAAGACACCTTTTTGAGTTAGATACAAACATTGGCTACTTTGTCTTTTTTGATGCTGAAGATGCTGAAGGGAAAGAATCTTATCTCGTTCTTCACTACGAAGAAAATCCAGAAGAAGAAGATCCGGTTGCCTGCTATTCCTTTGACTTAAAGGACTTCTATCAGTTTTCTGCTTTGTACTTAAATGATTTGGAATTTAGAGAAGAACTGGATGCCATAGATGAAGACGGGGATGGAGAGTATGGCCCTATCCATCATTTGGCGCACGTTATGTTCCATATTGTGGAAGAAGACAGAAAAACGGAAAAATAATCAAATAAAAAATCTGCTCAAAAAGAGCAGATTTTTTTTATTCCAATGATTCAAGGGTTTCTGAGCTTGGCAGATTTTGAAGACAATAAGAAGCAACCATGACTTCTTCCTCTTCATCAAGAGCAAAATCAAAATATTGATCCGTCTCTCTTTCAAAGAATTGATACTGAGAAATGCGGGAAAGCTCATTTTCTACTGTATAAATGACCCTAAGGTAAATTCCTTTTTCTGAATATAATTCATCATCTTCAGGCACTTCCAGATTTAAGATAAATTCAAAGCGATCTCCAGGAAGAATACCGAATGGATCTTCCAATAGCTCTACTGCATGACTGGATATAGTTAGCATAATACCCCGCCCTTTCCATATTAGACTCTTTTCTTATTATACACATGTTCTTCATAATCGAAAATCACAAGCTAACCTCCGCTTTTTTGTTAAGGCGCTTTTTTTTAACTTTGTTGCTCATCCCTTCTCTTATTCTTGAAAACACCTGCAATCTAGACTGAAATTTTAAGTAAAGATGCCACACGCTTGTCTTCATGCGCTTTTAAAACCTCTCTATATATAACCACAACTTTTTATAAAAACCGCCTTGGTTAAAAAAAGAGCCACATGAAATCAGCGGTACTTTCAAATAATAATCATTTGAAAAGGGGGATTTTATTTGACACATCAAGCAAACAAGGAAAAATCTTCAGAAAACCAGCTGCAGTGGTGGCAGCTCTCCCTTATCGGAGTTGGCTGCATTATAGGTACAGGCTATTTTTTAGGTTCAAGCCTTGCGATAAAACATGCAGGTCCATCTGTAATATTGTCCTTCCTTGCAGCAGCAGTAACTACCTATATTGTTTTCAGTTCTCTTGCCAAAATGATTACTGCCGATCCTCAAAAAGGCGCTTTTTGCACCTATTCCGAAAAAGCCTTTGGACGATGGGCTGGTTTTGCAAGCGGATGGGTGTACTGGTTTTCTGAAATGCTGATAACAGGAAGCCAATTAACTGCCCTTTCGATCTTTTCTAAATTCTGGTTCCCTAAAGGACACCTGTGGGTTTTTGCCTGCTTCTACGCTTTCTTAGGGATTGCAGTTGTGTTAGCTGGAACGAAAGGATTTGAAAGACTCGAGAATCTTTTCGCCAGTATCAAAATGGGGGCCATTCTAATGTTTATCGTCCTTGCTGTTTTGGCGCTCACAGGATTTTTTAAAAAAGGGCCAGACCATCATCACTTCCCCTCTTCTATTCAGGCATTTTTCCCGCATGGCGTAATGGGAGTTTGGCTCTCTCTCATTTATGCCTTTTATGCATTCGGTGGAATTGAAATTATGGGACTAATGGCGATCAACCTAAAAAACAAAAAAGATGCTTCGAAGTCAGGCAGCGTCATGCTTTTTCTGCTTGGAGCCATCTATCTCGTCTCAATTGGGCTTGCTGTAACGCTGATTTCATGGAAATCCTTCAATCAAAAAGAGAGTCCCTTCGTTCTTGCACTTGAGGAATTTCAGCTGCCATTTTTCCCAGATCTTTTCAATGCTGCCTTAATTATCGCAGGCTTTTCTACCATGGTGGCTTCCCTTTTTGCCGTTACAAATTTGCTTGTGACTCTTTCTGAAAACGGAAACGCACCAGCCTTTTTCAAAAAAAAGACACAAGGAAAACGGAAATTACCGATTCGCTCCCTAAGTCTGACGGCTATTGGAATGGTATTCTCCATTCTTCTTGCTCTTTTCATGCCCGGTGAAATTTATGAATACATTACAACAGCTGCAGGCCTCATGCTTTTATATAATTGGATTTTTATCCTTTTTTCAAGCAGGAAGCTGGCAAACACCAATGTATGGACCACTGCATTCGGAGCAGCATTCATTGGCATTGCCATTATTGGAACGTTATTTAATGATGCAAGCCGTCCTGGTTTCTTTGGCAGTATTGTTTTTTTGCTTCTGATCGCAGTCATTTTACTTAAAATGAAGCAAATATGGAAAAAGGACCAATCAGCCTAAAATAAAAGGGCGCATGCCTTACAGGCAAAATATAGGCCGAATCCTATTAAGGTTAGACCGGATATTAGGGAAGTCAGTTTTAAAAATTTTCCGTTTGTATATCTCCTGAACACACTTGAAAGAATAGCCATAGAGAAATCCCATGCAAGAATGCCTGCAAAGATTGCGGCACTGATGATGTACAGCTCTACTGTTCCGGCACTTCCTGCCATATTTGCCAGAACCGAGCCGTATATGCCAATCCAAAATAAAATCGTAAGCGGATTGGTGAGGGACATCAAAAATCCTGAAAAATAACATTTCCATTTCGGTTCACTCTTTCGATTAAGTGATGAGATGGCTTTTTTCATGCTCAACAGCCCTTCAATTCCTGAATAAATCAGCACGAAAGCACCAAAGGAATAGAGAAAAATTTTGATTAATGGAAGATCAATAAATTGAACAATTCCTATGTAAACCAAAACCATATAAACAAGGTCCGCTGTTGTGGCGCCCAGTCCTATTAGCCACGAATGCCAAAAACCATTCTTCATCCCTTTATCAAGCTGGGCAGCGTTAATTGGCCCGATCGGTGCTGCAAGCGATATCCCAAGGAGAACATAATTCAGTAAAGTTAACATTTATTTCCTCCATATTCTTAGGCTCTCTAAAGCTTTGCATCTGCATCCCTTTTTTGAAATCAATAGTGAAAAGGGGGATACTTGTACACCTTATTCGCAACCAGCGGGAATAATGATAAGAAGAGGATCAATAATAACTGTAATGTGAATTTACTATCAAAAGTGGTGTAAGGAGCGGAAAAAGTGGGAAACGATAAAGTATCACATGCATCTATGAAAATTTATGAAGCTATGGAAGATCTTCAGCAGGCACATCTTTGCATGAATCCTGTTGGATTTCGGGAATCGCAGGCACATTTATTTTCTGCGCAGGAAAAGCTGAGGGACATCCACGCGATTAAAGGTGAATTATGCGATAAGGAACGTCATGAATTAACCCTTTGCGAAGAGCACCTCCAGCATATTATGGAGGCTCAGCAAGCGTTCCAAATGAGACTTTGATTGGAGGAGATTCAGCATGAGTCAAAAACAAATTCCAAATACGGAGGAGCTTGCAGGCAAAACCTTTGATCCTGCAGAAAAAGACCATGGCACTGAGACAAAAGCAACAGGCCTAGAAGTGACACACGAACAGGTTAATGATCACTATTTTGAAGGTACTGTTGATAAAAATGCTGATATAGGCGAAAATAGAGGATAGCAAGAAATGGCAGCTGAAAAAAGTTTCAGCTGCCGTTTCTCTTAAGGAGAAAATTTATAAACAAGAGAGCCTCGTTGAATTACAGACACTCTCGTATTATTTATTGCTTTATATTTCTTTTGACATAAATACACTATTGGGATCCTCTATGTAATCTGAAAACGGCTTGCAATATTGAAACCCAAAACTGGCATATAGCCTTCTAGCTGGTTCGAAAGCATCCATTGATCCGGTTTCCAAACTTATTCTCTGATAACCGCGCTGCTTTGCCTCTTCCATGATGTGTTCAAGCAGACGCCTTGCCACACCCCTCCTCAAATGCGATGAAGAGGTCCGCATGGATTTTATCTCTCCATGCTCGGGATTAAGTTCTTTAAGTGCCCCGCATCCAGCTAATACCTCTTTTTCCCACGCGCTCCAGAATGTGATTTCCGGTTTTTTCAGTTCATCAAGATTTAGGGCATGGATACTTTCTGGAGGAGAATGCAATGTCATGCTATGCAGATGCTCCTCTAATAATGAAGCCACTTCAGATCCCGTCAAATCATCTATTTTTATATACATAATGCCCAAAGCCTCCTAAGTTTCATTAAGCAAATGAAATAAGTCTCTTTTACTGCTCTGCAGCCTTGCTAAAAAGCAATTTCATGCTGCTTAGAAGCTTCTCAGATGACATGGAAGACAGACTTCCACCCTGTACTGCCGTTTCACTTCCGCCGCCCTTTCCGTTAATAAGAGCAAGCACATCTTTAGCATAAACCTTTAAATTGACCCCGCTGTCTTTTCCTCTTGCTGCAAAGAATTGAAGCATCTCACCATTTTTTGCAGTAAGCAGACAGACCGCTTGATCATTCTTTGAAACAATGGCTTTCCCCAGCTTTTGAATTTCCTGAAGTGTCCGATCTTCAAAAGAAGCGGCAATCAATCCATCCGAATCTACGGCAAGTGCTGATGCTTCGTATTCAAGAAGCTGATCTTTCGTTTCTTCAAGAGATTTCGAAAGTTCTTTTTGTGCTTGCAGAAGTTTTTCTGCTGCTTCCGGGAGCTGAATTTCAGGGCTATTCATAGTTTTAGTTAATGACTGAATGATGTTTTGTTTTTGGTGCAGCTGGACGATAACCCTTCCGCCGCACACAAAGTGAAGTCTGACCATTTTTTTGTGCTTTTCCCAGCTCAGGATTTTTATAGTTCCTATTTCTCCCGTCTGGCGGGGATGAGTGCCTCCGCAGCCGTTGTAATCCACTTCTGGAATAATGACAAGTCTGATATTTTCTTCTACAGAAGGCTCTTTATGAAGCGGATATTGATGAAGATCTTCTTTTCGCACCCATTGAATTTCGATAGGCTTGTTGGAGAAAACGATCTCATTTGCGAGCATTTCCGCTTTGCTTGCCATTTCATCTGTAAGCTGTTCTACAGTAAGATCAATGGTAGATATTTCGCGCCCGAGATGAAAGGCTGCCGTATCTATGCCAAGAGAATGCCTGAATGCAGCAGAAAGGATATGCTGGCCGCTGTGCTGCTGCATATGGTCAAATCTTCTTCCCCAATCGATCGTGCCCTTCACCTCTGTCTCATCTATAGCTCCCTCAACGTAATGACGAATTTCATCGCCAAGCTCTTCTGCACCAGTTACTTTTATCCCATTAATATACCCTGTATCATTAGGCTGTCCCCCGCCTGTTGGGTAAAAAGCGGTTTCTTTTAAAACAACATATGCACGGCCGTTGTCATCAATGTTATTCTCTACTATGGAAGTTGAAAATTCTTGTATGTATGGATCTTCGTAATATAACTTTCTCACAGTCATCAATCATTCGCTCCTACTATGCATTTTCTTTATTCTATCATTCCCAGGTTCTATTATTTAGGCTGTTTTCGCAGAGATTGTTGCTGTTCGTAAATGCTTTTATCACGCATTGTAACTTTTTTCGGGCATCTTTTCTTAAATTTCCTGCCAAATCAAGGGTCCTGCAGCTGAAATTTAGAATGAGAAGCAACAAAGTTTGAATAGAGCCTTTATTTAACAGATGCAAAAGGAGGAGCTTAAAAACTCCTCCTCCTAAAATAGACTCCCTAAAAAGCAGGGATTCTATAAAGGATTACCCCTGCCAATAAGCCTGAAAAGTCCGACAATTAAGGCGACCCGAATGGCTAGTCTTACGATACGCCCTCTAATGCGGCTCCGAATAATAATGTGATCTGAGCCAGCATATTCCAAGGTTCCTGTATAAGTTCCCTGACTTGTGATCACTTCTACTTCTTCTCCCTTATGCTCAGAAGCAAATTGCACAAAATTTTGACTGCTCATCCCTACTATCAACTCCTCTCATATGCTATTAAATGTATTGATTCAGAGAGTTGATTGGATGCTTGCAGGAGAAATCGATTATTTTAGTTACCATTCTTAAAGGATTAAGATGAAAAGGTACAGGCCTCAGGGCCTGTACCTACTTAACAGATGTAAATTTTGACTTCTTTTCAAGCCTTCCAAGAATTAGATCAGCGAGAATGGCTAGCACACAGGCAGGAATAGCACCGACATAGATTCTCACATAGTTTCTTGAATTGATTCCTGAGAAAATTTCTCTTCCGAGTCCATCACCCCCGACAAAAGGAGCAAGAGCAGCTACCCCAATTGCGATAACAGCCGCTATTCTTAACCCGGCCATAATGAATGGAAATGCCATTGGGAGCTGTACTTTTGTGAGAAGCTGGAGATAGGTCATTCCTATTCCCCTTCCTGCCTCTGTCAAGGATTTATCCACCAGCTCAAGCCCGACATACGTATGGCGAATAATCGGCAGCAGCGAATATAGGAAAAGACCGATAGTGATCGTATAAAAGCCCAATCCAAAATAAATCATCAGCAACGCTAGAAGAGCTAAGCTTGGTATGATTTGGATAATATTTGCGATCGAAATAATAACTGGTGCAAGTCTCGGATACCGGCTGCAAAGAATGCCAAGCAGTGTTCCAACAATTAGAGCGGCAAGCACTCCGACTATAACCATTAATATATGCTGTCCAGTGTAAAGTAGGAGAAGATCCGCATTCTGTGCCATATAGGTAAAAATCTTTTGCAGGAAATCCACTGCCTTCACCCCTTATCCTTAGCCAGCAGGCCTTGTTTTTGCAAAAATTCTCTTGCAACATCCCGTTCATTGCGATTTTTAATGTCTACTTCATAGTTCAGCTTTGTAATCGTTTCTTCATTTATTTTGCCTTTTAATTCATTCAGGATAGATTTCACTTCAGGATGCTTCTTCAAGATTTCATTTCGGACGACCATTGAAGCATCATAGGGAGGGAAAAAATGCCGATCATCTTTTAGGGTTTTTAATTTATATTGGATAAGCCTTGGATCTGTAGAATAGGCTAGCACAACGTCCACTCTTTTATTGGCCACTGCCTCGTATACAAGGTTAATATCCATCGCATAGGTTTGTTTAAAATGAAAACCATATTTCTTAATAAAAGCCGGGTAACCGTCCTGCTTCCTCTCCATCCATGATGAATCGACTCCAAACTTCATATTAGACTGATATTTTTTAAGATCGGAAATGGTATTAAGCCCCTTTTCTTTCGCCACATCCTCTCTCACTGTAAGAGCATAAGTATT
This sequence comes from Chryseobacillus diguaensis, assembly GCF_049220665.1. Lineage (NCBI taxonomy): Bacteria > Bacillati > Bacillota > Bacilli > Caryophanales > Bacillaceae > Chryseobacillus > Chryseobacillus diguaensis. The sequence continues at coordinate 294,944 of NZ_JBMKNV010000005.1, forward strand.
TTCCCAACCTAGCGGGTCAAACCAGGTAAAATCGTAATATTTGTTGAACCCTTCTTTCGCCTGCTTTAAAACAGCTTCTCTGTCTGTCGTCTGCTTCACAGGGAAAAAATTATTGAAAATAACGCCTGTATAAACAAGAGCCATGTCCAAATCTCCGCGCTTCATTGATTTAAGAATCATCGGATTGGAGAGAAGATCTGGTGTGATGTCTACTTTTATATCCGTTTTATCTTCAATAAGTTCTTTGTATATGGCTGCCATAATCTTTGTTTCGGTATAAGTAGCAGCACCGATTCGAATCGTATCACTAGAGCCGCAAGAAGTCATAAGGGCACAAAGTGACGCAATTATAAGAGCTGTTATAGGGTATTTTATCGCTTTAGGCATAGCATTCTCCTTACCTTTTAATAAATGGCTGTTTTCACCATGATTGTTCATAAGGAAGAGCTTCGCAGCATCTTCTCTTAAATTTTGCAGAAGTCCTCTTGCTCTAAATTTACTTTTATGGTTGAAAAAACAACAAAGTTTAAGAAAAGAGCCTTATAAATCGAGCTGATTTCTTCTTTTGCTGAAGATCCCAAGAATTAAATCTATCAATAATGCGAGGACGATCGCACTAATTGTTCCAGTGAAAATAAGAAAGTTATCATTATTCGACATTCCTGCAATAATCATGTCTCCCAAGCCTCCTGCTCCAATGAGAGCGGCCAGAGTTGTCCAGCTCACAATGTAAACAGCAGTCAGACGAATTCCTGAAAGGATATAGGGAAAAGCAAGCGGGAGCTCTATTTTCCATAAACTTTGAAAAGAGCTGTAACCCATTCCCCTAGCTGCTTCAACAACGCTTTTATCCACTTCTTTAATTCCGGAATAAGTGTTGCGGAGAAGAGGCAGAAGCGAATATAAATACAAGGCAATGATCGCAGGAGTTACACCAATCCCAAATAGAGGGATAAACATCGCAAGCAAGGCAACTGTCGGGATCGTTTGAAAAATATTAACGATTCCGAAGACTAAATGATTAACAGGACCTTCTTTAAAACGGGTGAGGATAATCCCAATCGTAATCGCTGTCAGACAGCCAAATACCATTGCCTGGGCGACAATACTTAAGTGTTCTCCCATCCTGGCCAAAACATCAGGATACCGGGCGGCCAGAAAAGCAAAATACTCCTGAATCACTTTCATTCGGCCACCTCATTTTCATAAGGGAATACATCTGCCATCAGACGCACCATGCTCCCTCTTGTTACTACACCTGCGAATTTACCGTTCTCTGCAACAATAGGAACGTAAGGAATATCTTTATGGCTCATCAAATCAAGGGCTGCTGTAAAAGGGCTATCAGGGGCAACTGTATGGACGAAAGGCTGCATAACATCACCAAGTGTTTTCGTTTCATCCCTGTACTGGCTTAGCACGTTTAAAATCGGAGCATAGCCAAGCAATTCTTTTTGCTGGCTGATTACGATCAATGAGTCCACTTTTCGTTGTTCCATCAACCTCAAAGATGCAGCAAGACCTCTTTCCGGATAAGCCGTTGCAGGGTTTTCAATCATGACTTCGCTGACAGTCGGGATTTCTTCCATTTCAAAGCCTTGTACAAGCTCTGTATTATGCTCTTTAAGACGCTTTTTGCCTATAAATTCTTTAATAAAATCATTGGCAGGGTGTCGAAGAATGGTATCAGGAGTCCCTGACTGAATAACCTCGCCATCCTTCATTAATATAATGTTGTCAGCAATTTTGATCGCCTCATCCATATCATGAGTAACAAATACGATCGTTTTTCTCAATTCCTCCTGCAGGCTTACCAATTCATTCTGAAGCTTTTCTCTGCTGATCGGATCCAATGCACTGAACGGCTCGTCCATCAGGATAATCTCAGGTTCTGCTGCAAGCGCCCGAATGACCCCGATTCTCTGTGCTTGGCCGCCGCTCAGTTCGGCAGGCTTTCGTTTCCGATACGTTTCTGGATCCAAATGCACTAACGAGAGCAGCTCATCGATCTTTTTCTGTGTTCTGTCTTCTTTCCATTTTAATAACCTCGGTACAACTGCCACATTGTCTGCAATGGACATATGAGGGAATAAACCTATGTTTTGAATAACATAGCCGATCTTCCTGCGAAGATGGACGGGGTTCATAGAAGAGATATCCTCGTTGTTTATGTATACACTGCCATTCGTTGGGGTAATCAGCCGATTGATCAATTTCATGGTAGTAGATTTTCCGCAGCCGCTTGGGCCGATAATAACGTGAATCTTCCCGGTTTCAAGTTTCAAATTAATATCTTTCAGCGCCTGAAAACCATCCTTGTACTGCTTTGTTACACCTTTGAATTCAATCATGTATGACCTCCTGAATAAATTGAGCATTACTTACTACTGTTACCCTAATTCAATAATAAAAAACGGGTTGATTTTCAATTTTTATTTTGCTATTACCATGCCTTTTCACAATAAAAAAGATCCTTTTCTTAAAAATTGCTCATTTTTCAGCGAAATAATCTGTTTGAATGTATGGCTTATGGAAAAAAGAGCTCCCCTTTATGGAAGCTCATTCTCCTTATTTTTCAAATCGTTTCATGACTTTTGGCAGCAAATCTGAAATATCTGTCGCCGTCATGGTTCTCATTCCTCTTTCTTTTACCCATTCATCACTCGTGAAACCATGAAGGAAAACAGCATTTGCCGCTGCATGCATACTATTTTTATGATTGCACAAAAAGGCCGTCAGCATGCCGGTGAGCGTATCCCCGCTCCCGCCTTTTCCAAGGGCACTGTTTCCGGTTTTATTTACCACACCTGTGCCATCTGGATAGGCTATGACGGTATGCTCACCTTTCAAAACGACAATTACTTCATGCTTCATTGCATATTCGCTTGCATATCGAATGCGATTGGCCTGAATATCCTTGACTTTGAAGCCTGTCATTCTGTTGAATTCTCCCGGATGCGGTGTTAGAATAACTGGCTGCTCACGCTTCGGATAGCTTCTTTCATCAAGGGCATCTGCATCCAGTACGAGAGGGAATTCGGATTCCAGCAAATGGGCAAGCGCTTCTTGGATCATGGATTTATTTTGAAGGCCCGGCCCCATACCTACTGCAGCTATTTTTTTCGGCCATTCCTTGTTTGCTGCTTTTTGAAGTCCTTCAAATAGAAAGGTTGTTTCAGGAACCTGGCCAGCTAAAATGCCTGCAGCATATTTTGATGTACCGACAATCAGCTTGCCAACGCCGCTCCGGAGGGCTGCTTTAGCTGCCATCAAAACACTGCCTGGCATCTCGTCGCTTCCAGCAATTAAATACCCTGTACCAAAAGTTCCTTTATGGGCAGAGGATGAAAACTTAGGCATTGTTTCAATAACATCATCCTCGGTCCAAAGGCGGAAACGGCCATTTTGTGGCATTCCAATATCAAGCACCTCTGTTTTTCCATAAAATCGTCCGGATGGTATTAGAAATGCAGAAGGCTTGTATCCATGCAGGCAAAACGTGTAATCAGCATGAAACGCCTTATCGCAGGTTCCCTGATCAGCTTCGACACCTGTAGGAATATCAACCGCAATACGAACCGCTTTTTGGCTGTTTGCCCATTGAACCATCTCTTCAGCATCGTTTCTTAAAGGAAGGGAAGCACCTGCACCAATCAAGGCATCGACAATCACATCACCATTTGTTTCCTTATGAAAAGGAACGGAAAGATACCCGCATTCCTCAAAATAGCGAAGATGCTGTTCAGCTGGCCCGCCTGTATTCGGAATGCCGAGCGGAAAGGAAAGCTCAGCCTGATACCCATTTTGCTTCAAGTACCTTGCAAGAACAATTCCATCTCCCCCGTTATTTCCCTTACCGGCAAGAATAAGGATCGTTTCCTCTTTTTTTATTTTGCATGTGAGTGCTTCAAATAAAGACCTGCCTGCATTCTCCATCAGTGTAAAAACAGGCATTCCTCTTTCTTCTGCAAGGGTATCTGCTTTTTTTATCTCATCACTGGAATAAATATACATTTGATCACATCCTGTGCTTTTTCCTATTCCCATTCCCTCAGAAAGGAAGAATTATGCTTCATTATTGGCAGGAACTTCATTTTTTAATAAAGCCGTTATGGCAAAGGATGCTGCTCCAAGGATGATTAAAAGAAGGTAGATCATATGTAGGCTTGACGCAAGCTCGGGACCTTTAAGCTGAACGCTGAGCAAAATACCGGAAACCCCGATTCCGACTGCCTGCCCTAAATTTCTAAGCAGGTTGTTCGTTCCCATCGCTGCTCCCCTCATGCTCCAATCCACGGCTGACTGAACGGAAACGGTATAGGCCGTGAAAGAAAGCCCGAATCCAAGCCCTGTCACTGCAGTAATGATCATAAGAAAGATAATGGAGGAAGAAGGATTCATTAGAAATAAACCGATGCAGCCAAGAACAATCAGCAAGTTCCCTCCTATCGTAACCGTCCTGATCGATTTCACAGCAAGGAGCCTCCCGCAAAGAACAGCACCAGTTGGCCATAAAATAGACATCGGCAGCATGACAACTCCGGAAAAGGTGGCGTTAAGCCCTCTAACAGATTGAATCCAGAGCGGAATGTAAAAGGTGAAAGCCACCAAAATAAAACCGAGCAAAAAGCCTGAAACATTTGCTGCAGAAAGAGCCCGGTTTCGGAAAAGCGAAAGAGGAATCATGGGCTCCTGGGTTCTCCTTTCGATGAGTAAAAAGAGAATGATGCCTATTAAGGCAACAATGAAAAATCCGGTTACAGTTCCATTCATCTGCTTCGATTCTCTTAAAATAGTTAATGCATATAAAAAAGCAGTCATAGTAACGGCAAATACAGTAATTCCTCCATAATCGATGCGATGCCTTTTTTTCTCAAGCTTCTCATTAAGAGATGCCCACAACATAAAAATGGCAGCAATTCCAAATGGAAAATTCATAAAAAAGACCCAGCGCCATGAAACGGTATCAACTAGAATACCGCCTGCCAATGGCCCGATGATGCCTGATATTCCCCATACACTGCTGATCCAGCCCTGAATTTTGGCTCTTTGTTCATAGGAATATAAATCCCCAATGATTGTAAACGGAATCGTCGTCAGTGCTCCTGCGCCAAGCCCTTGCAGCACCCTAAAAATAACGAGCTGCTCCATCGACTGGGCAAAACCGGAAGTAATGGAACCGACAAGAAAAATAATCGCTCCAATTGTAAACATTAGCCTTCTTCCAAATAAATCGGCAAGCTTTCCGAAAACCGGCGTGCTGATCACCGTTGCAAGCAGGTACACTGAAATTACCCACGTATATAACCGGCTGCCGCCGAGCTCCTCTACAATCTTCGGCATGGCCGTACTCACAATCGTCCCCTCTATCGCCGTCAAAAACGTCGCAATCAGAAGCGCCCAAATAACCAGCTTCGGATTTGTCTCTTTCTTCATGTGCCCCGCTCCCTTCCTTATATACAGCGAAAACAATATGTATAAATGCAGTTTGGTGATGCATGGTCATCATTATATCAGCTGGGTTTGGTTCTTTCCTATTTTTTAGGCTTTATTGAGGCGGGGATTTTGGTTGAAAAATGGGGGTGGGTGGGATTATGATAGTGACAAGGATACTTTTAAATACAAAATCGAGCCTGGCTTGTATATGATAGAACTTGTGCATAATCGATGGAACCTGTGCATAAACCACGGAACATGCGCGTAATCTGTGAAAGCTGAGCATAAACTTCTAAAACCCGTGCATAAACCTCTGAAACCCGTGCATAAACCTCTGAAACCCGTGCATAAACCTCTGAAACCCGCGCATAAACCTCTAAATCCCGTGCATATACTTCTGAATATCAGCTGCATACTCCTCAAACCGGTTCAAAAATAACAAAATTCTCTGAATCCGCTCTTAAAACACCTGCAAATCACTATCCTTCTAATAAAACCAGCAATATCTACCTCCATCTACTAAAATTCTATTTTCTATAAAATCTCCGAAAGGATTGATAGCTTGTTAGCTAAAAAAAGAGTCAAACCCATTATTATCTTACAATTAGAGGCGCTGCTAAGAAGACTTCCAGCAAACCATTCAAAGGTTCCAGAGATTGAAAAAGAATTAGCGAAAAGAAGAGCCGGATTTCGGGGTGAACAATCGGTAGACTATTACCTTTCTTTATTAAATGAGGAGAAGTTTGATATTTTCCAGGATATTCGCCTTCCAAGAGATCAGCATTTCTTTCAAATGGATTCCTTTCTTGTATCACCAAATTTTTTAGCAATTATAGAAGTAAAAAATATTTCAGGTACGATCCATTTTGATTCAGTTTTCAGCCAATTAATCAGGACAATTGATGGAAAGGAGGAAGGATTCCACAATCCATTCTCACAGCTTCAGCATCAGAAAAACCAACTTTCTGATTGGCTTTTAGATAACAAGTTTCCTTTATTGCCTATTGAGACACTTGTTGTCATAAGCAACCCTTCGACCATTATAAAAATTGTAAATGGTTCCTCAGCCTTAAAACATAAGATTTCTCATGCTTCTAACCTCCATGAAAAGATACAGCGCTTTGAAGAGTTTTATAAAAATCCATTCATTAATGCAGCTCAAAGAAAAAAATTAAAACGGCTTCTTCTAAAAAATCATACCGAAAGAAAAACAGATCTGCTTCAACGAATGCAAATTTCCTCAGAAAGCATTTTAACAGGTGTCCGGTGTGAATCTTCCTCACTTATGAAATGAGTTATATTTACGGAACCTGGAAATGCATGAAATGCAATTTTTGTTCCAAGAATGCTCATCTAAATGCTGTAAATGATTATTTCCTTCTGCTCAACCCTATCATTACTAATCAAAAATTCCGCTGGTTTACACACCTTTCTTCTCGTAGTACAGCAACTAGAATGTTAAATGATATGAACCTCCAGCCCCAAGGCCAAAAAAAATCCACAGCCTATCAATCCCCCCTCCCCAGCGATTAAATTTCAATTTTTTTTAAATTCATGTTTCCCACTCTCCTATTATAGGGAAAATACCAAACTAGCAGGTCTTTTACATAGGAGGTGTGCGTATGTCTGAAAATGGTATCCGTTCCCGCCCGGTGCTTAAGTATGATGACGGGCTTTTTATTGAGGAAATAGATGAGATTGCCGAGGAGTTTCCATTGACGATTGTGCTGAATGGCGATGAGTGGGCCACGATGGTTTGCACGCCATCAGATTTGAGGGAATTGGTTGTTGGTTTTTTGGCTTCAGAAGGTGTTATTCGCCGTTATGAAGAAATAGATGAATTAACTATTGATGAGAGCAAGGGATTTGCTTATATAAAAATGGATGGCATGCAGGTTCAGCGTACTGAGAAGGTTTCGAAGCGGTTTATTGGATCCTGCTGCGGAAAGAGCAGGCAGTTTTATTTTCATAATGACATGATGACGGCAAAAACAGTGATGTCCCAAACCCAGATATCCGCAAAAGAGGCGATTCGGCTGATGGAGAACCTTCATGAGTCTTCCGGCCAGTTTCAAAGGACGGGCGGCATGCACAATGCAGCGATCAGCAGCAGGGATGGCACCGTCCAGTTTTATCAGGATATCGGGAGGCACAATGCGCTTGATAAGCTATACGGTTACTGCCTGATCCATCACGTTCCAGTGAAGGATAAAATCATCGCTTTCAGCGGCAGAATTTCCTCAGAGGTGCTGCTAAAGGTTTCTAAGATGGGAATTGGCATTCTTTTATCCAAATCCGCCCCTACAGATCTCGCTTTGGAGCTTGCAGAGGATTTAGGCATTACAGCAATTGGCTTTATCCGCGGTTCCAGAATGAATGTTTACACCCATCCGGAAAGAATTGCAGAAGCAGCCGTTTACCCAAATACGATAATCTAATCTTGCAAAGCGAGGGAGCATTTATATGGAAAAAAAGATCTCACTATTCGTCAACGGCAAAATGTTTTTGGCAGATAAGGGCCAAACAGTTCTCGAATTTTTAAACACGAATCAGATCAAAGTTCCTCAAGTTTGCTATGAGGAAAGTCTTGGCGCCATTCAGACATGTGATACCTGTACCTTATCCATCAATGGAGAGCTGAAGCGTTCTTGCGGTACTCCTGTTGCAGAAGGAATGAGCATTGAGACGGATTTGCCGGAAGTAAAAGAAGCTCAGTTCAAAGCGATGGATAATATTTTGGAGCATCATGAACTGTACTGTACGGTTTGTGAAAAAAATAACGGAGACTGCACGCTTCATAATACGGTTGCCATGATGGGACTTGAACACCAGATGAAGCCTTTTCATTCGAAAGGATATGAGAAGGATTTCTCCGGACAGTTCTACCGGTATGATCCTGATCAGTGTATTTTGTGCGGAAGATGCGTAGAGGCTTGCCAGGATATTGAGGTCAATGAGACACTTTCGATTGATTGGGAACGGAAAGAGCCCCGCGTTATTTGGGATAAAGATGTGCCGATCGACCAGTCTTCCTGTGTCAGCTGCGGGCAATGTGTGACTGTTTGTCCATGTAATGCTTTGATGGAAAAAGATATGCTTGGCGAGGCTGGTTATTTAACCGGTATGAATACAAGTCTTCTTCGATCCATGATTGATATTACAAAAACGGTTGAGACAGGCTACGGCCCTCTTTTTGCCATATCAGATTCTGAAGCCAAAATGCGCGATGACCAGATTAAAAAAACAAAAACGGTTTGTACGTATTGCGGCGTAGGCTGCAGCTTCAACGTCTGGACAAAAGGAAGAGAAATCCTGAAAATGTCTCCGGTTGAAGAAGCACCTGCGAATGGCATTGCATCCTGTATAAAAGGCAAGTTTGGCTATGGTCATGTAAACAGCGAAAAGCGCCTAAGCCTTCCGCTGATCCGCGAGGGCGATCATTTTAAAGAAGTACAATGGGAAGAAGCACTAACGTATGTAGCGAAAAGATTCAAAGAAATCAAAGAGAAAAACGGCTCCGATGCTCTTGGATTTATCGCATCGTCAAAAGCTACAAATGAGGAATCCTACCTTGTACAAAAGTTTGCCAGACAGGTTATTGGAACCAATAACGTTGATAACTGTGCCCGTTACTGCCAGTCTCCTGCGACGAAAGGGCTTTTCCGTACCGTTGGGCATGGCGGTGACGCAGGGTCTATGGAGGATATTGCGAGTTCAGAGCTTGTTATTCTAATTGGTACCAATACAGCTGATTCTCACCCTGTTCTTGCTTCCAAAATCAAAAGGTCACATAAGCTGTTTGGACAGAAATTGATTGTAGCGGACCTTCGCAAGCATGAAATGGGCAAAAGAGCAGATCTGTATGTTCATCCTAAGCCAGGTTCAGATCTTGTTTGGCTTTCAGCAGTAACAAAGTACATTATCGACCAGGATTGGCACCATAAAGAATTCCTAGACGAAAAGGTCAACGGATTTGATGACTACTATGCAAGCCTTTCTCCATTCACTCTTGAGTATGCGGAAGAAAAAACAGGCATTAGCCAAGATACATTGATTGAAATGGCTGAACACATTTATAAAGCCGGCTCTACAGCTATTTGCTGGGCAATGGGCGTAACGCAGCACACAATGGGTTCTGATACATCAACAGCTATTTCCAATCTTCTTTTAATCACAGGAAATTACGCAAAACCGGGTGCTGGCGCTTATCCTCTTCGCGGACATAACAATGTTCAGGGTGCGAGCGACATGGGCAGCATGCCTGATAAGTTTCCTGGCTATCAATCAGTAGACAACGATTTAGTCCGGAAGAAGTTTGAAAAGGCTTGGAATACAGCTCTTCCGAAAGAAAAAGGCATGGATAACCATGAGATGGTGGAAGAAATTCATAACGGCAATTTAAAAGCTCTTTATGTCACTGGTGAAGATATGGGCATTGTTGATTCCAACATCAATTATGTAACAGCTGCTTTTGAAAAACTTGAGTTCTTCGTCGTTCAGGATTTATTCCTGACAAAAACTGCTGAATACGCTGATGTTGTATTGCCTGCTGTTCCAAGTGTTGAAAAAGAAGGAACGTTTACCAATACGGAACGAAGAATTCAGCGTCTTTATCAGGCACTAGAACCAAAAGGTTATGCGAGACCTGACTGGAAGATTTACGCTGAGCTTGCTAAAAAATGCGGCGTTGACTGGGGCTATGAATCTCCAAAAGACATTATGCATGAAGCTGCTTCGCTTACGCCTATTCTTGCAGGCGTCAGATATGAACGTCTTGAAGGGTTTAACAGCCTGCAGTGGCCTGTGAAAGAAGATGGAACAGATACACCTATCCTATATCTAGATGGATTTAACTTTGATGATAAAAAAGCGAACCTTTATCCGCTTGAATATCATTATGAATATCCAAAAGTGAAAGACCATAATTTCCATGCCAACAACGGCCGTGTACTAGAGCATTTCCATGAGGGCAATATGACGCACCATACAAAAGGCATCGTTAACAAAATACCAGTGCCGTTCATTGAGATTTCTGAAGAAATGGCAAAAGAACTGGATATTGAAGATGGCGGTCTTATCAGAATGTCCAATAAGGAAGGCCAATCAGAAGGAAGAGTTCATGTAACCAATGAGGTCTTCGGCAAGGAACTGTTTGTTACATTGAACAGCGATGGAAAAAATGCGATTAACTATCTCACTAGTAATAAAGTGGATAAAGACACAGATACTCCTGCCTATAAAGAAGTTCCTATTAAAGTAGAAGTACTAGAGAAAAAAGGAAAATCGCCGATTCCTTTCAATAACCACCGTCATGGGCACCGGAATCCTCAGCACGGTGTTGAGGTTCAGCGAAAATGGGACAGGGATGATTATGTTTTCCCTGGAAGCGAGGTGAAGGATCGTGGCTAAAGCGACTGAAAAAATCGTCCGATTGGAAATACCTAAGGAAAAAATTCAGGAAGAGAATCTGAATGAACTGATTGAAGTCCTGGCTGAAAATAAAGACTCTCTCATAAAAGTGGTTAATCTTATCAAATATATGGATGAAAACAGGAACCTTGATGCAATCAGTGCATTGGTCCATCATCAGGATGAAGTGCTGACCAACTTTGCTAAAGAAGCAAACAAGCCGCAGAACTCGGCAATATTAAGCAATGTTGCCACAATGGTTGAACTTCTCGGAAGCTTGAACTTTAAAGGAATTGAAACGGAAAGTGTCAGAGCAACAAGAAACCATAATATCGGCAGGGAAACTCCTCCACCTAAAGAGACTGGCCTTTTCGGTCTCTTGCGGGCTCTGAATGATCCTGCTATTAAACGGACAATCACCGTTATCCTCTATATATTAAGAGGAATCGGCAAAAACCTCGGCGGGAAGACAGCCACAAAAAAATAAGACAAAGAAGGAGTCTCGTGCTCCTTCTTTTTTTAGGCTCTTTTCTTAAACTTTGTTGCTCATGACCCTATATTACGGTTAACAAACCATCGGTAAGGTAATATTCGTTAAGAAAAGATGCCCCGAAGCTTGGCTGAATGCGTGATAAGAGCTTGTACGAAAAGCAACAATCTTTGCGAAAACAGCCTTTTTTTAAGTTTTCTTTTCTTGCAGATGTGAAAAACATTATTCACTGAAAAGAGAGCGATGAGAATTTGAACGGCTATGAGCAAAAGTATTTGCAAGGACATATTGCTGTGAATCAATTGGTGCAGACAGCATCCTGAAATAGGTTCTGCTTTCTTTTTCCTTCAAAATAATTTCTGAAAGATTCCCAGCTGATACGAGCATAATCAGAATAAAATAACTGATGGATCCAGCAGCCATCAATATCACCCAAAGATCCATCTTCTATTCCACTTTTCCTGTCAGATAATAGATGGGGATCTTTAGTGCCGTGCTAAAGTCCGGTCTTCTGCCCCATCATTAACAGTCCCCGCAGCTTCAATTTCTTCATATGTATTTAAAATAATTTTCAACCCTTCTCTTTTAAAAGAGTTATCATTAGCAATCACCACAGTAATTTTCATTTTTCATTGGCCTTCATCCTTTCACTTTTTTTTGAAATTTGAACATCCAGGTAGTTTATAAACACAAATTAGGGCTAAATAATACTATAAATCTTTTTGAAGAGGACTGACCTATGGAAAATACCCATGTGCAATCAAGAGAAGAAGTAAAAGTGGTTCCAATTGTTGCCGTGCTTATTTCAGGCGCATTTATTGCTATATTAAATCAGACGCTGCTTGCAACCGCCCTGCCTCATATTATGAAGGATTTAAGCTTATCCTCTAATACGGTTCAATGGCTGCAAACGATTTTCCTTCTAGTGAACGGAATTATGATTCCGGTGACTGCCTTTTTAACCGCGAAATTTACAACCCGCTCCTTGTATTTAAGTGCCATTGGCCTTTTCGGAATTGGAACGTTTATTTGTTCGATTGCACCCGGTTTTTCACTGCTCATTATTGGGCGGATTATCCAGGGTGCAGGGGCAGGTATTATCATTCCGCTTATCCAGACGGTGCTCTTTGTTATTTTTCCTATTGAAAAACGCGGGCAGGCAATGGGAATCTTCGGCCTTGTTATTGCCTTTGCACCGGCAATAGGACCAACTCTTTCAGGCTGGTTAGTTGACCAGTACTCTTGGAGAACTCTCTTTGATGTTGTTCTGCCAATTGCTATTCTTGATTTTTTCATCGCATTTTTTGTATTGAAAAATGTCACGAAGCAAACGTATCCGAAACTCGATATTGCCTCCATTTTCCTTTCGACCCTTGGGTTTGGGGGCTTGCTATTTGGTTTCAGCAGTGCAGGCAATATCGGCTGGGGAAGCCCGCTAGTCATTGCTTCTATAATTGTTGGTGCCCTTGCCCTGATCATTTTTATTTCAAGGCAATTTAAACTGAAAGAACCAATCCTTGAGTTCAAGGTTTTCCAATATCCGATCTTCACACTGACCACAGCCATTGCTGCCATTGTTTTTGTTGTGATGATCTCAAGTGCGACGATTCTTCCGATTTTTATGCAAAATATGCTCAATTATTCTGCCCTTAAATCAGGACTCATGCTTCTTCCGGGAGCGATTGTGATGGGGATGCTCTCACCCATTTCAGGAAGGCTTTATGATAAGGTTGGTGCGAAAAAATTAGCTGTTCCAGGACTGATTATTACGACCATTACTACCTTTCTATTCTGCAATCTAAGTACTTCCACTTCATTTCTTTATTTATCCATCATAAATGCGATAAGGCTTTTCGGCGTTGGCTTAGTAATGATGCCTGTGACAACAGCAGGCTTGAACCAGCTTCCGAAGCTTTTAATCTCGCATGGGACCGCTATGAACAATACAATGCGCCAAATCGCCGGTTCCATTGGCACAGCTATCCTTTTCACGGTGATTGCAACTGCGCAGAATCCCAAAGATAAAGATGCTGAAGGAATAATTCATGGCGTCAACGTATCGTTTGCTGTAACAGGCTTCATTTGTGCCCTAGGTATCATTTTTGCTTTTATGATGAAAGAAAAAAGGCCGAATGAATCGGAATAATCGGTAAACCTTGCAGCTTGCTTCCTACCAGCAAGCTGTTTTTTTATTTTCCAGCTAAAGAATAGCTTCTGAAGGCAATTTGTGATAAAATCAGATCCTATCTGAAAATTCAGGCGAATAGTCTCATATTAGGAGGTAACTGACTTATGGCAAATCAAAGTGCCTTTGATTACGAGCAGCAGCAGCTCAAAAACCATGCTGCAGAGATCCATCGCCAGTTCGAACGGCTGAATGCAATGCCTAGATATACAGGCGACAACATTACGGAGCAGGCTCTCGAAGATGCAAGGGAACGAAACCGCACAAATTTGAAAATCGCTGAGAAGGAACCCTACTTCGGAAGACTCGACTTCAGAGAGGAAGGAAAATCGTCCTCAAATCCGCTGTACATAGGAAAGGCCGGCGTTGCAGAGGAAGATGAGAGAAATGTCATGATTGTGGATTGGCGTGCCCCTGTTGCCAGTCTTTTTTATTCGTTTACAGGAGGTGAAGAGCTCGCCTTTTATGAGGCTCCTGAAGGAGTTATTGAAGGGGATATTCATTTAAAAAGGAATATTGTTGTCAGAAACAGTGAGCTCAACCGCGTTGTAGATACGTACGAAAAAGGAAAAGAGGACCATGGGGGAGCAGATGAATTCCTTCTGTACAGACTTGGTGAGCGAAAGGATAATAAGCTGCGCGATATTGTTTCAACCATTCAAGCAGAGCAAAATAATATCATTCGGGAAAAAAGAGACACAGCGCTTATTATTCAGGGTGTTGCAGGAAGCGGCAAAACGACTGTTGCTCTTCATAGACTGGCCTATCTCATTTATGAGTACAGGGAAAACATGTCGGCAGAAAAAATGATCATTTTCGCCCCAAACAGCATGTTCCTTGATTACATTTCGAACGTTCTTCCAGAGCTTGGAGTCGGAAATATCCAGCAAACCACCTTCCAGGACTGGGGCAGGAGAATGCTGAACTTTAAAGTAAAGGTAAATCCGGATTCGAAAAAAGTCGAAGATTGGTTTGAACCAAGCGCTGCGAGGAGTGAAGAAGCGCGTCTTAAGCCGGGAAGATTAAAAGGATCTCTTTCCTTTATGAATACTGTTTCCAAGCTTATCAGTGAACTTGACGCAGAAAGTGTGCCGGAAAAAGATTTTGAGGCATGGGATACAGCCATTCTGAAGAAAGAAATCATCCACGAATGGTATCACACTGAATTAAAGGCCTACCCTGCTGTAAAAAGGCGGGAACGTATACAAGAGAAAATAAAACGCTGGATGGATAAAGAGCTTGCGAAGATCTGGGAACAGAAAGTCCAAAAGGAAACAAAGAAAAAGGCTGGGCAAAGGCTCAGAGCCTTTATGAAGTCATGGCCTTCACTTGATGCTGCTGCACTATATGCAGCTATATTAGAAACGGAAGAGATGAAAACCATTCTTCCAAAAGAATTGATTGAGAGCACCGTCAAATCCGTCCGAAAACGAATGGTTTCAGAAGATGATCTTGCTCCTCTGCTTCACATTTACCTTTCAGTAAATGGCATTGATAAAGATGAAAAGTTCCATCACGTCGTGATTGATGAAGCGCAGGACTTTTCACCTTACCAGGTCGCTCTCCTTAACAAGCTTTCGATCAAAGGATCTTTTACAATTCTCGGAGATCTCTCACAAGGGATTTATGATTTTAAAGGAATGGAAAGCTGGGAAGAACTGCGTCCAATATTCGAAAGCAATAAGCTAACTTATTATGAATTAGAAAAAAGCTACCGGTCGACAATGGAAATCATCGATTTTGCGAATCATGTTCTTTCTTCTGCTTATAAGCCAACTGTGCTTGCAAGCCCGGTATTTCGGAGCGCAGAGGAAGTCACAATCAAGGAAACAGCTGAAAAGGAACAAGTAAACCGAATTACCCAAATTCTATCAGAGCTTAAATCAGCTAATGTTTCAAGCATCGGCATTATCGGCCGAACAGAAAAGGATTGTGAAATGCTTTATTCCGAACTAACGGCTAAAGGAGAGCAGGTATCCATCCTGACTGCCGAACAGAAGGATTATACGGGAGGAGTGTCTGTTATTCCCATCCATCTGACAAAGGGACTCGAGTTTGACGCCGTCATTATTTGCGATGTTTCTGCTGAGAATTATGAAAAGACAGCATGGGATGCAAAGCTCCTTTATGTAGGCTGTACGAGAGCCCTGCATTTCCTTAAAATTTTCTATACAGGGACACCTTCTCCCTTGCTTCCTATATCGAACCAATAACGCACAACAGGCGGCCGCTTTGGCCGCCTTCTTTATATGCTTGTTAACATTTGAAATACCTTATCTTTAAATTGCGGAAGATCCTCATGGGCATGCTCATAATAGATCAGCATGTTTTTCGCTGATTGAATTTTATTGAAAACAGCAAACTGAGTTGAGGGAGGGCATCGATTGTCGATCAGACCTGTGCCGAAAAGGACATCTGCTTTGATGCGGTCTGCCAGGTTTTGAATATCGATATAACCTAGTCTTTCGAAAATCGCTTCTTCTCTTTCATGCGTTGGATCAAAATGTCTAAAATAATAGGCAATTTCTTCATAGGCAGAGTTTAAAATATCCATTTCCCACACTCGTTTATAATCTGCCAGAAAAGGATAGCCTGCAGCTGCTATTTTAATTTTCGGTTCAAGCGCCGCACAGGCAAGGGTCAAAGCGCCGCCTTGGGACATGCCAAATGCTGCAATGCGCTCTGGGTCAACCTGCTCCATTGACATCATAATTCTTGCCGCCTGAACAGTATCTAAAAACACTTGCCGATAGTACAGATTATCGGGATTGGGATCTTGTACCCCTCTGATAATATGCCCTTTGAGAGTGCCCCCTTTTACGGTAAGCCTGTCCTCAGATAAGCCGCCTCCCTGCCCTCTGCAATCCATCGCCATCACAGTAAATCCCTGTGCTGCAAAAGCTAATTTCTCAAGCCAGTCCCCACTATTGGTATGATAGCCGTGAAACATTAACAGGCCAGGGCCTTTGTGTCCGGCTTTCTTTGGCCGAATGAGCTTGCAATGAACCTTTGCTCCCCCGATTCCTGTGAAATACAAATGAAAGCAATCAGCAAATTGAGCATTAATATCGGCCGAATGCAGTTCATAATCGAGCGGCTGTACATCCAGATCCCTTATAGCCCTCTCCCAGTATTGATCAAAATCAGCTGGTTTCACACTGATGCCTTTATAAGCTTTAAGATCCTTTAGCGGCATATCCACATTCAATTTTATCCCCCCTGTTGTGATGAACCTGTCTAAACTCTATTTTACCAGTTCTTCCAGCTATTCTGAACAAAAGAAAAGCGTAAGCGCCTTGAACAGCCTAAGGCAAGCTGCTTACAGAAAATCCCTCAAAGTCCGGTTTTGACTTTGAGGGATTTTCTGAAACGACCTAAAGACTCGGGCTAGGCTGCTTGCGCTAGACAAATCAAATTTATACTTTATTTTAAAAAAGACACTTGCTTTATTTGCAGCAGTTCCTTAAAGAGTTTGAGCATTATTTCGCTTCATTATTGGTAAGAATTCCCTGGTCAACAATTGTCTTCTGATAGTTCTTTCCCCATTCATACATGGATTCAAGAATAGGCATCAAGCTTTCTCCCTGCTGTGTTAAAGAGTACTCGACCTTAGGGGGAACGACAGGATAAACCTTTCTTTCCACAATTTGATCTTCCTCAAGCTCTCTCAGCTGATTCACAAGCATGCGCTGCGTAATCCCGGGAATAAGGGATTTTAACTCTCCGAACCGTTTTGTGCCTTCCTTCCCAAGATGCCAAAGAATAATCATTTTCCATTTGCCGCCTATGACAAAAAGGGTTAATTCCTTTTCACAGTTAAATAATTTATCATCAAATCTTGACACTTTCATCACCTCATCCCTTATTATAACCAATAGTATACTTTTAGGCACTATGTAAAATAAAAGTGCGTACTTTTAAAAAAAGAACATACTTAATATAATGTAAATATTCCAGAATAACATTGCCGTATGAAATTGGAATTGGTATTAAACCCTTATTTGGAAATAGTATGACTGTGCGGCAAAATCCAAAAAGTATGAGGAGTGACTGTGAGATGGAATTGCAATTAGCACTGGATCTTGTCAATATTCCTGAAGCAAAAAAACTTGTTAAGGAAGTTGAAGAATATATTGATATCGTAGAAATCGGAACACCGATTGTGATCAACGAAGGTCTTCAAGCCGTTAAAGAAATAAAAGAAGCTTTCCCCTCTTTAAAAGTTTTGGCTGATTTAAAAATTATGGATGCTGCAGGCTACGAAGTCATGAAGGCTTCTGAAGCAGGTGCCGATATCATTACCATTCTTGGCGCAGCTGAAGATGCCTCTATAAAAGGTGCTGTAGAAGAAGCAAAAAAACAAGGCAAAAAAATCCTCGTTGATATGATTGCTGTTAAAGATATTGAAACACGCGCAAAAGAATTAGATGAAATGGGCGCTGACTATATTTGCGTTCATACCGGCTATGATCTTCAGGCTGTTGGCAAGAACTCATTTGAGGACTTGAAAGCCATCAAACGTGTTGTGAAAAATGCGAAAACGGCTGTTGCAGGCGGAATCAAGCTTGAAACACTTCCTGAAGTCATTAAAGCACAGCCTGACCTTGTTATTGTGGGTGGAGGCATTACAAGCAAAGATGATAAAAAAGCGGCTGCTTCAGAAATCCATAAATTAGTGAAACAAGGATAATTCAAGTATGCAGATCACTCAATATTTGTCCAAAATCCTCCAGGAGCTAAGTCCTTCAGTAGGCTTGGTCTCAGATGAAGATGCCGAAAAATTAGTAAACGGGATTCTTGAAGCAAAGAAAATCTTTGTTGCGGGCGCGGGCAGATCAGGTCTCATGGGCAAATCCTTTGTGATGCGTATGATGCATATGGAGCTCGACGCTTATGTAATTGGAGAAACGGTTACCCCGAACTTTGAAAAGGACGATATCCTTATTATTGGCTCTGGTTCTGGCAGCACTAAAAGCCTTGTTGCGATGGCTGAAAAAGCTAAAGCAATCGGCGGAAAAATAGCTGCTGTTACCATAAATCCAGACTCGGCAATCGGAGAGCTTTCAGATATGACGATAAAACTCCCAGGCATACCGAAGGAAGAGTCACAAAACGAAGCAACCATCCAGCCAATGGGTTCACTGTTTGAACAAACTCTTTTATTATTCTACGATGCCGTTATCCTTCGATTTATGGAGAAAAAAGGACTTAATTCAAGCACAATGTTTTGCAGGCATGCCAATTTAGAATAGGCTTAAGAGAAAGGCTGCCACTTTTGCAGCCTTTCTCTATATAATCAAGAGGGAGTTGAGATAATGAGTTCATTAAAAGGGAAAGCAGCATTAATTACGGGTGCAGGCAGAGGAATCGGCAAAGCAACTGCAATTGCTTTAGCTAAAGAAGGCGTTCATATTGGGCTGATCGGCCGGACTCTTGAGAATCTTGAAAAAGCAGCCAAAGAATTGAATGAATATGGCGTGAAAGTCACCTATGCTGCAGTGGATGTGAAAGACGGAGCATCTGTATCACAGGCTGTTGAACAAATTAAAGCAGAGCTCGGACAAATAGACATTTTGATTAACAATGCAGGAATTGCTAAATTCGGCGGTTTTCTTGAGCTTTCACCTGAAGAATGGGAAGACATCATTCAAGTCAACCTTATGGGTGTATATCATGTCACAAGAGCTGTGCTGCCAGATATGATTCAGCGAAAATCAGGTGACATTATTAATATTTCCTCAACCTCAGGCGAAAGAGGCGCTCCTGTAACGAGTGCTTACAGTGCGTCTAAATTCGCTGTCATGGGCCTCACCGAATCACTTATGCAGGAAGTAAGAAAGCATAACATAAGGGTAACAGCCCTAACTCCAAGTACTGTAGCGACAGATTTGGCTAAAGAAGCAGATCTTACTGACGGCGACCCAGAAAAAGTGATGCAGCCGGAGGACCTTGCTGAAATTATGGTTGCTCAGCTTAAGCTTCATCCGCGTATTTTCATTAAATCAGCTGGTATGTGGTCAACAAATCCATAAAAGAAAAAGGCATCCGTTTTTTCAATTGGATGCCTTTTTACATGTTAATTATAGATCCCCCGTCAAAAACTGTGCGGTGCCGTTTCCAAAACTCCAATCCCCATTCACAGTGATCGAAACCATCACATCCTGAGGGTCGATACCGCATCGCTCTTTCAAGTTTCGGACAAGCAGGTTATAAAATGTTTTCTTTTGCTCCTCTGAGCGCGGACGGCTTGTCTTCGATACAATGACCATGCTGTTTGTCCGTTCGAACCCAAGCCCTGTATCTTCAATGATCATTTCGTGTTCTGGATGCTGATGGACAATTTGATAGCGGTCCCGTTCTGGAACGCTGAATGCTTCGACCATCGCTTCATGCGCAGCATCCAGCAATGTCTTTAATTCTTCCTTTGTTCTTCCTTCAATTAAATCAAAACGGATAAGCGGCATTTCATATCCTCCTCTTGTCTTTTCCTGGTTTTACTATATCACTGTCATTTTTATGGGCTCTTTTCTTAAACTTTTTTGCTCATTACCCTATATTTAGTTCAACAAACCATTTATAAGGCAAGAATTTTTAGAAAAGATGCCACGAAGCCTAGACTAAATGCGTGGTAATAGCTTTTACGAATAGCAACAGCCTCTGCGAAAAAAGCCTTTTTATAAAGACAACTTTGCGGCTTTGGGCAAATTCATGAGGAAACTCTTAGTGAACTTTAAGATTATTTTAATAAGAAGTCGGGTATGTTTTAGGTTATACGCTTGAAGTTAGGGGCATAAACAATGAGGCAGAGAAAAATAGAACACCATTTAAGCAGAGCATTCTTACTTAGTTTACTGTTTGCCGTTTTATTTGGACTGATGGCCTACCTTGTTCATAAAAGCCTTGTCCATTCGTTTGATCAGCATGTTATTTCTTTTGTTCAGGGATTTGAAACTCCCCAGATCACGGCTCTAATGAAATTCCTGTCCTGGATTGGTTCAGGAACGATTGTGCTCATACTCGCCATTATCTCCTTGCTGGTCTTCCGAAAAATTTTGATGCACCGAAGCGAGGTCATTTTATATGTGTCGGTCGTTCTCGGTTCAGCCATTCTTAATCAGATTTTAAAAAGCTTGTTTCACCGGTCAAGACCAAGTCTTCACAGACTGGCTAATGCAACAGGCTTCAGCTTTCCAAGCGGCCACTCCATGGAGGCTGTAGCCTTTTATGGGATCCTCGCCTTTATTTTGTGGCGACATACGCCAACAAGCTGGGGAAGAGGCTTGCTGATTTTTTTCAGCACACTTATGATCCTCGGAATCGGAATAAGCCGAATTTACCTTGGCGTTCATTACCCCAGTGATGTATTAGGCGGTTATCTCTGCAGCATATGCTGGCTTGCCTTATCCATTTGGCATTATCAGCGATCAAAAGACAAGGAGGCAAGTGCACTTGATGAAGAAAAAACAAAGCTTGGATCTCCCAAAAGTTCCATTTAAAGGATGCACTCGGTGCATCCTTTCAGTTTGTAGACAAAAGGCATTCGGATGTCTCTATCCGTATGCCTTTTTGTTCATTTTTAAGTAATTTAATGCTTTACAGACCTCTTCCTTGGATACTTTTATGCCATTTTTCCAGATTCCCAA
>NZ_JBMKNV010000006.1:0-219172 GCF_049220665.1 Chryseobacillus diguaensis
CTTGGGAATCTGGAAAAATGGCATAAAAGTATCCAAGGAAGAGGTCTGTAAAGCATTAAATTACTTAAAAATGAACAAAAAGGCATACGGATAGAGACATCCGAATGCCTTTTGTCTACAAACTGAAGCCGGCTGTAAAAACAGCCGGCTCATTTTTCTATTCCGCTTTTTCGCGTAGATTAAAAACCGCTTTTGAAGCTTCCATTTTATTCAAATTCATTCGTCTCTTTGCATAAAACTTATAGACCAAGTAGCAGGCGACCATGAATGGAATACCGCAGTATAGAGCCATTCGCTGATCCGGTATGAAGGCGAGACTCACAATAACAGCCACATTAAAGAAGAGTGCAAGAATTGGAACGATCGGATAAAACGGCGTTCGGAACTTCAGGTCCCTTACATTTCCGCCTTCTGCAAGGAATTTTTTTCTTGCAAGGAGGTTCGATAATGCGATGGATGCCCATACTATTACAGCTCCAAAGCCTGCTATAGAAGTAAGCCACAAGTAAACAGTGCTTTTAGCAACGATGCCGGATAAAAGTGAAAGGCACCCGACAAGCATACTGACAATAAGTGCATTAATCGGTACACCTCTTTTGTTCACCTTGCCGAAAAATTTAGGAATCATGCCGTTGCTGGACATCGACCAAAGCATTCTGGATGTCGCATACAATCCAGAGTTTGCCACTGAAAGAACCGCTGTAATAATAACAAAATTCATAATATCCGCTGCATAAGGAATACCGATTTTATCAAATACAACGACGAATGGGCTTTCTACCTTGTCTGCATTTTCCCAAGGGAACAAACCGGCAAGTACAAATACTGCAAGTCCGAAGAAGACAAGAATCCGCCAAACCGTATTGTTAATCGCTTTTGGTATGGTTTTCTCAGGATCTTCACTTTCACCTGCAGTAATCCCAACGAGCTCTGTTCCTTGAAAGGAGAAATTAACGACAATCATCGTGGTTAAGATGGCGACAAATCCATTTGGAAACAAGCCCCCGTGTCCTGAATAATTTGATAGAAATGGTGCGGCACTTCCCTTCATATGAAGGAAACCAAACATGGCTGCTCCGCCGAATACGATAAAAACAATAATAGTCAGAACTTTAATGCTTGCAAACCAGAATTCTACTTCTCCAAAGCTTTTCGAGGATAGTGCATTAATCGTGAAGAGCAATGCAGCAAATACCACACACCAAATCCACGTTGATACATCGGGGAACCATCTCTGCATGAGAAGGCTGACAGATAAAAGCTCCAGGCCGACAGTAACAGCCCAGTTCAGCCAGGCAATCCAGCCGATCACATAGCCTGCAGAAGGTGAAATAAACCTTGTTGCATACGTTTGGTAGGAGCCGACGTCAGGTATTGCGACAGCAAGCTCACCGAGACAGAGCATTGTTAAATACATGACCAATCCGCCAAAAAGGTAAGCGGCTAATGCTCCCCCTGGCCCTGCTTCGTGTATGGTAACACTCGTACCAAGAAACAGGCCTGTCCCAATGACACCGCCAAGGGCGATCATCAGCACATGTCTTCCCTTCAGCTCTCTTTTCAAAGTGTAGTCATTATGTTTGCTCATGCACATTTCTCCTTTACCAAATGATGTAAGCGCTTTAAAAACAATTTGCCAAAAGTACCATTTTATTAAAATAGCAAACATTTCAGTTAATTTGCCTTTTTTTACCAAAAAACATGAAAGGTATTCTGTTTTTTTACTAGTTTACTATTTCTTAATAATATAATCTACTAATAATTTGGAATGAGTGAAATATTCTAAATTAAAGAAATCATTACAATTTGAGAAGCTGCTGCTGAACAGCTCGATTCAGTGCTTGGACAGTGTAATGGCTCATTCGGACCGTTAGAAGCCCTGTTTGGACAGTTAAAAACTGGATTGCGATCGTTAGAACACGAGTTTGGACAGTTAAACCAGCTTTTCGGAAAGTAAGCACCTTTCACTTGTCATCAAGGTTACTTTAAAACTTACAACTTTTAAAAAGTAGTTTTCAAAGTCGAACGACATTGAGCGGCATAGGAAGCTCTCAAAAGGGCTCAAAGAGTATACTATTATCCTCAAAATGAGGATAAATCACCTCCCAAATGCAGATCTTTCCCCAGGACGAATTACTATCCACAGATTTTCCAAAATAACAAAAGGCTGTTTTCGCAGAGATTGTTGCTATTCGTAAAAGTTCTAATAACGCATTTTAACTTGCTTCGGAGCATCTTTTCTTAACGTTTTTGCAAAATCAAGGGTCTTTTAAAAGAAATTTGGAGTGAGGAGCAACAAAGTTTAAGAAAAGAGCCATCCTAAAAGTTCCTGCCAAATCATGGATCTTGCAAGAAACAACTAAGTTTAAGAAAACAGCTAAAAAAACAGCTGCAGTTTATACACCTGCAGCTGTTTTCCGTCTTATTTGATTCCAGTATTGGCTCGCACCAGAATTTCATCGAATTTCCGGGCATCTTCTTTTTTCCTTGAGATAACGGTTCCTGCCCATGCCCCGATAAAGCCGAGGGGAATGGAGATAATGCCTGGATTGGAAAGATCAAAGAGAGGCGTTCCGACTAAAATGGCTTTTCCTGCTTCTTGAGACCAAATATTCGGGCCAACTGCTACGAGTACAAGTGAACTGATCAGCCCCGTAAGCATACCTGCAACAGCACCCGCCGTATTGAAACGTTTCCAAAATATGGTGAATAGAAGGATCGGCAAGTTGGCACTGGCAGCAACAGCAAAGGCAAGTGATACAAGGAAGGCCACATTCATTTTTTGGGCAAATAAAGCAAGAAGGATTGATAAGACAGAGACACCGATTGATGCCCATCTTGCTGCAGTAACCTGCTCTTTTTCTGTCGTATTGCCTTTTTTCAGAATATGGCTGTAGAAGTCATGCGCAAATGCAGAAGCCGCAGAAAGGACAAGACCTGCTACAACTGCCAGGATGGTAGCAAAGGCAACCGCTGAAACGAAAGCAAATAAAAATTCTCCGCCAAGCGCCTTGGCTAAAAGAGGTGCAGCCATGTTTCCTGCAGCGTTGGCCGCAACAATCTGATCGTAGCCGACAAAGGCAGCTGCCCCAAAGCCAAGGAAAATGGTCATGATATAGAAAATGCCGATAATCCATGTGGCATAAACAACAGATTTCCGCGCTGTTATCGCATCTTTGACAGTGAAAAAACGAATCAGGATATGAGGCAGTCCTGCTGTTCCTAGAACAAGCGCCATATTGAGAGAGATGGTATCAAGAGGATTTGTAAACTTGTTGCCCGGGTTTAAGAAACCTTCTGCAAGAGGTGTAGCAGACTTCATGCTTTCAAACATGGTAAAAATATTAAAATTGAATTTGGCCAAAACCATTAAGGTAATGATAAAAGTACCGATCATTAGAAGCACTGCCTTAACGATCTGCACCCAGCTCGTTGCTGTCATTCCCCCAAAAACAACATAGACGGTCATAAGCACTCCGACAATCAGCACAGAGTAAACGTAGTCCATTCCAAGGAGCAAGTGAATTAGTGCACCTGCCCCAACGAGCTGTGCGATCATATAAAAAATAGAGATAACAATAGTATTTAGAGCAGCGACGCCTCTTACTTTTTTCTGATCAAATCTCGCTGCAATCATATCAGCCATCGTATATTTCCCAAGATTCCGAAGCGGTTCTGCTACGATATAGAGCACAACGAGGTAAGCAACGAGAAAACCGATGCTATAAAAGAAGCCATCAAAGCCCGAGAGAGCAATCATGCCCGCTATACCGAGAAAAGAAGCGGCTGACATATAATCCCCTGAGATGGCCCAGCCATTTTGCCATCCAGTTAAGCTTGAATCAGCTGTATAAAAATCACTGGTCGTCTTCGTTTTTTTAGAAGCAAAGTACGTAATCACAAGGGTTAATGCAACGATAATGAGAAAAAGCGTAAATGCGAGAGTATTCATTAAGAGACCTCCTTGTTATTAGCGGCTTTCTCTGCAATACCATCTACAAGCACATCGAATTCAGCTGCCTTTTTAGAGTAAAGAATGCATAATACCCATGTCATAATAAACTGCGCAAAGCCAAATACCCACGCCCAGCTGACCGGCCCAATAGCTGGTTCATTCAAAAATTTGAAATAAGCTGTTAGGACGGGCAAAGCAAAATAGAAAATGAGGAAAAACAAGGATGATGGCAAAATGAAATTGCGTTTTTTTCTAATCAGTTCCTTAAAGGAGGGTGACTCGGCAATGGTTGAATATTCAGCAGCAGTTTTCAATGAATTTTCTTTCATCTTTTTACCCCTTTCTTTTTTACCATTTTTACCCACAAGGGTACATCTACATTATCATATTTTCTTAATACTTTGTAAATTCGTTTTTTATATGATTCTTCATCTATACACTGGAAAGGCATAAAGCATAGATTGGTATAAGAAAAGCACAAGCCCCTTATTCAGCCTAAGGCAAGCATAAAACCCTTGATGAAATTTATCAATGCCATACAAAAAGCCAGAATCCATAAAGGTTCTGGCTCTCATTTAATAGATGCTCTCCATTCATCCGGGAGCAGTGCATAATAGTGGCGTGTGAGAAAACGGTCATCAACAAGTACAATAATTCCTTCGTCCTCCTCAGATCTGATTAGCCTTCCTCCAGCCTGAAGAACCTTATTCATTCCTGGGAATACATAAGCATAGTCATAACCGCTTTTTCCGTGTGCTTGAAAATAATCCCTGATAATATTTCGTTCGAAATTCAGCTGGGGCAGGCCGACTCCAACTACAACTACGCCAGTAAGCCGATTTCCTTTCAAATCGATGCCCTCTGAAAAAATACCTCCCAAAACACCAAATCCGATCCGGCTCTTCTTGCTGTTTTCTTCAAAAAATTCAAGAAAAGCTTCTCTTTCTTCTTCTGTCATTCCAGCTGACTGCACAATAACCTCACACTCAGGGGGCGCTTCCATAAACAGCTCCACCGCCTCATTCATGTATTTATAAGACGGGAAAAAGATAAGATAGCTGCCAGGCTGGTCCTCAAGCAGATTATAAAGGATATGGACAAGCGGAAGCTTCGTCCTTTCCCTGTCTTTAAACCGTGTAGAAAGAGGCTCAATATGGACCTCCAGCTGTTCTTTAAAAAATGGGGAAGGAATTTTTACCGTATAATCTTCTTCCTGGTTTCCCCCGAGCATTTCGATAAAATATGGAAGCGGTGATAGCGTTGCTGAAAAATAAATAATAGAGCGGTACGCTTTGCTGGCCTGCTTAAGGAGTAAAGATGGATCAAGGCAAAATAGCTTAACCAGTACCTCGCTCCTGTCCATTTCCAAGTACGCTGTATAGCGTTCATCAAACATCTTTGAGATTCTTATAAATCCTGCAGCAGCAAAGAAAACGTCAAGCAGGAGTTCTTTTCGCTCATCTGCCGCTCCACTTAATAGAAGCTCCTGTTCTGCACGAAGAATAAATTCTTCCAAGAGTTCAATCAGCTTATCCGGCATTTCTGCAAGAACTCTGCTATCAGTACCCGGCCCGAGTTTTTTCAGCTCCAGCAGATGGTCATTAACCTGTTTGGCCGAATCGTAAAGACCTGAGTTTCTGCCCTTCCATTCTCGTTTCAGCTGGAGAAACTGGCTTTTGTTCAGCTCAGCAGAATACATGCTTCTCGCCCGGTCGACTAGATTGTGCGCCTCATCAACAAGGAGAGCCGTTTGTTTTTTCTGATCATCCAAGAGCCGTTTCAGCGAAACCCGCGGATCAAAAATATAATTGTAATCACAGATCACAGCATCTGCTGCATATGCCAAATCAAGTGAAAATTCAAATGGGCAAAGCTTATGCTTCATGGCATATTGTTCAATCATTTGCCTGTCCATAAAGGTTTCATTCGATAAAATATCAAGAATCCCGGCATTGACTCTATCATAATAGCCTTCAGTAAACGGGCAAGACTCTCTGCTGCAGCCAGTCCCTTCCCCAAAACAAACCTTATCCTTGGCGGTAATGCTTACTGTAAACAGCTTGAGTCCCTTCTCCTTCAACAGAAAAAAGGTATCCTGGGCAGCTTTTCTTGTAATGGTTTTGGCAGTCAGATAAAAGATGCGCTGAATCAAACCTTCTCCAATCGCTTTCACTGATGGAAAAATAGTTGAGATCGTTTTTCCCGTTCCTGTAGGAGCATTAGCAAACAGAGCCTGCTTGTCAGCAATCGATTTATAAACGGCCCCGGCAAACTTGCGCTGCCCTTCCCTGTATGCCTCAAACGGAAAACCAAGCTCTTTAATACTTTCATTCCTTTCCTTATGATGAGAGGCCATCAAGGATGCATAGGGCTCATATTCTTTCAGAACAAAGTAAATAAAGGATTCCAATTCTTCTATAGAAGCTGTTACCTGAAACTGCTTCTTCTCCCCGGTTTCCTTCTGCACATAAGTTAGCTGAACACCAATTGTGTCCATATTATGATCCTTTGCGTAAATCCAGGCATAAACCTTCGCCTGCGCCCAGTGAACAGGATAGCCTCCCCCTATATCAGCAAGAGCTTTAGAAGTAGATTTAATCTCATCAACAATGATGCTACCATTTTGGAGCAGCAGCCCGTCACATCTACCTTCAATATGGAAAACAAAATCGCTATAGGGCACTTCTCTGCTGACATATACTTCTTTTAAATCATTTTCGCCGTACTGTTTCTGTATATCCTGATGAATCCTTGTTCCCTCCTGCATCGTGCTGCTGGAACGAAAGCCTGATTCAATGCTTCCGCTCCTGAAAACATACTCAACAAGCTGCCTGACAGATAGTCTCATAGCCGCCACCATATATGTCCTCCTCTCTTATAAAATCCTTAATGATTAGTTTATACATCATTGCCTAATTAAACAAAAAGGAGAGTTATTATAGGAAGAAATTATACAATACTCTATTTTCACATTTTTAAACCAGGCCATACCGCCTACCTTGTATTATTTCATGAAGAAATTGAAAGTAATATCAATATATTTCCATATATTTTACAGAGGTGATTTTTCAGTAAAGCCCTTATAAAACAAAGTTTATGAACCTATATTTCTATTTAATTCGCATGTTTTACAATAAATAATACAAAATATGAAATATTTTTGTAACATAAATAGAAAGCTAGTGAAACATGTTTGTCACATAATACTGGTATTGTATACCATTATATACATAAAGGGGACTAGGACTTTTGAAGAAGTTTATTATGACTGTTAGCTCGATCGTTATCTTGTCACTTGGGTTTTCAGGACAGGCCTTTGCGGCTTCATACAAAGTTAAGGCCGGAGATACTCTTTGGGGAGTTGCCAAAAAAAACCATGTTACTGTGGACCAGCTAAAGAAGTGGAATAAACTATCTAGTGATCGTCTCAGAGTAAATCAGGTGCTTCAGTTTTCACAGCCTAAGACAGCGGTAAAAGCTGCTTCCACGTCGAAATCTAAATCAAAACCGGCAGCCTACAAGGAAATGAGCTTCTCTGCAACAGCCTACACAGCAAGCTGCAAAGGATGCAGCGGCATTACGGCTACAGGGATTAACCTGAAGAAAAACCCTAACGCAAAAGTCATCTCTGTTGATACCCGTGTCATTCCGCTCGGAACAAAAGTATATGTTGAAGGCTACGGCTATGCAGTTGCTGCCGACAGAGGCCACGCGATGCAAGGCAAAAAAATCGATGTCTTCTTCTCCTCTAAAGCAAAAGCATACAAATGGGGAGTTAAAAAAGTGAAAGTAAAGATTTTTCGATAAATAAGTAAAATAAAACCTGCAAAGTCTAGTGACTTTGCAGGTTTTTTACATTTCTTATGTATTAAACTTTAGCTCGCATAAAGCGGCAGATTTACTGTGACAACTGTCCCAACACCAAGTGCACTTTCGTATCGAACCCGTCCATGCATCGTTTCAATTATTTTAAGAGAAATCGCAGTTCCAAGTCCAGTCCCTTTTTCCTTCGTCGTATAATACAGCGTCCCGATTTTTGATACCTGGTCAGGACTCATTCCTTTTCCTGTGTCTGTAATGGATACAACGATCTGCTGCCCCTCTGTCTGCAGCTGTACCAATACTTTTCCGCCTTCATCTGTCGCTTCAATAGCATTCTTCACGAGATTGATAAACGCCTGGCTAAGCTGGTTACGATCGGTTTCAATCGGTGATCCGTTAACCAGATCCTTTTCAAGAATAACCCCTTTTTTCACAGCATACGGCTCCAGCAGCTGGCAAATATCCTTTAAAAGCTGACCAATCTGAAACTTCTCCATTTTTTCAATCTTTGGTTTTGAAAAGTTTAAATAATCATTTATGATAGACTCTGCCCTATCAATCTCACTCAGTACGAGCGGAAGATATTCATAGCTTCCATCTTTCCCGTTCCCCTTCATAAGCTGCAAAAACCCTTTTACAACAGTAAGCGGATTGCGGATTTCATGAGCAATGGAAGCAGCCATCTCTCCAATCGTATTCAGCCTTTCTGAACGGATTATTTCCATCCGCATCTGATTTTTTTCTATACTCCCTTCAATCAGCCTCGCCCCTGCTCCTGTTCCAATGATCTGAAGGGAGCCGAAGAGACAAAGATACTCGACAAAAACAACTTCGGTTAATGTATTTAGTTTTCCGATGGAAAGAAAATAACAAATAATCGTAAAAATTTGAATCAGGAATGGCCAGAACCCGATGGCAATCGCAGTAAGGATTCTTTTATTTTTTACTTGTATTGCAAGAAAACCTTTTGAATAGAAGAAAGGTAAAAAGGCAATGACAAACAAACAGGCGTATCCATAAACCAAACCGCTGCCGCCAAGCCATGTGCCAATCCAAGTCCTTGCAGCAAACATCACAAGCAAAGCAATAACACCAGCTTTCTTTCCGCCATATAAAACAGCAAGAACGAGGGGAACAAAACGAAGATCCCAATTAATAGAATAGTCCCGGTAGGAAAAAATCATGCATAAGACTGAAGCACCTCCATAAAGGAAGCCTATGAAATATTGGGATTGGCCAATGCGGCGGTTCTCAAATACAAAGCATTGAATCAAGACTGGTGCAAGCACAATTAACACATGCAATAACAATTTCTCACCCAGCATTTCATCATCTCCGTACCCATATTTATACTCAACCATTACGACAAAAAGAGGGTAAATCCTTTATGAGAAGAGGAACAAATTCCTATGTTTTTGCGTGTTTCACTTATTAAAGGGATGATAAAATCAGCTCTAACTGTCCAAATTGGCTCTCTTACTGGCAAAAAACTTTTTTAACTAGCTTCCAGCCCTATCAAAAATAGCCTCATTTAAAGAGGCTTTTCCGCAATTTTACTCCACATTGCTGTGCTGTTTAAAAGCCTCTTCATGTGAGACCTTTTTCGCATTGGCATATTGCAGGCAAATCGCATCAAAGAGTATATGAGCACATTGATCAAACAGGGAACCGAGCGGCTGAATGGATTCCGCTTCCCCTTCCCTTCTGTATTTTGTAGCAGCAGGAATATGGATTATTTCTGATGCAGCTCTACCTAGAGGAGATTCAGGATTCGCTGTCACACCAATGACGCGGCAATTCAGTTCCTTTGCTTTCTCAGCTGTCCATACTGTCTGTTTTGTCGTGCCAGAGCCTGACACTGCTGCAAGAGTATCTCCTTCTTTCAGGGAGGGTGAAATGGTTTCACCAAGTACATATACGCTCGCTCCAAGGTGCATTAAACGCATCGCAAAAGACTTCGCCATTAATCCAGAGCGCCCTTCACCTGTAACAAATACTCTTTGTGAGCCTGCGAGAATCTCTGCAGCCTTATGGATGCAGTTTTCCTCCATTAGTCTTAGCACCTGTTCAACCTCATTAAGAATAGTATCTGTTAATCTCATTTTACAGCACTCTCCCATGCTTGAATTTTATCCGCAAATTCTTTTGCAGCAAGTGCCGGATCTTCCGCTTTGGTTATGGCTGACCCGATAATCAGGACATCAGGGAATGCAGCAGCAAGCTCATCAAACGTTTGAAGCGTAATCCCGCCAGCTGCTGCAATCTTTTGACTCAAGCCTTCAGGCCTTTGAATCGTTAACTTCGGCGGCTTGCCAAGCTCCTGGATATCCTTGCTGACGTGGAAGCAAAAGATGACATTCTTAAATGCAAGAAGCTGTTTCATTTTCACGTCATCTGTATTCAGCAAATCAATCATTATTTTTTTCCCATAATGATCTGCTTCTTTTACGCAGGCAGCGATGGTTTCATAAGGGGCCGAGCCCATAACGGTTGCCACATCTGCTCCTGCTTCTAAACATATCTTCATTTCATAAACGGCATTATCCATTGTTTTCATGTCGGCAACAATACTTTTATCAGGAAATGCTTCTTTAAACCTGCGAACGCTTTCCATCCCGTATTCTTTAATAAGTGATGTTCCTACCTCAATCCACTCTATATGCTCCCTCGCCTTGTTTGCCGTTTCTATACCAGCTTCAATGGATAGCCGGTCGATCGCTAACTGAATAAGCATGTTATCATCCCTTTCATTATTTACTAAACCGGTTTAGTGATAATCCAAAAAAGAGAAGCAAGCAGAATGTGCTTTATTTTTTCGGCTTCGTTGATTCTCTGATTTCGAGTCTGCACTGAAATCTAGTATTTTCTTTAACTGTTTCCTCTTTTAAAATGGCCTTCATCAAAAGATCAGCTGCAAAGGTACCCATTTCAAACGCCGGCTGAATAATAGATGTTATAGAGGGATGATAAAAATGGGCAAAGGGAATGTTATCAAATACGATAAGAGATACCTTTTCAGGAATGGCAATTTTTTCTCGTTTAAAAAAGGCCAGCATTTCCATCAAAACCCGGTCATTCCCTGCAATCATTGCTGTTGGTGCGTCCTCTTTTAAGAACAGCATCTTCATTTCCTTTTGAATCTCAGAAATTTCAGCACTGATGACAGATTCAGCATTCAGCTGATGTTCCGCCATCGCTTTTTTAAACCCTGCCACCCGCTCAACCCTAGGACTGATGGTAAGCGGGGGGGTCATAATAACAATTTTTTCATGTCCCTCTTTGATCAGATGGGACGCTGCTTCGTATGTGGCTTCCGCATTATTGACCACAACTGATGGAATGTAAATACCTTCAACAAGCCGGTCCATAAATACGACAGGATACTCTTCTTCTTCCATCTTTTGATAAAGAGAGACATTTTGCCCTGTAGGAAAGATGATCAGCCCATCAACCTGTTTGGCCCGGAGCATTTCAATGTATTGCTTTTCTTTTTCAGGATCATCATCCGCATTGCATATAATGGCATGAATATCATGTTTGTTAAAATAATCTTCAATTGCTCTGCTGATCTCGGTTGACATTTGATGCATGATATTAGCGACAATGACACCGATCATTGACGTTCTTTTCTGCTTGAGGCTTCTTGCCAGATAGTTTGGCTGATAATCAAGCTCCTCGATTGCTTCTTCTATTTTTTGCTTTGTCGCCTTGCTCATATATTCAAAACGCTGATTTAAATATTGGGATACCGTGCTTTTTGATACACCAGAAAGGGATGCAACATCTGCCAGTGTCACTTTCTTCATTTCATCGATTCCTTTTCAAAGCATTTCGTTTCCATCCTATTTTAGCCTTTTCGAAATCTATAATCCAGTTTAAAAAGGAAAGCGATAACGAATGACTTACTTTGCTGCCGAATATAGGGTATGCTTCGACTGGACTTTTTTCTTCTCTTTCACTGCAGCCATCGTGATAATGGCTGAAAGCAGCAGGGAACCTGCCATAAATAGATAGGAAGCACCGAATCCGCCTGTGGCTCCATTTAATAACCCAACCACGTAAGCTCCTGCAAAAGAGCCGAGTGCTCCGAAGCTGTTAATTAAGGCCATTGCTCCGCCTGCCACATTTCGAGGCAATATTTCCGGAATGATCGCAAAGAAAGGTCCATACGGCGCATACATCGCCCCGCCAGCTATCACAAGAAGGACAAAGGAAAGCAAAAAATTGCTTGTGCCTACAAGATAGGAAGCATAGAAAGCAATCGCTCCGATCAGAAGAAACGGCCATACAAAGGCTTTCCGGTTCAGCATCTTGTCAGAGAAATAAGAGCAGACAAGCATCAGAATGACCGCAAGCAAGTACGGTACAGCTGCAAGCCAGCCTGTTGTCACAATATCCATATTAGGCGCTGCCTTAATAATGGACGGCAGCCACATAACAAAACCATATACTCCAATGCTCCATAAAAAGTACTGAAGGCTCAGCAGAATGACCGTTTTTGATTTAAAGGCCTCAGCGTAATTTTTGACAGGCTTCATCCCAGCCTGTTCGGCTTGAAGCTCATGGCTAAGAGCATCTTTTTCTTTTTCTGTTAGCCATTTCGCATCCTTCGGTTCATCGTTAACAAGCTTCCACCAAATAAATGCCCAAATAACGGCAGGCAAACCTTCAATAATAAACATCCATCTCCAGCCTACAACATTCAGCAAGTAGCCGGAAACGACAGACATCCAAAGAACAGTCGCTGGGTTTCCGAGAATTAAAAAGGTATTCGCTCTTGAGCGTTCTCTTTTCGTAAACCAGTGGCTTAAGAAAACAAGCATCCCAGGCATAACAGCGCTTTCAACAACTCCCAGTAAAAAGCGCAGTGAAAGCAGCAAATACACATTACTTGTCATACCGATGGCTGCCGCAAGTCCTCCCCAAATTATCAAAGACCAGAAAATCAGCTTTTTCGCACTCTTTTTTTCAGCATAATGGGCACCAGGTACCTGAAAAAAGAAATATCCAAGGAAAAACAGAGATCCAAGCAAAGAAGACATACCGGAAGTAATGTGCAGATCTTCTGCCATTCCGCCCGCTGCCCCGAATCCATAGTTTGCCCTGTCCAGATAAGCAAGACTATACGTAATAAAAACAACAGGAATTAAACGAATCCAGCGTGAACGTGCAAGTAATTGATTCATGAATTACACCCCTTTAACAGATTGTTGCAGATAATCTTCCAGTTCTTTTCTTGTCGGATAGCCTTCACTATCCCCTTTGGACTGAACAGCCAGGGCACCAATTGCATTGCCGCGCATAACAGCATCCCTAAGCGCAATGCCCTCCAGCAGTCCGCTGATCATGCCTACTGCAAAGCCGTCCCCAGCTCCGACAGTATCCACAACCCTTTCGACCTTGATCCCATCAGCTCTTCCTTCTTCTTTTTCGCTTCTGTAATAGGCTCCTTCTTCCCCAAGCTTAATGACAACAAGCTTTACTCCCTGGTTCATATAGAATTCAGCGATATCTTCAGGATTTTTGTAGCCTGTCAGAAGCTCCCCTTCCTGAATTCCAGGGAACACATAATCTGCCTGTGCAGCAATACGGTTCGTTATCTCAATCATTTCCTCCATTGTTTTCCAAAGAGAGGGCCTTAAGTTCGGATCAAATGAAACAGTTTTACCGCTGGTTTTCATAAATTTCAGCGCCTGTTCAGCATAGCCTCTTGTATGCTTTGAAATGGCAAGCGGAATCCCCGTCATATGCAGATGGGCAGCCTCTTGAAAATAATAAGGATTGAAATCATCAGTGTTCATCATGCTCGCAGCAGAATTCTTTCTGAAGTATTCTACTTGCGGATCTCCTGAAGAAACCTTCGATTTAAGCTGAAAACCTGTCGGATAGTCAGGATTTATTCCTACACAGCGCACATCTACCTTTTCTTTTTTCATCTGTGCGAAAACAAAATCACCAAAAGAATCTTTGCCGACCATGCTTGCCCAGGCCGCTTTTAATCCAAGTCGGGCAAGACCTATTGCGACGTTTGTTTCTGCTCCTGATAGCGCTTTCGAAAATGAGTTTGCTTCTGATAGTGCACCTTCTTTATCTGCAATAAACAACGCCATTGCTTCGCCAAATGTAATAACATCAATAGAAGACATGCTTTTTCCCAGCCTTTCTCAATAGATTAATAGAATCATTCATTTCTGAAAAAGAATGAAAGGGAAACTCAGGGGCAGCCGGAATGCCAGACATCATTTCTGGCCACCATTCATCAGCTTGAATTGCCACAGAAGACCATTTGCCGTTTTCCTCCACTACATTCTTTAAATGCAAGTAGGCAACTTCCTTTTTCAATTTCCTATAGGCATTTTTTGCGTTTTGACCCGTCACTTCCCAGTTCCCAAGATCAAATGTCATTTTAATAGCCGTGCCGCATTTCCTGGCATCTTGCAAAAAATCATGCATATTCTTAAGCAATCCGCCCTCATTTGTTTGATCGTTTTCAACAGTGAGCTGGAAAGGAACACTTAACACATTGTTTAATGCATCCAAATTTGAAATGCCCCGCTTGAAGCTTCCAAGATTCACTTTCACCAATTTTGCTCCAAGTGATTTCGCTTCGGAAAATACCTGGATGAGATCTGCATTGTTTAATGAACTATCTTCTTTCCATATTGGAACAGGGGCAGAGTAAAAACAGGCAAGCTTAAGATCCTGCAGCTGCTGACCGATTTCTGTCAGATTGATAGTTCTTGACATCAGTTCCCTTCGAAGTTCTACTCCGTCAGCTCCTCCCTCTCGTATTTTTAAAAAGAATTCTAAAAAACCTTTTTCTGATGTTATGTTTTCATCAAAAGAATTCATGGGGATGATTATGTTTGTCAATTGCAGGACTCCTTCGATAACTAAATCGTTTTACTAAATCGGTTTATTAACAGTTTAATATAATGTAAGCGTTTTAACAAGTGGTTTTAGAGAATTATTAACTGAAAATAGTTATAACAAAAAGGGGAAGCCCGGCTCAACTGGCCAAAGCTTCCCTTATCCCTTTACTCATATTTTATCCGCGACATTCCGATAACGAGGAATCCGGCGGCAAACAGCGCAAGGATCCCAATATAGCCCGTGATGTCCATCAGTGTTCCGCCTTTTGCCACAAGCTCTGTAAATCCTTTCATTGCCCAGGTCTGCGGCAGGAAATTGGCGATTTTCTGCATAAATTCGGGCTCTATATCAATCGGCCAATAAACACCCGAGATCATACAGGTAGAAACCACAATTAAATTCCCCATAGCGGATTGCTGCTCGGCTGTTTTAACAGAGCCCGCGATCACAAGGCCAAGTCCTACAACAGCAAGAAGAAGGGCTGAAACGAGAATAAATGTCCCCAAGAAATTTCCCCACTGAACATCGAACATGAAATGCGTTGCGAGCATTAAGATGCCAAACTGAACCCAGCCAATCAGGAAAAAGGAGAGCAGGTAACCGGCAGAAATCTCGAACTTTGTTGCCGGAGCAGAAAGCATACGGTACCAGACTCCATTTTTTCTGGCTTCAAGAATCGTTCCAGTGACACTCATCATCATAATCATCACAAACATGATCGTAAATCCGGCAGCACTGCTGGATGTGCTGCTCATCCGCTTCAAAGAAGGATCGGCAGCCAATTCTTTCTTGATCGTACCATTTCCTCCCTTTACTTCACTGCTGATTTTATTGTACATTGTCTGCCAGTCTTCACCGCTGTACTGGCTCCATGCTTCTGCAGCTTTTGCTTCAATGCTGATTTTACTTAATTTTCCGGACAGAAATTGATTAACTGCCGCCACAGAGGTAAAGTCAGGTGTGTGCTGAAACTTTATGACAGGAGCACGGCCTTCCAGCAAGCTTTGTTCAAATTCCTTCGGGACTATGATAATCCCTGAAACCTTTTTTTGATCAAGCATTGCTTGTGCCTCTTTTTCTGTGCTTTTTTGCAAGGTGTAAAGCTGATCTTCCTTATGAAGCAAATCATAATAAGATTTGGATAAATGGCTTTGATCCTGATCTACTACAGCAAGAGTTGGACTTGCACTGCCCCCTCCTCCAAGAAGGCTCCCAAAGATCATGGTTAACAACAGAGGAAGGGCAAACATGAGAATATAACTTTGCGGTTTTTTCAATAAACGAAGAATTTCAAACGAGCATATGGTCCATATTTTTTTCACATTAATTCCTCCTATCTGGCCCTTAAACGCCAGGTTCCAATGGATACAGAAACAATGCCGAGCGAAAGCAAGATTGTTATCGGCAGCAGCAATGTGTTCCACGCTGTACCTGACATAATTTCCAAGAAGCTTGATAAAGCCCATTTATTCGGAGCAAAATAAGCGATTTTTTGCATCAAGTCTGGGAAAGAATAGAGCGGGATCATTGAACCGCCCAGAATAGCCAGAATTTGAACGCCGATACCGCTGATCAGATCGGCCGTTTTTACACTGGAAATGACGGATGCAAGAACCATCGATAATCCTGAAACAGCAATGGCATAAGAAAGTCCTACAGCAAATACTTGAACCATATTGTCACCCCAGTTCACACCGAAAAACAGATGTGTTGCTGCGAGAAAAACCAGCAGTTGAATAAGAGCAAACAGCAGGGTTCCGAAAAATTTCCCGAGAAGAATAGAGATATTTCCTGTCGGAGTTGACATCAATCTTGATAGGGTTTCGTTTTCCCTTTCCTGCAGAATGGATTTCGCTCCAACTGTGGCATTATATAGTAGAAACATGACAGCCATGCCCGCTGCATAATACTGCATGGAGGAAACAGATTTTTTTCCAGTAGTCACATCTTGAATGTCCATTTTTTGTTTTGCTATGCTGCTTAATTCACTGTTTAATTGGACTGCAGCTTTTCCAAGATCAAGCTTTCCAGTCGTAACAGGTGCTGAGGAAGCAAGATCGGTTACCGTTAATTTCCCTGAATTTGCAAGGGTTTTGACTCTGTCTGTAAAGGTTCCTGCAATTGATTCGGCAATGGACCCTTTTATTTGATGATCAGGAGTTGTGTAAACAGTCAAATCCTTCAAGTTTCCATTTTTTAAATCTTTGCTCCAGCCTGCAGGTATCGCAATACCCGCATCAATCTTACCTTTTTTCAGCAGTTCCAAAAGCTGATCTTCCTTTTTCACCTGCTTCACAGTCACAAACTTTTTGAGATCCTTGCTTCCTAAAACATCTTTTGTAAACGTATCTGTTAAATCATCCTGGCTCCCTTTTACAAGACCAATCACCGTATGCGGAAGGTTATCATTGCCGAGCACTGAACCAAGAGCCGATCCAAGTATGGCTGTCAGGACGAGCGGCATGAGAATCATCATGATAAATCCCCGTCTGTCTTTCAGGCGTATCTTAAAGTCCTTCCACGCGATAACCAAACTTTTCATTATCCTTCTACCTCCTAATCGCGCAAAGAGCGCCCTGTAAGCTGTAAAAACAGTGTTTCCAGATTGGGTTCCTGAAGCTCAAGCGATACCACCTGCAGGCCTGCCCCTATAGCAGCAGAAATAATATCTGCAACAGCGTTCTGATGGCTTTTCACAAATATTTCAAGGGAGGAATGCTCATGATCTGTTACAATCTTTTCCACCTGCTCGAATTCTTTCAGCTGATTTGTAAATTCCTCTTTAAGCTGGCTGAGGCCAAGTTTTATCACCGTTCCTCCAGCAAGCCTTGAGCACAAATCAGTTCTAGTTCCAAGAGCAATCACTTTGCCCTGATCCACGATGCCAATCCTTTCGCACAAGTACTCTACTTCTTCCATGTAGTGGCTTGTGTAAATGACTGTCATTCCCTTTTGGTTTAATTCCTTCACTGTTTCTAAAATATGATTCCTAGACTGCGGATCAATGCCAACAGTCGGCTCATCCATAATCAATAGCTCCGGTTCATGCATTAACGCAGCGCCAATATTGATCCTTCGCTTCATTCCTCCCGAAAAGGTTTCGATTTTCTCTTTCGCCCTGTCTTTTAAACCAACATAGTCTAATACTTCCTCTGCGCGCTTTTTCGCTTTGGAACCGGAAAGGCCATACATCTTACCCCAGAAGATCAGGTTTTCTCTTGCTGACATGGTTGGATATAAAGCAATTTCCTGCGGGACTATCCCGATTTTTTTCTTAATTTCAGATGGATTTTTCTTAACAGAGGTTCCTCCAACTAGAATATCCCCTGAATCATAAGCAAGAAGGCCGCAGATCATCGAGATGGTTGTTGATTTTCCGGCCCCATTTGGTCCGAGAAGCCCGAAGGACTCGCCTTTTTCAACCGAAAACGAAACACCTTTCACCACTTCTTTTTTATTAAATGATTTTTTAATATCCTGAACAGTAAGCATTCAAGCCACTCCTTTTCGTTTCACTCTTCTATTTCATCTTATTTCAGATTAAAAAAACTTCCATCTACCTCCAGACAGAAATGTAAACACAAAAAAAAGACCCCGGGAGGTCTTCGGAAATAGCTTACTATGCAAAAAGTCATATGCCTCATGTTTCAGGAAAGGCCGTTATCCCATAGCGCACAGCGAATATAGCAGCCTGGGTCCGGTCTCGAAGCTCAAGCTTTGAGATCAAATTGGATACATGGTTTTTCACTGTTCCTTCTGTTATGTATAAAACACCGGCAATCTCTTTGTTGCTCATGCCGTAGCCGATTTGCTTCAGCACTTCAATTTCACGTTCGGTTAATTCCTTTAAAACAGACGGCGGCGGGGACTCCTTGGCCTCTGATTCGGTCCCTTTTGATTTTTTCAGTTCCTTCAGGATCTGGCCAGTCAAGTTGGGAGGAAGGACAATGCCTCCTGATTGCACCGTCATGATTGCCTGCACGATGGTATCTGTTGACATATCTTTTAAAAGATAGCCGCTTGCGCCTTCCTCTAGAGCATCAAATATCAGTTCACTATCCGTAAAAGTGGTGAGCATCAGTACTTTTACTGTCTCAAGGTTCTGTTTAATCAGTCTTGTTCCCTTTACTCCGTCTGTTCCCGGCATGCGAATATCCATGAGAACAATATCAGGCTTTAAGGTTTTGGCTTTTTCAAATGCTTCAAGGCCATCAGCTGCCGTTCCCACAACCGAAATGTCCTTTCTCATATTAATCAGAGTCGCAAGGCCATCTCTCATCAAAGGCTGATCATCTACAACCAATACATTTATCATTGTTTTCCTCCAGCTGCCCATTTTTTTGCGAGAAGCGGAAACACCGCTTTGACTTGAAAGCCTTGATTAGCTTTACTTACAAATTGAATGGAACCTCCATGTTCTTCAATCCGTTCCTTCATATTGATCAGGCCAAATCCTTTGCTGATTTTACCAGTTCCCTGTCCGTTATCCTCTAGGATAAGGCTGACAAGTTCTTTGCTGCAGTTAAGTTTGATGGAGCAGGCAGTTGCCTCCCCGTGGCGCCTGGCATTTGTCAGTGATTCCTGCACAGTTCGTATAATGGACAAATGAAGCGTCATTGGGATCATTGACGGATCTCCTTTAATCTCAAAAGATGTCTCGAGACCTGTCGTTTTATAGAACTCTTCCATCAGCTTCCGAAGAGAAGGAATGAGTGCCTGCTGTCCCCCTTCTTCCGTACGAATGGTTCTGACGGAAAATCGGATTTCCTCGAGAGCGCTTCGTGCCAGGCTGTCGCATACAAGAATGGTCTCTTCTGCTTTTTCTGGATCGATATCAAGCATCTCTTTCACCAGCTCAATCTGAATTAATAAAGCGGTCATTTTATGACCTACAGTGTCATGAATCTCACGTGCCATTCTGTTTCGTTCTCTTGTCATTGTTAATTCTTCAATTTGTTTTGAATAAGAATGAAGCTGTTCGTGAGCTGCAGATAAAGCTGCATGAGAGTTAGTGAGCTGTTCATACTGTTTATCCATCGTTTCTTTAGCATCCATTAGCTTTCGAATCAGACCGCCTACAATGGACCCAAATACGATAAACATCGCACTCATAATATTATCAATGAAGTCGATTTCTCCAAGAACCACATGAGAGTAGACCATAATACCAGCCCACACCACGAGAAAAAAGCCTATAAAAGTCCATCGGATTTCCTTTTTGGCTGTATAAATGAACAGCGTAACAGCTGCAACGCCGAAAAGAATCAGATAGAGATTGGATCCTGGAAAAATGAATCCGAAGCAGGCTGATAAAATACAATCAATGGTGATCAGCCAGATCTTATACTTATTTGAGAATGAAGCAATAACAAGTACATGATTGATCAAAAAACAAATTCCGGCGGCAATGGAGTAAATAGCTGCGAAGCGATTACTATCCCATGCGCTGCTGCCGTATATAAAACTGATCAGAAGAAACATTGCAATTCTCGTAGTGCTCAGCAAAATAGACCGCCCTTCTATCTTCCTCCTTTTTTGGAAGAAACTTCTTTTATTCCATATTATCACCGCCTATTTTTTGCTACAATATTTTTTGAGCCCCGTTTCTTCTATAAAAAATTGATTAGAACCCTGTAATCCCATAGAATAAAAAATAGAACTCCTGCTCATTTTCCAAATTGAGGATTAAGTTAGAGCGCTGTCTATTGTACATAATTCATACATGAATGTGAATGCCTGCAGGAATATTAAACAGTAAAAGGAAAACGGCTGGTTAGCCCTTCCTTAAAAATGAATCAGCCTTTAGGCAAGGCTCTAATAGAGTTTGCCTGCTTAGAAAGAAGTGGATATATGGAAAAACGCCCCTGGCTGTTACGTTTGATTAAAATTCTGATACCGGTTGTTTTGCTCTCATTGATTATTCTTGAAGGAAAAAAACAGATCCAGGACATTGACGTAACAAATGTATTAATTCGTTTAAAAACCCTCTCCCCAAGCCAAATTTTTTTAATGGCTATTCTTGGTTTGATTGCTGTTGGATCGATGGCTATCTATGATTTTATCCTGACAAGACAGCTGAAAATGGAGATTCCTCAGCTGAAAAAGGTGAAGGTTTCCTGGATCGCGAATACGTTTAATAATATGCTTGGCTTCGGAGGTTTTACAGGAGCCGGTTTAAGAGGAATGCTGTATAAAGCTTACTATTCGGATACAGCGGTTCTGATGGCAGCCATTCTTTGGATGACACCCTTAATGCTGACAGGCCTTTCAATTCTTGCCTGGCTCCCGCTGCTTAAGC
Source organism: Chryseobacillus diguaensis (assembly GCF_049220665.1). Classification (NCBI taxonomy): domain Bacteria; kingdom Bacillati; phylum Bacillota; class Bacilli; order Caryophanales; family Bacillaceae; genus Chryseobacillus; species Chryseobacillus diguaensis. Next base: position 20,949 of record NZ_JBMKNV010000006.1, read on the forward strand.
TCGTCAACATCGAACCGATATTTGAAATGCACGTCTGGCTGAGGTATACGCTCTGGGGAATCGCGGCTTATCTACCGGGATATATCCTTTTTTGGTATTATTCCCATAAAAAGCAGCCGGAAAAAATTCCTTTCACCCCAAAAGCCAGTTCCTTTTTTTTGATGATTGCTGCATCACTTATTGAGTGGTCCCTTGCTCTTGTTGCGATGTATGGAATTACAGTGGTTCTGGACACAGGCGTATCCTTCAATCATCTTGCAGCCATCTTTATTGCTGCCGCCATCGCGGGCGTAATCAGCATGGTTCCTGGCGGCATCGGCTCTTTTGATTTAATTATGCTGATTGGTCTGGAGCTTTACGGTGTCCCAACAAACGATGTGCTTCTTGTGCTTGTCTTTTACAGGTTATCCTATTACCTGATTCCCTGGATCATCGGCCTGATTCTTGCCTCAACAGAGCTTGTATCCCAAACACAGGATGCACTGAAAAATACGAAATGGGAAAAAGCTGTCAAAACATGGAAAAGGTTTTCCATCGTGCCAGAGCTTTTGATTGTCAACATTAGCCACTGGGCATTGGCCGCTCTCGTTTTCCTTAGCGGAGTGCTGCTCCTGCTCTCTGCTGCTACACCAGGAATTCTCGGCAGGCTCAGGTTCGCTGAAAAGCTTTTATCCGAACCATTTTTAAACTTGTCCCACCAGCTTTCAGTCGGAGCAGGTATTGCTCTGCTTATTTTATCGAGAAGCGTCCTTCATAAAGTTAAGCGGGCCTACATCCTTACATTAATCGTTCTAATTGCAGGTGCTCTTTTCACCTTTTCTAAAGGTCTTGATTATGAAGAAGCATTATTCCTGCTGATTATTTCTGTCGTTCTATGGTTCTCAAGAAAACGTTTTTACCGGGAAAATTATCCGATGTCATGGGGCTCCCTCACAGTCGTTTTTTTGACGCTTGGATCTCTGCTGTTCTATGTGCTGATCGGTTATTTAAAACAGCCTTTTTCTCACAAAAAGATTCCTGTGGAATTAAAAGAACTGCTTGTGATGAGACCAGATGAACTCTTCATCAGCAGCTTAATCGGAACAGCTCTTGCTCTCTTGTTTTTAACAGTCGGAAACAAACTTCTCTCCCCTAAATCGGACACCGTGAGAGATATTGATACAGAGAGTATTGAAGAATTTCTTACTAAGTACCGGGGGAATATTCTCACTCATCTTGTCTTTTTAAAGGATAAAGATATTTTCTGGACAAAAGAAAAAGATGTGATGATGATGTACAAAAAAGCGGGGGACAAGCTTGTCGTTCTTGGTGATCCAGTCGGAGATCAGGACCGGATCGGCGAAGCGATAGAAGAATTTCAATCCTTTGCAGACGAATACGGCTACTCTCCCATCTTTTATCAAATTGAAAAAGATAATCTTTCTCTGTACCATGAGAACGGCTACCAGTTTTTCAAGCTTGGAGAAGAAGCCTATGTGGACTTGGCTGAATTTACGCTTTCCGGAAAGAAAAAAGCCAGCCTCAGGGCAGTAAAAAACAAATTTGAACGGGAAGAATATACTTTTAGCATTGTTCAGCCTCCATACAGTGACTTGTTTATGGAGGAACTCAAAACCGTTTCGGATGATTGGCTTGATGGGAAAAGCGAAAAAGGATATTCTCTTGGATTCTTTGATAAAGACTATTTCGAGAGAGCTCCGATTGCCATTTTAAGAGGGCCTGATGGCAAACTTACTGCTTTTGCGACACTTATGCCGGTATATGACAATAACGAAACGCTGTCCATCGACTTAATGCGCCACTTAAAGGATGCGCCTAACGGGACGATGGATTACATCCTCATATCCCTTATGCTGTACGGCCAAAAGCATGAATACCGCCAATTCAATCTTGGAATGGCACCTTTATCAAATGTCGGACGAACCAAATATGCTTTCCTTGGTGAAAGAATTGCTTCCAAAATCTTTGTGCACGGACAGTTTTTTTACCAGTTTGCCGGTATCCGCAAGTTTAAAGAAAAGTACGCTACAACATGGGTACCAAAATATTTAGCCATAAGAGGGCGAACCTCCCTTCCTGCAGCGATGCTTCAGATCTCTCTGATGATCGGAAAGAAGAGGAAGGATTGAAAGAGAGCTGACTCCATGCCGGGTCAGCTCCTTTTTTTGGATAAAAAAAGTCTGTTTTATAAAAACAGCCTTTTTAAACAGCTTTATTCAAAATAACTGCTCAAATTCGGGATTTTTTAAGGTGCTTACTGGCCAAAAGGCCATTCTAACGAGCCAAACCCCACTTTTTTACAAGCCAAAAGCATCTATTAGTCAAACCCATTTTTAGGAAAAATATGGATCAAAACATCCCCATTCGTTATAATAATGGAAGGAATTCATGATAAATGTTTAGGGGGATACGATGACAGAAACATATTCCTATTTACTGCCCATTTTACTAGTCGGGTTTTTTATGTACCGGAGAATCAAACGCTCAATAGGGTTCCAGCCTTTTAAAAAAGGAAGGCTTCGCTTCAGAATGATCCTATTTGGAATTGTCGGGCTCCTTATTTTCCTTGCCAGCCTTATGCATCCAATATCTCTTATTCTTGATGCTGTTGGGATTATAGCAGGAATTGTTTTAGCTAAGCTTGCCATTGATCATACTAAATTCGAAGAAAGAACAGGTAACCTGTATTACAGAACCCACATTTGGATTGAATCTGCCGTGCTGTTTTTATTCTTAAGCAGAATAGCAACAAGGCTCGTTATGATTTTCATTACAAAGCAGTCAGCCCAGACACCTGATCAGTACCAAAGCCAGTTCTCTTCTCCTCTCACTGCAGGCATCTTTTTTCTCCTTGTCACGTTTTATTTGATCTATTACACGAATGTATTAAGAAAAGGCTCAAGTCTTTTGAAAAATGCCGCTTAAACAGAAAAGCTTCCTGCTTCAAATGGAAAAGGGTTCTCTTGTTTGGTGAATTGCAAGTCATCTCGCATACCTGATCATATTTCATATACTTCACAAAAAAATGGACCGGAGTTTTTCCCGGAGCCATTTTTTTGTGTTTTTTAGTTGAACAGGGGCGAGATGAAAGAATGCTTGTTTCAATTGTCCATTGCAGCCGCCGGACCCATTCAGACCATTCCCAGTCAATTCCTTACTTATTTTTCAGCCAATGCATCAGCAAAAGCCTTCCCGTACTCCGGAAGATCCGGCGGGCGGCGGCTTGATATAATATGGCCGTCTCTTACAACCGCTTCGTCATGCCAGATGGCACCGGCGTTAGTCATGTCATCTTTAATGCCCGGGGTGCTTGTTACATTGACACCGTCTAAAATGCCCGCAGAAATCAGCACCCAGCCCGCATGGCAAATTTGTCCGATCGGCTTTTGGTGCTCATGCATGTGCCTGACCATATCAAGTACTTCAGGATAGCGGCGGAGCTTATCAGGAGACCAGCCTCCAGGAACGAGGATGGCATCGTACTCGGAAGGGTCAATTTCAGAAAAGGATAGATCGCTTTTCGCTGGTACTCCGTACTTGCCGACATAGGTTTCGTCTGTTTTTTCTCCGGCAAGATGGACTTCTGCCCCTTCTTCCCTCAGACGCAAGACCGGGTACCACAGTTCTAAATCTTCAAATTCTCCGCTTACAAGCTGAATGACTTTTTTGCCTTCTAAACGCATCATTCTTGCACCTCCAACGATTCATTACTGCTACTACTGTAACATAATCTGCTGTTAATCAAGAACTGAATTCCTCCAGCTGGCTATTGTGCAGTCCATAGTAATACCCTCTTTTTTCAAGCAGAGAATCATGTGTTCCGCTTTCAGCAATTTTACCGTTTTCCAGGACGATAATGTGATCTGCTGTTTGAATCGTATTGAGCCTGTGGGCAATGACAAAGCTCGTTCTGCCCTCCATTAAGCGCTGCAATGCCTCCTGAATATTCATTTCTGTAATCGTATCGATGCTGCTTGTCGCTTCATCCAGTATAAGAATAGAAGGCTTTGAAAGAATAGCTCTTGCAATTGAAATGAGCTGTTTTTGCCCCTGGCTGATTCCGCTTCCGTCCTGCTTCAAAAGCGTTTCATATTTATCTGGCAGCTTTTCAATAAACCCGCTGGCGTTGGCAAGGCCAGCTGCTTGCTCCACTTCTTCATCGGTCGCGTCCAGCCTGCCGTAACGGATATTTTCCCTGATGGTTCCTTGGAAGAGAAATGAATCCTGAAGCACAAAGCCCATTTGGCTTCTGAGACTGCTTCGTTTAATGGTTTTTATTTCTTTCCCGTCAATTAAAATTTCTCCGTGTTGAGCATCGTAAAAACGGGAAAGCAGATTCGTAATCGTAGTCTTTCCTGCTCCAGTCGCTCCGACAAAGGCGACGGTTTCACCAGGCTGAATGATAAAGCTGATATCATCAAGAGTCAGAGAATCTTCATAGGAAAAGGAGACATGCTGAAATTCAACTCTCCCTGTAACATTGCAAATGTCATCGGCATTCTTTTCATCAGCAGCCTCTTCTTCCATGTCCAAAATTTCAAATACCCGCTCAGCTCCTGCAACAGCTGATAAAAGGGTATTGAACTGATTGGACAAATCATTCAGCGGGCGGGTAAACTGCCTTGAATATTCCGTGAAAACCACAATGGTTCCTATTGAAATAAAACCGTGAAGTGCAAGATACCCGCCTACCCCTGCAATCACTGCAAAGCTTAAGTTGTTGAGAACGTTCATCAGCTTTGGAATAAAACCGGAATACGTCTGAGCCCAAAAGCCTGATTCCTTCAGCTGCTTATTCTTTTCCTGAAAACGCTGAATGACACGCTCTTCCTGCGAGAAAGCTTTAACAATTTTCTGGCCTGAAATCGTCTCTTCAATAAACCCGTTCATTTCCCCCATATTTTGCTGCTGCTTTTTGAACATCTTCCCAGTACGATTGGTTATCCACCTCATCCCGAAAAACATAATCGGGATAATCAGCATCGTAAGCAGTGTTAAGAGAGGGCTGAGCCAAAGCATAACAGCAACGGTTCCAATCAAAGTGAGAACGCTTGAGAAAATTTGAATTGCCGAGCTGTTCAGCGTTTGGCTGACATTATCAATATCATTCGTCACCCGGCTCATCAGTTCACCGTGCTGGCGTTTATCAAAAAAGGGAATAGCCAGTTTGTGAAATTGGCGGAATAGCTGGGTTCTCATTTCAAAGACGGTCTTTTGTGCAATGCTGACCATCCAATAATTCTGGAGCCACGTTGTGAGCGAATAAAGGAAATAAACGGCTGCCAAAAGGAGCAGCTGACCTGTAAGACCTTCTGCTTTTTTCGGCACGATAAAATGGTCAATGGCGGCTCCAATCAGATATGGACCAAGAAGGCCAAAGGCAGAGCTTAAAAAAACCATAATCAGGACAATTGATAAAAGACCTTTGCTCTCAGAAAGATAGCGCCAAACTCTAAAGAGCGTTCCGGTCCAGTCATTGGATCTTTGCTTTTCTTTGGGATCGCCAGGCCGTCCCTGAAAAGAGGGTCTCATCCGGTTTCCTCCTTCCCCATCTGGGATGCATAAATTTTTCGGTAAAGATCAGAGGAAGCAAGCAGTTCGTCATGACTTCCCTCAGTCATCAGCCTGCCATTTTCCATAAGCAAAATAGTATCGGCTTTCATCGCTGTACTGATTTTTTGCGTAATAATTAAAATGGTGGCTTTATAGCCCTTCACAGCCTCAAGAAGCCTGCCTTCTGTTTTCATATCGAGAGCGCTTGTGCTGTCATCAAAAAGCAGGATTTTCGGCTTTCGGACAAGAGCCCGTGCTACAGAAAGGCGCTGTTTTTGCCCCCCTGAAAGATTCACGCCTTTTTGGCCTAGAGGGGCTTCATATTGCTTCGGAAATTTCATAATCGTATCATGAATTTGAGCGTTCTTTGCTGCCTCCATGATTTCTTCAATAGATGCGTCTTCTTTTCCCCATGTAATGTTTTCTTTCACACTGCCTGTAAAAAGAGTGGCTTCCTGCGGTACATATCCAATTTGATTCCGCAGATCGTCCAGTGTGTAATCTGCAAGTTCCGTACCGTCAATTGTGATGGTTCCCTCGCTCGTATCATAAAGCCTTGGGATGAGCTGAAATAAAGAAGTTTTTCCTGAGCCCGTTGCACCCATCACAGCCATCATTTTTCCAGCAGGCGCCTGAAACGTGATGTTTCTTAGAACCGGCTCATCTGATCCGGGATATTTAAATGAAACGTCATTAAATGAAATACTTCCTTCCGGTATAAACTGTCCTGAAGCAGCCTCATCATTATCCAGCAGATCAATGTTTTCGTCCAATACTTCTGAAATGCGGTGAGCCGAAGCCCGTGTCCTTGAAAAAATCATAATAATAAAGGAAAACATAGTGAGGGCAGCAGCCATCCTGAGGGCATAATTGACGATGGCGACGACGTCCCCTACCATAATGGTTCCGGTAGTAACCTCATGGCTTCCCAGCCATAAAATCAAAATAATTCCTACATTCATGACAAACAGCAGAATGGGCATTGTCGCCTCAATAAGCTGCAGCACATTAACCGTCTTGTTCCTCAATTCAGAAGATGACTTCGTGAAGCGGCTGATTTCATGGCCGCTATTTAAAAAGGCTTTAATCAGCCTGATTCCGGAAAGGTTCTCTCTCATCACGCTGTTTACCTGATCCAGTTTTTCCTGTACACTCCGAAACATATTGCCTGCCTTTTTCATCACCCATAAAAGAAACAGCAGCAGAATCGGAATGGTAATGAGCAGAATCATAGCGAGCCTGGCATTGATCACAAGAGCCATGATCGTTCCAAATAACACTAAAAGCGGTGCCCTCAGCATAATTCTAAGACTCATAAAGACCATATTCTGAATCTGAGTAACATCATTTGTCAGTCTTGTAATTAAAGATGAGGCCTGGTAATGTCCTAAATTGGTAAATGAGAAGCCTTGAATTTTCCTAAAAAGCTTTTCTCTTACGTCATATGCAAAGCCTTGGCTCGCATAGCTCGCAAAATAGGAATTTGTAAGACCAGACACAAATGCAAAAAGAGAAATCCCGACCATTACCCAGCCCCATGTATAAACGACATCCATGTTTTTAGCTAGTATTCCCTGATTGATGATTTTGGCAATGAGAAGCGGCTGCACAAGCTCCACACCAAGCTCAACAAGCATGAGTATGAAGGCCACGCTCATATGCAGCCGGTAAGGTTTAAGAAAAGCCAGCACTTTTTGCATAAATCGAATCCTTTCCCCTATCTGTAAGTGGTTTATTAATACTATAATAGTCTTTTACGAGAAATATTTTAATCATTTTGTTTACTTTGTGAAATATTTTTTTCGTTAAACGAAATACTTTTGAAAAGAAGGTTTTCTTTTAAAAAAACGCTAATTTTTATGGAGGGAATAAGATATGGTCACCTTGAAACCAATGACTTCCGACCAATACGGCCGATATTTAAAAAAAGCTATTGTCCATTACGCAGAGGCCAAAACATCTTCAGGAAATTGGACGAAGGAAGAAGCAAAAGAAAATTCTAAAAAGGAATATGAGAAGCTTTTACCGCAAGGAGAAAAAACAGAAAATCACTTCCTATATACTATTTTTAAAGATAGCAAGGAAATCGGGATCATCTGGCTCGCAAAAACTTCACAGCAAAATGGATTCATATATGATTTTCAAATTGACGAGCCCTTTCAGGGACGTGGATTCGGAAAGGCAGCGCTAAAGGAAATAGAAACAGCAGCAAGAAATCTAGCGATAAAGAAATTGGAATTGAATGTTTTCGGATATAACAAAGCGGCAAGAAGCTTATACGAAAAAACCGGATATGAACCAATGAATATTCGAATGGCTAAAAACATCTAAAGGTCATTGTATTTTTCTATTAGGCGATTTATTGTAAAACTAATAACCTTTTAGGCTCTTTTCTTAAACTTTGTTGCTCCTAACTCTAAATTTCTTTTAAATAACCCTTGATTTGGCAAAAATTTTAAGAAAAGATGCCACGAAGCTAACCTTTCTGCGTGTTCTTAGACCATACGAATAGCAACAATACTTGAGAAACAGCCCCATTTTTCATCAACGTGAATAAAGGGAAGTGTACATCTTGTCTAATCAATCAAAAAAGCAAGAGAATAATTATCTTCAGGCGGACTGTGAACAATGCTTCGGATTGTGCTGTACTGCTTTGCCTTACGCAAAATCGGCTGATTTTGCCTTCAATAAAGATGGAGGTATGCCCTGTATAAGTTTGCAGTCTGATTATCGCTGCAGCATTCATAGTAATCTCAGAAACAACGGCTTTCGGGGATGTGCAGTATACGAATGCTTCGGAGCTGGCCAAAAAGTATCTCAAGTCACTTATAACGGCTGCTCATGGAGGGATAATTCTGCGCTTGCAAAAGAAATGTTTGACGTGTTTCCCATTATGCAGCAGCTTCATGAAATGCTTAGTTACCTGAATGAGTCGCTTCAGCGTGAAGAAGCTAAACCCATCTATAGTGATTTACAGGATGTATTTGAAAAAACGGAATCTCTGACGAATCTGAGTCCTCCGTTCATTCTAGAATTGGATGTAACTGCCCATAGAATGATCGTGAATGAGCTTTTGCTAAAGACGAGCGAGCTCGTCCGGGCAAATATTTCCCCAAAGAAAAAAAGCAAACAAAACAGGGGCAGCAGCCTGATTGGGGCAAAATTAAAAGGTGCTGACTTAAAAGGAACTAGCTTAAGAGGCGCTCTTCTTATTGCAGCTGACTTAAGAGAGGCTGACATGAGAGTATGTGACATGATCGGCGCAGATCTCAGAGATGCCGATTTAAGCGGTGCTGATCTTACCGAAAGCATCTTCCTCACTCAAGCACAGGTGAACTCTGCTAAAGGTGACCGATACACAAAGCTGCCCAGGTTACTTAGTACTCCTGAACATTGGAAGCACTAACGGGTCATGCTGAACATCACATGAATATTCTGCATGAATGCAAAAGATATATTTAAGAGGATAATTATTGGGAGTGAATGACAGGCTTATTAAGCTCCCTTCTGAATTCTCCATTGAAAAAAAGACCAATCCGCTTTTGCGAAAAGGTCTCCCAAAGTTTAAGAAAAGAGCCTTAAGAAAAGAGCCTTTTCAAAAGACTTAAAAATTCTTCATCACTCTTCTCATTTTTTTCATAATCAAGATTATAAGCGAGCATCATTCGAACGAGTAAAAACGCGGTTAAAGGAAGCGGTACTTTTTCAAGATGATCTTGATCCATACCCTTTTCAATCAGCTTGCTTAGAATGCCGACTGCATCTTCCTCTGAATGCTTGAAGCAAAGATTAATTTCAGGCAGTCTATATTCTCTGTATTCGCTGACAAGAGTCGAAACAAATGGGTCCTGCCTTGCTTCATCACTAATATAATGGAGGAATTTCATCACCTTTAACAGCAAATCCTGTTCATTGCTGCTCCGTTCAAATGCTCTTCGCCTCGTTATTTGAATATGGTTCATATAACATTCCAGCAATATTTCCGTTTTATCGCTGTAATAGTAGTAAATGGTCCCCTTGCCGATTCCAGCCGTTTTGGCAATCTGTCCAATCGTCGTGTTCCGTACGCCTTTTGAAGAAAAAAGCTCCGTGGCAGCTGCTACAATAAGTGATTTCTTGTCATTGCCATCCATTTTTAAAAATATCCGCACCTATCATACAATAGTCTTATTGTTTTGTCTTAATTATACCGATCCTCATCAGTCCGTCAAATTTCGGGAAACGTCTCCCGGCTTTTTCAAATTATTCAGATGGGATTAGGTCTTAACTATGATTTTATCAGCAATGAGTTGTTATTTCTAAAAAAGGAGTATAGCATAATGAATGTGACCAGAAGAGATCTTCGGTCGAATTTTTTGATCATGTTCGACCATTATTATAGTTCGGTCGAAAAACTTTACTCTTATTACGCTAACTTTTGGAAAGATAATGGAATTCCATTATCAGCAATTATACTTTTGGAAAGAGGGTAATAGTATGTGCGGAATTGCAGGATGGGTGGATTGGGCAAGAGATCTTTCCAATCAGCAGCCTATATTAAAAGAAATGACAGATTCCATTATTCACAGAGGACCTGATGCAGACGGTTTCTGGTTCTCTGAGAAAGCGGCCTTTGGCCATCGCAGACTGATCGTCATTGATCCAGAAGGCGGCCTTCAGCCAATGCTATACAAGAACGGCAATAAAACAATTGCCTTAACGTATAATGGGGAACTGTACAATTACCTGGAATTACGCAAAGAGCTTGAAGATAAAGGCCACAGCTTCTCCACTAAATCAGATACAGAAGTATTGCTGCATTCTTATTTGGAATGGAGAGAAGATTGCGTGAACCATTTTAACGGGATTTTCGCCTTTGGAATATGGGATGAAGAACGTGAGCAGCTGATGCTTGGACGCGACCATCTTGGAGTAAAACCGCTCTTCTTTGCACGCCGTGGCAGCTCCATCATATTCGGATCCGAATTAAAAGTGCTCCTTGCCCACCCAATGGTAGAAGCAGAAGTGGACCACCAAGGACTTGCAGAGGTATTTGCCCTTGGACCAATTCGCACTCCAGGACAAGGTGTTTTTAAAGATGTAGAAGAAGTTCGCGCCGGCCATTCCATTACATTTAAAGCAGATGAAACAGATATCCAGCAATACTGGAAATTGAAAAGCAAAAAACATGAAGACGATCTGGAAACAACGGAGCAAACCATCCGTTCCCTTCTCGAGGACACAGTAAAACGCCAGCTTCTCTCTGACATGCCGCTTGTTACCATGCTCTCAGGAGGTCTTGATTCCAGTGGCCTTACAGCGTTAGCCGCGAGAGAATATAAAGAGGCAGGCAAAACACTCAGCACCTACTCCATTGACTTTGTCAACAACGATCGGGACTTTGAAGAAGACTTTCTCCGCCGCGATCTTGATGAACCTTGGGTAAAACGTGTGGCAGAACATGTTGGAACTGACCATCACTCCATCGTATTTGGAGCGGATAAACTCGTTGAGAACCTTCTCGTTCCTATGCGCGCCCGTGATCTGCCGGGTGTGGGAGAACTTGAAACCTCCCTGTACCTCCTGTTTAAAGAGATGAAAAAGGATGCAACTGTTGCGTTATCAGGTGAATCAGCCGATGAAGTTTTCTCTGGTTATCCTTGGTTCCATCAGGAAAAATACCTTGATGCCGATATTTATCCATGGCTGAAAAACATGGGGGGCATTGCCAATATCCTTTCAGAGGATGCAAAAACGAAACTTCAGCCTAAAGAGTATCAGAAAAAACGATTCAATGAGGCTGTAAGTGAAGTTCCATTCTTGGAAGGTGAAAGCGAACTGGAAAGAAAACAGCGACAGATGTCTTACTTGTTCATCACCCGTTTCTTGCCATTTATGCTTGACAGGAAGGACCGCTCAAGTATGATGACGGGCTTTGAAGTTCGTGTTCCATTCTGTGACTACCGTCTTGTTGAATATTTATGGAACGTCCCATTTGATGTCAAAAGCATCGACAACATTGAAAAAGGAATTTTGCGACGCGCCTTTAAGGAAGTTCTGCCGGATGATGTAAGAAACCGGAAGAAAAGCGCGTATCCAAGTACAAAAGATGACGCCTACCTTCAAGGAATCAGCAAATGGATGCTTGAGGTTCTGGATGATTCATCTTCCCCGATTCTGCCATTAATCAATACAGATTTGATTCGTACTATTGCTGAAGGCAAACATGGGAGGATCAAAGGAAACAATGCACGCGGATTGATCGATTATTTGCTGCAGATTAATGGGTGGCTGAAGGAATATAATATTAAGGTAACTCTATAATTTAAAGCCGGGGCCGGGGCCTGTCCCTCATCACTTGAATGTGTTAAAGGACAGGTCTTCTTTTTTGCATTCTATGCGGTTTGCGGATTTCTAGATTCAGGGACAGAGCTTTACTCCTTTATCAGAAGAAGGGACAGCTACACTGCGGATTTGTAGTATACTAAACCCATTAATTGTTCCAGGAGGTTGCTATGCTTATTGCCATTCTTCTTTTTATCCTTGCCGGGCTTGCTGAAATTGGAGGCGGCTATCTCGTGTGGTTATGGCTCAGAGAAGCAAAACCGCTATGGTTTGGTGTAATCGGGAGCCTGATCCTGGTTTTATACGGTATTATACCTACCTTTCAGAACTTCCCTTCCTTTGGAAGAGTTTACGCAGCCTATGGAGGAGTCTTTATCGTTCTGGCTGTCTTATGGGGTTGGCTTGTAGATAAAAAAACACCCGATCTTTACGATTGGGCCGGGGCGCTCATTTGCCTTGTTGGTGTGTCTGTGATTCTGTGGGCACCGCGAGGTTAAACCCTTTTCGCGGAGGTGATAAAAATAGAAAAATCCCGAATCCATTTTTTAACGTATGATTTACCGTTAATGCAATCTTAAAAGAGCTCCAATAATTTCTTAACAACCAATTTATTCACCGAGCAGTTTATCTTCTTGTTCGTCCCACATCGCGAACCATGATTGCAACTCAGCCCCTGTGTAGGCACCAACTACCCTCACATTCCTATGTACCAGCTGCACCCCTACCATAACCGAGACAAACTCGTCTTCTGCTCGCAATTGGGCAACGGTCTCCCTGTCACCTGTGATTAGGACGAAGCCGTTAAAATCACTGCCATGAGGCTCAAGACCTACTACCTCAAAGCTGTCAATCTTTCCTTCCTGTTTCATACGTATAATGTATTGCATTGCATTATTGAGCGTGTCCATTGCCGCCTTCTCACGCCCTGGGATGATTTCACCCCAACCAACCATAAGTGCACCTTTTGCCATATCCTTCTCTCCTTTTATACCAAAACGAAATAGCTATATAACCTATTTTTACAGTATTTTAGATTGACAAATATGTTAATATTTAGTATTTTTAAAAAAAATTTCCAGTCACCTAAATAAAAGTCAACAACACAGTCCAGTAGAGCAAAAAGAAAAAAATATTGCAGGAATATACCAATATTTTACATAAGAATGGTTACTTTTGTACAGTTTGTGAAGAAATGTTAAACTATCGGGTGGTTTAGTTTAATTAGCTCCGAAATAAACACAGGGAACAGCTTAGTTCATTTGGGACTGGGTTGTTTTATTTTTTAATACAAAAAGCACCACAAAAAGTGATGCAAATTGATATGAATGGTGGCTGCCATCAGCTCCCGTTCGTTTTTTTGATTTCAGACATGGAAGCAAGTGCTGATGTATTGAATCCTTTAACGATAAGCCATACTGCTAAAGTCATTTCGTTAGCAAATATCGGCAGACTTAAAATTCCTCCCCAAATGGAAATTTGAGAAATGACACCAAACATTTCTAATATGGCTGCAAGAAAAACGAGTGCTGAACCTGTCATACCCAAGATGGGTATAAATCTGGGTACGAGTTTGGATTTATAAAATATATAACTATACATTATTGTATTGATGCCCAGCATAAAATTGGGACCAAGTAAAAAAGTCCAATCATGTATTGCTTTTAATACTGTACCTGAAGCTTGAAAAGAGGCGATATCCGGAGTTGCAGTTGTTGCAAATTCCCGGCTTAAGGTCAAAAGGGACAATACGCTGATTATACCAACAGTAATAATAACGGCTTCAAGAAACCTGAAGCAAACATGCCAAAGAGCTATGGTTTCATTGTACTTTCTTAAAAATGGAAACATCGTTGTCGAAGTACCGACCGCTGAAATGACAAGAATTAATTCCATAAGTGCTCCCAGTATCACCTGATTGGAATGTTCAGAACCTTTAATCAGGTAATCCGGATCATTTAGGATAGGGTCGTATAAATTTAGACCTATTATTGCTGTAACTGCTGCAAGTATAAACAGTACCCCTACAATTAATGCGCTCTTTTTAGCAGGATTCATTTGTTCATCTCCCTTTTTTAAGGATAGCGATAAGAGTTAAGATTTGGCATCAGCACATCCACAAATTGTTGTAATCATACATACGTTATGCAGTGGTCTGAGTTGCACATTAAACAAACCTCCAAGTTCGTTAATAAAATCCTCTTATACCTAAAAACCCGATGGGTCACAAACAAATTTAATACTTCACTGCTGTTTATTTAACGTATTATGGAACTTAATCCAATTATTACTCCAATATAGACAGTAGGGCAGCTATTTGCTGCTCTTCTGTCTTACAATTTTACGTTGATTGTTTCTTTTATGAGAGGTACTCTTAAATATTTGTGTTCGCTCTTAAATCCTGATATTTGCTCTTAAATCTCTATATTTTCTCTTAAACTCCTATATCCGCTCATAACCTCCAGTTCCAGCTCACAAATCCTCAGTCATTTCAACCGATGATGGCTTTTCTTCACTGATATTACTCGCTTCTTTCGTTTTTCTGATATAAATAACAGCGCCGATTGCAACAGCAAGTAAATACAGATCCATGACGAATGGATTGAATTTAAAGATCACTCCCAGTACCGCAACAAAATCAATTGCTGTATGAATGAGGATGGCGAGAAGGAAATGGATGAACTTTTTATTCTTTACCGCATACAGCACGAGCAGAGATAAGGCAACCTGGATAAAGAATGACAGAATACGATCAATTCCTACGGAAAAACTGGTGTCTGCGGTTATATTCAGTATGCTCGCTTTTATGGCAGCCGCTCCAGGTATACTGTGATTGTCAAGCCCTCCCGTATTAACCACATTGGCTAATATAATGTACTGAACACTGGCAAATCCGCCAAGAAAAATGGATTCAATCCCGCCATGCCCAAGCCCGTATGCAAGACCGTCCTTTCTGTCCCGGTATTTTTTCAAAAGCCAGGCAAACGCAACATATCGTCCAGTTTCTTCAAATACACCTGCTGCTAATGCACCATACAAGGAAAAAAGATAGGAATTGGTTTTCAGCACTTTTGTAGATTCATTGATATTCAAAAGGTAAAAATTCAGCGATCCTTCCAGAACGAGAGCAAAAAAGATAAAGATCAGCGAACCTGTTAAAACAGGCCGAAATAAAATGCGTTCTTTTCTTTTTAAATAAATGAAGGCAAAAATGGGAAATCCCACTGAAAGAATGATCGAAAAGATATAACCTGCAATCACAGACTGGCTGACCAATTAGACCGCCTCCAAAATCAATTGTTTTGAAATCCAATTCTCTATATATTGAAGCATTTCTTCTTCAATTGGCTGCTGCATTTGCTGCTTATATGTCTTTAATGGATTCAATTGATCCATCTCGCCATCAAGTTTTTTTAAAATATGCGTCATATTCAGGATGATGTGTATTTCTGTTTCACCTTTTGATAGTTCTTTTACTTTTCGGAGAGCGGATTCTGGTACCTGAGAATCCTTCGTTCCCCCGATAACTAAAATAGGACAGTCAAGTTTTGCATAATCTTCTTCGACAATATATTGAAAATGCTCTCTCATCCATTTTGCAGGAAACTTCTTTCCGGCCACCCTCATAACATCAGCGTCCGATTCCATCATTTTCGCTATGAATTTTTCATTCTTTTTCTTTGCCTTATCCACTAGGTTAAAGGTTTTTATTAGCCACCCATTGAAACCTTTCAATTCAGCCAGCGCCTTATAAGCATTTTCCCGCTGCCATTCTGTTACATCATTCATTGAAATGGCACCTCCAGCTAGAAGAATAAATCCCGCTGATTGCTCCCTTAAATGAACGGCTGGAGCAAGCATTGTCCCTTCACTGTGTCCTAAAATAAAAATTTTTTCTTCATTCACATAGGAAAGTCCTTTTAAAAACTTCACGCATGCTGCTCCATCATCTATAAGATCTCCCAGCCCACGCTTGTATTTGTCCCCCTCACTTTCATGTGAACCACGCTTATCAAACCGGAGAACAGCATAGCCCATTCTTGCCAATGCTTGAGCCAAATCTCTGTAAATGTTCATATTAAGCTTGCTGCCGTTTCCGTCTCTGTCACTGTCGCCTGTTCCCGGTAAAATCAAAATCGCCGGTATGCTTCTCTTTTGGATGGCTGGTCTTGCTATTGTACCGGCTAATTTGAACTCCCCTTGAATCGTCACATTCTCTTCCATCACTTGATTATTCATCGTTTTTTCCTCCTGATTCCCCTTCAGGAATGATGATCGTTGCCACTGTCCTTTTTTTTCTTCTCTCTTTCGGTTCATTCCCGGCTGCTTTTTGATAAGCAGCCCTGATTGATTGGATAAATTCGAGAAATTCCTCATCGTCCATAAAGAGATCAATTTGACGAAAAGATACTCCATCCTTCACTAAATCAACCTCTTCTTTTTCAAGGTAGCTCCCAAACCTGTCAATCAAACTTCCTGCAAACTGCATAAAAACACCCATTTGTTCTTCTTTTGAGCTTTTCTGAAACTGTTCAGGCGACAAACTGACTGCATCCTTTGCAAGACCGTATACCTTCTCAACTGCTCCCCGTATTTGATTTTCAGCCAGAACTTCAATAACGTTCCCTTCTACAAGCTTATTAAGGTTCCTGTATAACGTTGCCTGCGGAACATCCGGCAGGCGGGAAGCCATTTCCTGCACTGTCAGCTGTTTTCCATTAACAAGTGTCTGTACGATCCGCATTCGAACTGGATGTAAAATTAACTTTGCTTTTGCGTTCATTACAATCACCTTTTTTATTATCATTTTCAATAATGATAATAAAATATTTTGTAAAAAATGTAAATAGGCAAAACGAAAATATGAATAACAAATAATTTAAAAAGGGGACAGTCCACTTAGGACTGTCCCCATTGATTCTATTCCTGCTCCGTCAGCTTCACAATCTCCACAATCACTTCAATGGCTTTGATCATGTTATCAACAGAAATATATTCATATTTTCCGTGATAGTTTTCTCCGCCGGTAAAGATGTTCGGAGTCGGCAGTCCCATGTAGGAAAGAAGGGAGCCGTCTGTTCCTCCTCGAATCGGCTTGACAATTGGCTCAATTCCAAGATTTTTCATAGCTTTATGGGCAATTTCCACGATTTCTTTCACTGGTTCAATTTTTTCTTTCATGTTGTAGTACTGGTCCTTCACTTCAAGAAGAATATTTTCCTTTCCGTAAGTTTTGCGGAGTATTTCCGCGCAGTTCTCAAAATGGACCTTCCTAGCTTCGAAATTGCCCCTCTCAAAGTCACGGATGATGTATTCCATTTTGGTTTCTTCCACATCGCCTTCAAGGGAAATCAAGTGATAAAACCCTTCATAGCCATCGGTAAATTCCGGGGCCTCTTCAACAGGAAGCATCGCATTGAATTCCATTGCTATTTTGGCTGAATTCCTCATTTTGTTTTTCGCAGTCCCTGGATGCACATTTTTCCCTTTAAAGGTTAATTTAGCTGAGGCTGCATTAAAACTCTCATACTCAAGCTCACCGAGAGGTCCGCCATCCATTGTATAGGCATAGGAAGCTCCAAAGGCTGCCACGTTAAATTTGTGAGCTCCCCTTCCAATCTCTTCATCAGGAGTAAAGGCAACGCGGATTTTACCGTGGGGAATGTCAGGATGCTGAATAAGGTAGGACATCGCTGTCATAACTTCAGTAATGCCCGCTTTATTATCTGCTCCAAGAAGTGTAGTTCCGTCTGTCGTGATCAGCGTGTGGCCTTTGTAATCAGCAAGCTCCAGAAAATCACTTGGAGAAAGGTAAACATTCAGCTTTTCATTTAACACAATCTCTTTTCCATCATAGTTCTCGACTATTTGAGGATTAACGTCTTTACCGGTAAAGTCGGTTGCTGTGTCCATATGAGCCAGAAAACCGATAACAGGAACCTCTTTTTCCGTATTGGATGGGAGTGTAGCCATAACAAATCCATTATCATCAAGAGTTATTTCTTCCATGCCGATCAGCTTAAGCTCTGCAACAAGCATATTAGCGAGTGTAAGCTGTCCTGGCGTTGAAGGCCAAGCGCTGCTTGATTCATCTGATTGTGTATCAACTTTTGCATATGTAGTAAATCTCTGAATGATTTCTTCTTTCATTTCCATCATCTCCCTATGTATTTTCTTTTTTATCATATCATGCGGAGCACATATATCTGAAAATTTGAATTGCAAAGATGCAAAAAAGCCGGCTTCCTTGCAGAGGCGCCAGCTCGATTACTTTGTTATCTGCTTATTCGATTTTCTGAAGATCTGATTGAGTACCTCTGAGAAAATCAGCCCGATCGCGATGGATCCTGAGATCATGAATGCTTTAGCTGCCAGGTTAGTGGCTGTATTATAATCGTTTTCTACGAAATTCCTCATGGCGTCATATGCCATTCCGCCAGGTACGAGCGGAATAATGCCCGCCACACTGAAGATAATTACAGGCGACTTGTAGATTTTTGAAAAGATGTGGCCTGTCACTCCAATCAGCAAGGAGGCAACAATCGTCGCCACGATGGCATCAAAGCCGTCTTCAACCATCAGCACATAGACGTACCAGCCAAACATACCGACAAAAGCACATTTGATGATGGATTTTCTGGGAGCATTAAAAATGATTCCAAAAGCCCCTGATGCAACAAAGCTTGTTATTAGCTGTTCGAAAATCATATGATCCCTCTCTTCGACAAATGATAAGCAAGATTAAAAGATGGAAAGAACGACGGCAATACCCGAACCGATCGCAAATGCTGTCAGAAAGGCCTCTGCTCCTTTTGACAATCCGGAGACAAGGTGACCAACCATTAAATCCCTGACTGCATTTGTAATTAAAAGCCCGGGCACTAATGGCATAACCGAACCGATTATAATTTTGTCCAGCTCATGTCCAGTTCCGGTCTGAACAAACAGAAAGGAAAGCACACCAACAATAAAAGAAGCAATAAATTCGGAAAAAAACTTGATCGGCACAAGCCTGTGGCTGACTGCAAGCGTTAGAAAACCTGCTCCGCCGGCAATCATGGAAGGAATGAAATCCGGCCATTTTCCCATAAACATGATCATAAAGCAGCCGCTTGAAATAGATGCGGCCGCAAGCTGCAGCCAAAACGGATAGGTATGGCGCGAGGCTTCTACATGCTTCAGCCGGGCATATGCTTCTCCAAGATTCAATTCTCCGCTTGAAATGCTTCGGGATATAGCATTCACCTTTGCCACTTTATCCAAATCAGTTGTCCGATCCAAAATCCGGATTAATTTTGTTTTTGTAGGCTCCCGGCCTTCCACTGAAAAAATAATACCCGTAGGAGTGACATAACTGTGGGACACTTCAAACCCGAAGGCAGCTGCCATTCTGGTCATTGTATCCTCCACCCTGTAAGTTTCGGCTCCGCTTTGGAGCATAATTTTTCCGGCAAGGAGACAGACATCCATAATTTCGTATGTAATAATTGGCTGGTTTATCATTTCCATCTCTCCAAGACTCTAGAAGCTTATTTAGTATCTGTTCAACACCTTACAGTTTAAAGGAAAACATCTAGTTGGACAATTTTTTATTAAGACTCTTTTCCTGAACTTTGCTGCCCTTTCATCTAAATATGTAAATTTCTGAACAGTATACATCTGCAATTTTCAAGAATAGATGCCTAAGAGCTAATCTTCAAACGTGTTCTAAACATATACGAATAGCAATCTTTTTGAAAAAAGCCCTTCCTAACAAGGCTTCTCTTTCTTTCGTTAGCGGAATCCGTAGTGGATACGCCCATTTCAAAATGAGGTCGATGAAAAGACGGATGAAATGCGGTTTTTTAGGATAAAAAGAATAGTATAGAAGCTAGTATGAGAAAAAGGATGGACAATATGCCGATTAGCTTAAGAAATTAAATTGGAAACAGGAAAGAATGTAACTCCGGCCAAAAGAAAAAAGCAGGGAGATTCCCCGCTTTATTTCTTTGCCTGTGCAGCTTTTTCAACCGCTTGCTTTAGATCATCAAAACTTTTCCCTTGAAACATCTTGCCGTCTACAAAAAGGGCAGGTGTTCCTTCAACTTGAAGCTTTTTGCCAATATTCAAATCGTCTTCCGAAGCTTTTTTGCCTTCATTTTGCTTAAAGGCTTTTTGTACCTTTTCAGCGTCTGCTTTACTAGCAACTTCCCCTAATGCTTCCATTAAAACAGACTCAGTGAAGAAGTCCATTTTTTCATATTTCTGGTCATCAGGCTGTTTTGCATAAAGTTTATCATGAAATTTCCAGAAGGTATCATTGCCTAATTCTTTGTATACCGTTTCAGCAAACTCGGACGCACGAAATGAATCGTTGTTGATAAACGGAAAGTTTAAGAAATAGAATTTGACTTTACCGGAGTCTACCAATTCTTTTTGAATCTCAGGATAAGAAGTTTGAGTAAAAACCTTGCAGTAAGGGCATTTATAATCTCCAAATTCAACTAAATTGACAGGAGCAGATTCTTTACCAAGAAAAGGCTGGTTATTGAGGCTCAGGTTTTTTCCGCCGTCAGGCTTGTTCCCCAGAATGAAAATAACGATAATACCAATCACGACAATCGCTGCAATCGTAATCAGGATCCACGGGGAACGTTTTTCCGGCTTCTTTGCCGTATTCTTCTTTCCGGTATTCTTCTTGGTCTTGCTCATCTATTCACTCCCTATAAAAATATGTATTGTGGTTTTAGGCTGATTAAACAGGTATTTACCCTTCCAATAAAATTATAGCCAAAAAGGATGCAGACAATCTAGACAAGCTGTGAACATTTTATAATTAATTCTATGAAACTTTTCATCTTCTCCTGGCGACTAAAATAAAGACATTCCTTTTTTACTCAAAAATTGATTATTATTCCAAACAAAGGGTATCGGCACAAAGGAAAGGGTGAGAACGATGAAACGAAAAACCTTATGCTTTTCAGCACTGCTTTCAGCAGGTCTTATTTTAGGCGGCTGCGGATTAAGCTCAAAAGAGACTCCTACTGAAAAAAAAGCTGAAAGTGAAAATACAACAAAATCAAACGCTGATCATTCTTCTGCTGAATCATCAAAAGAGAGTGTTAGCTCTGCTGCAAAAAAAGAGCCCTCAGCCTCTGAGAAAGAGTCGGATACGGTCAAAGAAAAATCCACAGAAACATCAAGCGGCAGCACAAACGGCGGACAGGAAATGCCTGCTTATGACGGTCTTCAGGGAAGCGGCGGCAGTCTTGAAAATTTAGCCAATGGCCCTGAAATAAAAGTTCCTGCAGATGTAAAAACCGATGTTTTAGCCATGTTAAAGAAAAACCTCGACACATTAAACAAGGAAGATTTGAATGGTTATATGGCTACCTTATCGAAACATCCTGCGGGATTTAACTTAGACAATGAACGCCAGCTGATCAAAGAGTCCTTTGCTTCAGCAGATGTAAAAACCAGCCTGCTTAAATCGAAAATTGTAGCATATGAAAAAAATGTAGTTACCGTATATGTTGAAACAAAAGTGGCGCTTGTTGCCCCTAAAGCGATGGAGAAGAAAACATTGACAAAATCCCTCAATGTTTTTATTAAAGACCCTGAGGGCTGGAGAGTGTCAGCCAGCATGATGCTAAATAATACGGACGGGAAAATGGAATGACGTGCGGCTCTTGTTGAGCAGCATTTTTTTGTGCTTATATCTTTCTATCAAATTTAAATACAAGGTATAATAGATTAAAATTACTTTAACTTTTTATAGTCTTTTAATATAAGGAGATTGTATGGAAACAAAAGCAAAAGCTTTGTATGATTACTTAATCGCCAACACTGAGCAGTTTACAGAGAACTGGACGTCTCATCAGAAAGTAAAAGAGGGGTCCGATTATTCTACTGATGCACCTTCCCATGTGAAGGAAAAAATCAAATCGCAGATTGGAAAGTATGTCCAGATTGTTGCGAAAACGCTTTTCCAGACTGAAGCAGAGATGAAGGAAAACATCTCCAGCTGGACAAAGCAGACTGGCTCAGACCGCGCCCAGTCTAAAACATCTCTCAATGAAGTTGCATGGAATATGAGCCTTTTCCGCCGTGTTTATTGGGATTATGTCCGTCAATTCGCCAGGCAGTCCGATCTTGACATAACAGCTGAGGATATCTTTTTATGGGAAGAAAAACTGAACCCAGCTCTTGACTATGTTCTGGAATCCTTTATTGCTTCCTATATGGAAGTGCTTATGAACAGGCTTCATGCACAGTCGCTGCTCATTCGTGAATTAAGCGCCCCTGTTATTACCCTTACATCAAAAATCGGCCTTCTTCCTATAATTGGTGATATTGACACTACTAGAGCAAATAGCATTCTTGAGTCCACCCTTCAGCAAAGTGTTCAGTACCAGATTTCCACCCTGATCCTTGATTTTTCAGGAGTCTTTATCGTAGACACAATGGTTGCCCAGCAAATCTTCCATTTAATCGAAACGCTCCAGCTCGTCGGCGTTAAAACCATTTTGTCCGGTATCCGTCCTGAAGTTGCACAAACAGCCATCCAGCTTGGAATCGATTTTTCAGGAGTACAGACAGAAAGCTCATTAAAGAATGTCATTCAAAAGCTTGCCCTGCAAGAGATTTAATCCTGCTGCCAGCCTTCCGTTTGGAGGGTTTTTTTCTTTTGAAAGACCATTTTGTCAAATCAAAAAGGGGCTGCCCAATTGCTTGCCCTTTTTAATGACCACTTGACATCTTTTTGGCCGATTCCTTTTTCAGAAGGGTTCTTATTTGATCTTCTGAAAATCCCTGCTCCCTATTTGCTGCAGAAGAACCTTTATATGATTGCATACCTCATAATGATGGCGAACCTGTTGCATTTTTTCTGCAAATCGCCTGATAATGGAAATTCCCATTGATATCCCAGCCATAATCGAAGGACTGTCCAAACGATAGCCATTTTAGGACCTCTAAGCCATTTCATGACCATCCATCTCCCCTAAGTATGTGTGCGAAGAAATATTGTGAAGTATTTCTCTTTCTTCACTTCTATTATATTCCAGGGAATTTTTTCACTCACTATTTTGTGAATCATTTCACAAAATAGCAACATTTGGAATTGAAATAATTATAAAAAGCCTCCAAATATGAAAGATAAGTTGAATTACGGATTGACTAAAGGGCAAAAAAATACTTAATCTGTAAGGGAAGGAAAGAAAAATCAGAAATTATTTTATGAGGAGGAAAAAAGATGCCAGTAAAAAATTACGGTGTTCTAAAAGGTAGGGCTATTGATTCACGAATGGAAAGAAACAGCAATACCCCTCATTACCAGATTCATATGATTGGAGAAGAAGGCGTTCATTATCGGATTGCAGTAAATGTGATGTCGAGCTCTGAAGAATCCGAAGTCCTTTATTTGGCCGACGATCAGTACGACGCTTCCTCGATTCAAATTCTTCCTGAATTAAAAAATGGATATACAAAAATTGACGAAAACAATAGGAACATTGCCCTCGATTATATTCGAGGCAATTTATTTGATCCCTCTAAAATGAAGCCGCTGCCTAATGATGTTACAGGCCCTGACAACGATTTAAATGATTTTTTAGATCACTATATTCAAAAGGCCATTTCAGAAAAAGCAGGTGTTTATGTTTACGGCTCTAAATTCGGTCCTGAGAGTCAGCCCGATAAAGTTTTTCACTTTACTCCAGGAAACGGCATACATAATGTCCACATGAACCAGGGCAACGAAGACAAACCAGGTAACCAAAGGGACTGGGCAGGAGATAATGGAACGTACCATGATGGGGGATTATTGATTCAATTTCAAGATCATTGGGCTGCCATTTTTCTCGCATTCCTTTCTGAATCCTGGTGTACGGACGACAGAGGCTACCCGACAGAAAAATGTGACCACACCCAGATGAAGCCCAGCAGCTCTCAAAAAAGCCCTGCTGGGAACTGAGAAATGAACATCTGGTCAGGATGCTTAGATCCGGAAGCAAATCGGCTGGAGATAACAGTTAACTTGTGCAATTTTTGGGTTTGAAGATAATATGAAGCTTGTATGGAGTGTTTTATTCTTATTCGAACGGTTTTAATTCCTTTTAAGGCTGGCTTTTCATTAATTATGCTTGGTTTTTTTGTGTTTATGCACGGCTCTCACCATTTATGCTCAAGCCCTAGTTCATATGCGCAGCTGTCACTACCCATTCGCAAGCCGCCGCCCCCTGCCAGCAAAAAAAGCCGGACCTCCCAGGAAGTCCGGCTTTTGAATTTTAGGCTGATTGTTCTTTTCTCAGTTTATCAAGTATTTCATCCATTTTATCAACAGGCACAGGAGGGCTGTAGAAAAACCCTTGAATAGAAGGACATTGGAATCTTTCAAGGAATGCGAGCTGCTCCTCTGTTTCCACTCCCTCTGCGACCACTTCTAAATTCAGGTGCCCTGCTAGAGATATAATACTGGAAATAATGGCATTGCTTTGTTCATTTGAGTTGATTCGCTGAATGAAGGACCTGTCGATTTTCAGCGTATCGAGTGGCAGATCCTGCAGATAGCTCAATGAACTGAAGCCTGTCCCAAAGTCATCAAGGCTGATTTTAATTCCAAGATTCCTAAGTTCATCCAGCTTTTTAATGGTTTCTATTCGGTTTTCAATCATAGAACTCTCGGTTATTTCTATTTCAATATGGCTTGGATCAAGTCCATTATTCTGAAGGATGCTGCTGACAGTTTCCACCATCGTTTCATCATAGAAATGATAGTGGGAAAAGTTAACAGCGACACTTGTAAAAGGATATCCTTCCTGCAGCCATTTTTTCATTTGCTTTGAAGCCTGATTCAGTACGGTTTCTTCAAGTTTTTTTATCAAGCCTGCTTTTTCAGCGATAGGAATAAAAACCCCAGGGCTGATCATACCCATTTCAGGATGCATCCATCTTACAAGCGCCTCGGCACTGTTATATTGCTGGTTTGGCAAATGAAATTTGGGCTGATAAAAAACAATGAGCTCTTCATTTAAAATCGCTTTGCGAAGTTCTGTTTCCATCACTAGCTCTTTATGTAGCTCGTCGTTCAGGTCATTTTGGTACAAAACATAGGAGCTGGAAGCTGAGCTTTTCGCCACTTTCAGTGCAATATTAGCAAAACGGAAAGCATCCTCGAGGGTTGCACACCTTTCAGCCTGCTCCACCACTCCTGCTTTGCAGCTTAAATTAATCTCCATGCTTTTAATGGAAATAGGCTTTTCCAATTCCTTAATCATATTTTTTAATACGGTTTCCCAATCTCCGTCCTTATAAGCAATACAAAAAGTACTGGAATCTAATCTGGAAAGGATTAACGTTTGACTTACATAATTCTTCATCCGTTCCGATGCTAATATAAAAGCATCTTCACTAGTTTTTTCATCATACAAATCTGCAATTTTTGACAGGTTGTCAATTGAGATAAACATAATTTCATAAGAACCTCCGGCCGATTCCATCATCTTCTTGAAATGTTTTTGATTTGGAAGCTGTGTGGAATCATCAAAATAGGCGAGCTGATGAATCTTTCTTTCCGCTTCCTTCAATTCTGTAATATCTTTTAAAATACAGTAAACGCCGTTTACTTTTCCATCTGCCATAATTGGAATAACCGAAGTCTGTGTTTTGACTTTTTTATGATCTTTTCTTGGCAGATTCATTTCAAAGGAAAAGGTTGTACCAGATAACGCTTGCGGAAAATGGATAGCCGGATTGACCTTATCCCTATCACTGATCAGCATATAAGATTGACCAAGAAGTTCATTTCTGCTGTAGCCTGTCAGAATCTGAGCTGAGCTGTTAACACTGCTGATCTTCCCTTCTGTATCCAATGCAATGACTGCATCCAGATTATGCTGAAACAAAGATTCGTATTTTTCTTTTGTGTAATCAAGTTTGCGGTAGGAATAATAGGACGGCACAAAGGCCAATAGGATAAGTGCAGTAAGATCCAGGAGATAAGGAAGCAAAATCCATAAGTGATCTGTTAAAATCATCATTTTGCTGATTGGCATCACAGAGATAATGACCATATAAGGTATGCCGGCAAGTGCAATTCCCGCAAATAAACCACCTATAATTTTCCAATAAAGGACTGCTCTAGCCGATGTCTCTTCCAGAATCTGATAGAGGAGCTGAACGGATGCCAAGCTGAATCCAAATACAATGACAAAGCTCATCGCAGAAAGCACAATATTCCATTCTGCTTTCCCTGCATACATAGGATAAAATCCGATGTAATCTCCTAGAAGAATGGCTAAAGTAATAAATACACATACAATAATATATCGAGTTTCTCTCATTCGTTTTACGTTCAGAAATTCAAACAGAAGATAAATCAGCAGAAAAAACAGCAAAAGGGTACCTATCTTAGCTCCGTCTACAATAACTGGCAAACGAAGTGATCTATAAAAAAGCATTTGTATAACCCAAAATAGAAGGGCTATCACTGCCGAACGGATCAGCTTCCTGCTTCTTTTCCATTCTTCGGCAACCTGTTTCTTTGAAAAATGAACAAAAAGAAAACACATTAAGCAGCTTAGCAAAATACAAAGGATATAAATGTTGATATCAATAAAAGTACTGAGACTTTTTAATTTTAGTAATTCCATGGCTTCCTTTCTTAGAGAAAATGAAACTGAAATCAAATCTATATAGTTCTATAAACCTATTATAAAATACCCAATATTGAATATCCAGCGAAATTATAAGCTCTTTCTTATTAAGCCCATTTTCCTTCGAGCGGTTTATCGATTATACTGTTAGTAACCGAAGTTTAAAGGAGACCGAAAAATATGCAAGAACAAGAACCAAAGAAAAAAATGACGCTGAAAGAAGCGATTCGCCAAAAATTGGCCAGCAAAAAGCAGCAGCAAACTTCAGCAAGCCACGGCCTTGTTAAATCAACAAAAAAGATGAAAAGCCAGCAAACAAAGAAAATCAATAACCAGCGCAAACGAATGGGTGTGTAAATGGACGGACGGAAAAGAGCCGATATCGCACCAGGCATAGAGGTCAATATTGTGCTGAAAGAAGACCAGCGGACAGGAAAACTGACCAACGGCTTTGTCAAAGATATTCTAACCAATTCCGCTACTCATCCACATGGCATTAAAGTGAGGCTCGAAGACGGACTGGTCGGAAGAGTCAAGGAGATTTTATCGAAATAAAAGAACCGAGTGCTGGCACTCGGTTCTTTTTTGTCCCTATTACCTTTGAGAGACGGACTTTTTCATTGGATTACGCGATAAAGCCTCTTTTAAATATGTATTGCCGAACTTGCTGCGGGCTTTCAGCAGATCATGCAGCAATAGAATATCATCAAGAGCCCTATGGCTTTGAGAGGTTCCAAGTCCATGGCGCTGAACTAAATAAAAAAGCTTTGAATTGATAAATCCGTATTCCTTCCATGGAATGTGGCGGACGGAGCAATGCCAGCGCATTCCCCCAGCTTCCGGATACATAGCAGTAACAAAGCTTCTGTCAAAGGCAGCATTATGGGCTACAACAAAATCCGCTTTAGAAAATAGCTCCTTAATCTGTTCATCATCAAACATTTCCCCTTCAACCTGCTCAAACGGTATGCCATGAATACGGTAGGCATTGCCGTAATTAGACCTTGCGGACGCGGATTCTGGTTCTCTTAAATAGGAATGTTCCTCTGTAATTCCTAAAAATTGATCCTCAAGCTGATCGTATTCAAACAGCAGGATTCCGATTTCAATCATTTCATCTCTGACAGGTGACAGCCCTGTTGTTTCAACGTCAAGCAGCATCCCAGTCAGTACTCTATTTGTTCCGATCATTTTATCCCTCTTTTACTCAGAATAGTATCTTCTATTCTACCATTCCTTTTCATGAAATTAATTCATTTTGTTCTCGATTTTACCACTATATGAAACTTCCAGGTTTAGATCCATTTTATGGGAGCGTTTGAAGGGGTAAAGCCTGGGGAATGTTTTTTGTAGAGATGAAAAGCAAGAATAAAAGGAGGAAAATCATCATGTTCATTTTTTCTAAAGAAGCATTATCAGGACAGCATATTCTAATTACAGGGGCCACCGGGGGAATCGGATTTGAAACCTCAAAGGTCTGCGTTCAAGCTGGAGCCAACGTGACGGTTACAGGCCGGAATGAAGAAAAACTTCGAGAAGTAAAAAAGGAATGTGAAAAGCTTAACCCGGAAGCCCGTGTTTTTGTTTGCCCTGCAGATTTGGCTGATCCGGAAAGCCGTTTCCGCCTCGTACAGTCTGCTCTCGATGAAATTGGAACTTTTACGGGCCTTGTGAATTCTGCTGGGATTGGCGGCGGAAATACACTTGAAAAGCTTGAAGAAAAAGTTTTGAGAAAAGTCATGGAGCTGAACTATACTTCCACTGTTCTTTTAACTCAGGCCGTCTACAAGAACATGCTTGAGAATAAAAAAGGGGCCATTGTTAACGTGTCTTCTCTTTCAGGACTTAGAGGGACTCACGGAGGAACAGCTTATGCAGCATCTAAATTTGCCCTCATCGGATTTACCCAATCTTTCGCCCTCGAAGCGATTGAATCAGGCATAAGAGTAAATGCTGTCTGCCCTGGCTATGTGGATACGAAAATGGGGCGCGACGCAATTAAATCCAAAGGGGAAAAGGAAAACCGAAGCTACGAAGAACAGCTTCAAGCCGCAAAAGGAACCATCCCTTCCGGCCGCCTTTCCACAGCAGAAGAAGTAGCGAACAGCATCCTATTCCTCCTGACAGATGCAGCAGAAAACATTGTTGGAGAATCTTTGAAAATATCAGGTGGAAGCGTTATGCGGTAAAAAGAAAAGCGAAAGCGCCTGTTCAGCCCCGACAAGCGCTGGAGGGGATGGCAGTGAAGTCGGTCTATGACTTCATTGACAGAACCGAAGCGACCTTCTGATATTACATATTCTCGATCACGATATACTATCAAAATATCCCCCAAAAAGAATTTCCGTTTTATAACAATTGGACGAGAATATACATTATTATTGATGAGAGTGATTTAACGTACTTAAGGGGGAATTCTTGATTGAAGCATTATTTATTTGATGTACCTGGACAAAATAGCTGGAAGAGAAACCTGTCTTCATTGGCTGTTATAGGAGCATTTGTTTTTATTGGAGGACTTTTTTATGCATTTGCCGCTATCTTTACTGTCATGATTGATGGCAAAGACTCCTCCTATTTCGATCTTGAGAAAGGGTCTTTTATCGGACTTGACCCTACGTTTGATTTGCTGTACCTTTTGCTCAATTATGTTTTTTGGCTTTTAGGCATTTGGATTGCAATCCGTTTTATTCATAAACGCACAATGACCTCTCTTATTACAGCTGAGAAAAAGATCAATTGGAATACAGTATTTTGGGGATATGGCATTTACATGCTTTTAACAGCGGCCTTTCAAGCAGCAGATTATCTTATTTCCCCAAAAAACTATGCGTTCAATGAAACCTCGCCTTCCAGCTTTATTCTTTTGTTTTTCATTGTATTATTCCTTGTTCCCATCCAAACGACTGTCGAAGAGCTTTTTTTCAGAGGTTTTCTTCTTCAATGGTTTGCTAAAAAAATACGGAATCCCATTGCGCTTGCTTTAATCATGGCTGTCATATTTGGCTCTCTTCACTTTGCCAATCCTGAAATGGGACGTTCTGCTGTTTGGGTCGGGCTGAGTTATTTATTTATGGGATTTATGCTCTCTTTCATCGCAGTTAAAATGGGTACTTCGGAATTATCCGTTGGAGCCCATATGGCCAATAACATGTTTTTATTTTGGCTTTTTGCGGACGAAAAATCTGTTGGCGGCACCCTTCCTGCTCCATTTAAGATTTTAGATAGTGATCCGATTTCGGCTTTTATTTGGGAAGTATGCGTGATGATTATTTTCTACTTTTTATCTTATAGAAAATATAAGAAGAGAATGATAGCAGAGGAAACCACTCATACAGCCGCGTTCTAATTCAGCAAAGAGATTGGATACTTCTCGTCTAAGTTCGATTAAGCAGATTGAAAAGGCTGTTTTCGCAGAGATTATTGGTTTTTCGTATATGCTCTTATCACGCATTTAGACTAGCATCAGGGCAACTTTCCTAAAGTTTTTTCCATACCAATGGTTTCGAGGAATAAATATAGGGTCATGAGCAACAAAGTTTAAGAAAAGAGCCATTGAAAAAGAAGACAGCTTGCTGATAGCTGTCTTTTTGATTTTTTTACACCATGTGGCAGTAAAGCCGCATAAATAGTATGATAGAAATGTATTTTATACCCATTTTGGAGGTGTTCATAAAATGGCATCTTTATATCAGCTGCCAGATTCTGCAGCGTCTCATGCAAAGCCTTGTACAGAAAGGGCGATCCTTTGCATGGGGTGGACATTAGATTAAATCATTTTTATTCGCCCGCTTGCTCTTATCCTTTCTCCAGTACAATGCTTTGCACCTTATTTGTATCTAAACAAAAATAAGGGGCTGGCAGAAATGAAATATGCAAACGCAGCTGAAATCCTTCCCGAACGCCTAATTTCGGAAATTCAGCAATATATTCAAGGAGAAACACTGTATATTCCTAAACCGAAAGAGAACCGCCAAAAATGGGGAACCCTCTCCGGAATTAAAAAAGCACTCGCTGAGAGAAATGGTTCTATAAAAGAAGCCTATCGTAACGGCCAGACCATTCATCAATTAGCTGAGGAATATTACCTTTCGATTGAAACAATAAAGAAAATTGTTTACTCAAAGAAAACACGATAAGAATGCTTGGCACTGATGAAACCATCAGTGCCATTTTCACATAGATATGCCAAGTTTAATTCTCAATCAATCTCTGCATTTTATTAATATACAGGAAGCTTTTATAATAAGGGCAGAGATGTTCTTTTCAGCACCATGAACAGGAGTGATACGCATGGAACCTTTTATCAGAAGCGACCAGTTTAATTTTATTAAATATCAGACGAGACATTTAGTAAGCGGGAATGCAACGGTAAATGACGCCGATGTTCTTGCAGCGCTGAAGTCCCTTGCGATTGAAAAAGTATTAGGTTTGTTTCCTGACATTACAGATGAACAAAAGCAGCTGCTGCTGCCTGTTCAGGATATTAAAGAAAAAGCAGAGGCTGCAGATTTTCTATCTCACTTAAAGGAATATGTGATTCCATTTTGGCACGTTACGGATCTCACCGTCCGCAAATTATTCCCTAAGGCGAAAAAGCTTAAGCTTCCTCCTCTAGATGAGATTGATTTAAAGGAATTATCCTATTTGGGATGGGATGACAAAGGATCGAATAAAAAATTTCTGATTGTTCCTTACAAAAACAAACTGACCGGCCTCCAGGGAACCTTTACAAGCATCAACAAAAAGGGCATTTGTTCCTTGTGCAATGGTCTTGAAGAAACAGGCATGTTCACAACAGAAATAAAGGGCGATGTACAAGGAACATTCGTCAAAAGAGGAAATTACATTTGCCAGGATAGCCTGAAATGCAACGAAAATATGAAGTCACTGGATAAATTAGAGGAATTCATTACCCGCTTAAAATAATTTTAGCAGCAAATTCCCTTTTCCCAATGACTAACTTCCAGGGGTTAAGGTGTATGCTATAATGAAACAGTTAAATATGATTCATCAAGAAATGAGGCTAAACATGCTTACTTTTGAAGAAAAATTGGCGATTGCCGAATCATTCCCGGAATTGCAAAGAAAAGATGTATCCCTTAAAAGAGTAAACTTTCACTATGAAGATAGTGTGTTTGATAAAAAGGTCGTTATTCAGCATCTGCACCCAAATGGAAACGGGTTCGTATTTGCCGGCAATATTGGCAAATATGAAACAGATGAAAAAGGCTTTATTAACATCCGGGATTATTCCGAAAGCGCTCTTCGCTCCATTATTAAGGAGTCCATCCATTCGCTATCTGAGAATTCAGAAGCCGCGAAAGAAAGTGCGATAATCGGTGACGGAGAGGAACAGCGCTGGATTGGCCCCGACAACCAGACACTTCTATTGATTTACGAAGATGAGTGGTGGAATGTTTACACCGGCCTGAATCTTGAAGCCGCATTTGGTTCTTATGAAGAAGCGGAAGATTACTTAGTTGAAGAAGGATTTATGAGAAAGCTCTAAGAAAGAAATTCGAAAGCGCAAAAAGGCCTGAAACTCGCTTATCAAAGTGATTTCAGGCCTTTTTTAATGATACCGGCTCTGCCTTTTTCTTCTCTGCCCCAAGCTCTAAAGCAAGGGAAACAACAGCCTCATTGATCGGCCATACATAATATAGGTAATGGAGCAGATGAATTTGGGGAAGACCTCTTCCCTTATCTTTTTCAGGAGCACGTTCCACCAGTTTCCGTTCTTTCTCCAAATCCATGACAGAGACGGTCTCTTTTTCATTTTTAAGCAGTTTGCATAGCCCTTCAATATTCTCAGTCAGAACGTCTTGAATGTGAAGGATGGCTGCACGATACTCTTCCTTTTGCTCCATTCTGAGCTTTCTATTGGAAGAGGCAATCAGATGCTTTGCGTAATAGTGAATGGCATACAGCACAGTGATCCACCTTGCATAGCCTGAAGGGCTTAATGAACCCGCTCTTTTAAAAATAGGCTTAGTATGATTTTTTATTTCCTGCAGCTTCTGGTCCATTGCGAATGCTTTATCTGCCAAGTCTACAGGATACTGAGCATCTCTCAGCAAGTTGTCCATATAAGAAGAGAGATAATTTTTTAAATCCTCCAGGAAATCAGCTGAAACATCCGAAACTTTATCCTTCGTTTTTATGGGAAGCAGCCAGGAGGATACCACAAATGCAATAGCTGCTCCAATGATCGTATCCATCACCCTTGCCAATAGAAGCTGATAAGTCACTCCTCCAAGAAGAAGGTCATACATTAATGCCATCATCATTGTGATGAAAAAACTCATCATGGTATAGGAGACGGAAAAGAGATAAAAGGCAAAAAAGATGCATGCAAACAGAAATATCAGCTGAAAGACAGGCTTGCCTTCCACTGCAAGAGCCAAAGCAAAACCGCCAATCCCGCCAAGAACCGTTCCAAAAGATCTCTGAAAGGCTTTAATGTACGTTCTGCCAACGGATTCCGTTCCAAGCAGCACAAGAAATGCAGTCAGCAAAATCCAGTATTGATGCGTGGACGTCAGAAAATATCCAAGAATAATGGACAAACCTCCTGCCACAAGCGCCTGGTAAGCTTTTTTCTTAGGCAAATTATAGCGGTCTTCTGCCTCTTCTGCTGCCTCTTCCTTTTCTTCCTCAATAACCGTGCTGTTCACATCCCGCAAATATTCCCTTAGCTCGTTGCCTCTTAGCTGCTCGTTCATCGATTGCTGAATAATAAGAGCTCCCTCTATTACATGATTAACAATCGATTCAATCCTTCGAACTAAATAGAGCCATTCGCCTGATTCTTTGCTATCGGCCCGCAGGTCATTCAGCGCAAGGCGGAGTCCCTGAACAGCCTTTTCCGCTTCCTGCAGATGAAAAGATTCATAGGAATCTGACAGGACTTCAGCATTTCGCAGGGACTCAACAGCCCACATAAGAAGGCGACGGAGCTCTGCATATTCGAGAGCATGGCTTTTCTTTAAATTTTTCACCGAATGTGTTAATGCCTCTATCAGCATTTCAGAATCGAATATATAAAGCCTAAGCTGATTGGAGCTGACACCAGGCCATACGAGGTGCTGGTCTGTCGCGGAAATATCTGTCGAGATCATACGTGCGTATTCACTTAATTTTTGAACATTGTGTTCGAGTTTGTTTATCCGTTCGGGCCGTGTAACCGGATCGCCTATTATTTCCAGTATGAGGCTGAAGGTTAAGTTAGTTTGAGTATGAAAAGAATCCACGCTTCTTTTTAAAACCTTTTCTGGCTTTGTTTTAATAAAAACAAAGTTATAAAGGAACGCATAAGTCATCCCTACTATTATTCCAATACAAAGCCAAGGCAGCTGTGCCGGTTTTAAATGAAGAAGTGTTGAAAAATAAGTGGACATAAAGCCGACCATGCATATCGAAAAGTACCTGACGCCAAATTTCTGCAAATAAAAGGCGAGGAAAATGATCAGCAGGATCACAAAATCAATTATATGGCCAAAGCCGGACAGCAGGGAACCAAGCGTAACCGCTGTGAGGCTCGATAGGGGCAGAAGCAGAGTCGTTATTTTCTTCTGTTTCTCCGTGTCATCGGCAACGGTTAAAATCCCCATCATGCCGAGCACTCCTGCAATGATCGCAGCGGGCACAGCTTTTCCATGAAAAAGCTGAAGGAGAATAATCATGGTAAACACTGACGACATCACACTTAATATAACTTTTCCAGCCTGTTCAAAACGTTTCAAGCCTGGATCTGAGGCAAAAAGGCGTCCGAGCCAGTAAAATTGCATTTTTAAATTCCTCAAATTTTTTCTCATACATATAGGTTAATCTATTTTTCATCCTTTAACAAAAATATTGATTGAACTAATCTTCTATTTGCTCAAGAAGCTGAAAAGCTTCTTCCTTTGATTTTGCTGCCAGCAGCTTCTCCCTGAATTCTGAATTTCTCAGCTTCCCGGATAGGAGCTTCAGAATATCGAGCTGCACCACACCCTTGCTTTCAACAGGCTCAGCGATCATAAAAATCAATTTTACTAAAGAACCATCAAGGCTCTTCCATTCCACACCATCTCTGCTAATCCCAAAAGCCACTCTCGATTCCTTTACAGAATCACTTTTTCCATGCGGCATGGCAATTTCATTCCCTATCCCTGTCGTGCTTATCCTTTCACGGGCAATAAGTGCCTTTTTAAAGCCTTCAGAAGATGCAACAGTTTTTTCTCTGGAAAAAAGCTCAATCATTTCGTTCATCACTTCATCCTGGCTCTTCCCTTTTAGATCTTCCGCAATTAATTCTGAGTTCATCAAATCAGTCAGCTTATTGACCTTCACAATGATCCCTCCCATATTTCCCTCTTAAAAAAGGCTGTTTTCGCAGAGATTGTTGTTTTTCGTACATGCTTTTATCACGCATTTAGACTAGCATCGGGGCATCTTTTCTTAAAGTTTTTGCCATCCCAATGGTTTCGAGGACTAAATATAGGGTCATGAGCAACAAAGTTTAAGAAAAGAGCCTAAAACAACGATAACAAAAGAACAGCATCAGTTCCAAAAAATACCCCTTTTAACACGCAAGTCTGTTTGATTGACTGGTGCGAAAGGGAACCAATAAAATAAAGACAAGCATTCTGAAAGGAGTTCAGACAATGGATCAAACATTTCAAGCACTGGTCATAGACAAAAAAGGTGATGAGGTAACAAAAGAAATAAGAGAAATAACGTTGAATGATCTGCCTGAAGGGGATGTACTCATCAAAGTTCACTACTCCAGTGTGAACTATAAAGATGGATTAGCAAGCATTCCAAACGGAAATATTGTTAAAACCTACCCATTCGTTCCAGGGATCGATCTATCCGGTGAGGTCGTTTCTTCCAATGACTCCCGCTTCAAGGAAGGCGATAAAGTGATAGCCACCAGTTATGAAATTGGGGTTTCCCACTACGGCGGATATAGTGAATATGCCCGCCTATCCGGAGACTGGATTGTACCCCTTCCTGAAAATCTTTCCCTGAAAGAAGCGATGGTATTCGGGACAGCAGGCTTTACAGCAGCATTGTCAGTTCAGAGGCTTGAAGAAAATGGGCTCTCTCCTGAAAAAGGAAAAGTACTCGTTACAGGTGCAACCGGCGGAGTAGGAAGTATAGCAGTTGCCCTATTGGCCAAACGAGGATATGAGGTTGTAGCGAGTACAGGCAAAGATTCGGAGCATGCCTATTTAAAACAGCTTGGCGCTCATGAAATCATTTCAAGAGAAGAGGTTTACGACGGAAAAATCAAAGCACTCGACAAGCAGCAGTGGCATGGTGCAGTAGATCCGGTTGGGGGAAAACCGCTTGCTTCTGTTCTTAGCAAAATTCAGTCACATGGCTCTGTGGCAGTGAGTGGCCTGACAGCAGGCGGCGATGTCCCGACTTCTGTTTTCCCGTTTATCTTAAGAGGCATAAATCTTCTTGGCATCGATTCGGTTTACTGCCCTATGGATGTGAGGAAAAAACTTTGGGAACGCATGGCAGGCGATTTGAAACCAGAAAGGATGCTTGAATTAGTGGAAGATGAAGTAACACTTGAAGAACTGCCTGGTGCATTGGATCGGATACTCAGCAGCAAAGTGCGCGGGAGAATATTGGTGAAGATGTCGTAATAAAACAGATAAGCTAATAGCCCTTCGAAAACTCTCGAAGGGCTTGTTTTTGTTTAAATGTTCTTTATTGTCCGATGCCAGGAAGGACAGGGGTAGTTTCCATCCTCACAGCTTTTAAAGATCGAGGATTTAGTCCAAGAACCCTCAAAATGGTCGGTGCAATTTCCGCTGTATAAACAGAAGAAGTAATTTGCTTTGATTTTTTCATTCCTGCAAAAGACACTAACATAGCAACATGCGTATCATCTTTATTAATCCCGCCATGTTCTGCAATCTTTTTCCCTGGTTTTGTGTAAATGACCCCATACTTAGGTTTTACAACAATATCAGGTATTCTTGAATCATCAGCAGGATTGTTAAAGAACCAATTCGACCGGGATGTCTGATAAGAATAGACATCTTGAATGTTTGCTTTTCCTTTGTTCTTCTTGATTGCATTCACAACAGAAACCGTTTTTGATTGATCCGTTAACCAGATATATGCAACATCATCTGCCGTTAACTGAGCAACAAGGCTGCCTGAAACCCCTTGCGTAATCAGTTTCTCATCCGTTATTCTCAGTTTGGCAGGATCCATAGGTGATTGTCCATGTTTTGCCGAAACAATAATCAAAGTTGAATGATAAAGGTTGTTCTTTTTTAATTCATTC
Source organism: Chryseobacillus diguaensis (assembly GCF_049220665.1). NCBI lineage: Bacteria > Bacillati > Bacillota > Bacilli > Caryophanales > Bacillaceae > Chryseobacillus > Chryseobacillus diguaensis. The sequence continues at coordinate 57,750 of NZ_JBMKNV010000006.1, forward strand.
ACAATTTTTCCGATGGATTGATCCGTATGATTCATAGCATGCGCCAGACCTTTACTGAATTTATCTTTACTGTCTGCATAGCCGTTTCCAGGAAGCTTTTGAGCAACGCTTACTGCCTGGAAGTTCATTCCGAAGAGAGCAGGAACATTAGCCGGCTTCAATCCAGTATGATCTCTGCCTCGTATTTCATTCTGAATGGCTGTTACTTTTAAGTCATCGTTCTTTTCAGTGGCAAATATACTTTTCGAAGCATCTCCATTTGCCACAATTTCAGGTGTATACAAATCATTCACACCTTTGCCGGAAGGACCTTTCACTAAATCATAAGCCAGATGCTTGTCAGCCCATGCCGTATGCTTACCGGCAGCTTTTACGACTTCAAAAATTGTGTTTACTCTAAGATAGTTATGAGGATAAACGGGTTGTTTTGTTACTGGATCCCGCGGAAGCATGGCAGGATTAATGCCGCCTCCGCCATTAATTTTGTTCAAATCTTTATCGATCGTCTCATCATATAAGACTTCAGTTCCTGGTTTATCGCCAGCTTTCTTGGCAAGAGGCGGAAGAAGTTTACGGTCATAGCTATCGTCGTAAACCACTCCTGTTGCATTGGGAGAACCGCCAGTTATCATAGCTGACAAGCCAGGAAAAGAATCGGAGGGTCTTGTAGCACTTGCATTTGTATAAGTGATTCCATGGTTACTTAGTGCTGAAAGAGAGGAATGAGGATGTTTTTTTACATAAGAAGCCAAGTCACTTTCATGCAAACCATCAACACTTATTAAAAGTACTCTTTTTACAGCTTGATGAGGTGTACGATTTACTTTGTACGAAACATTTTTGGGAGCGCTATTTAATCCCTGTTTTTTCGGTGCTGGATTTGAACATGCACTTAAAGTGAAAAGGGTGCATAACAGGAGCAGGACCCATTTTTTAAGCATCAAATACCCTTCTTTCTTTTTATTTTTTTCCGTCTCCGTTATCATTCCTACTATTGCTCCGCTTATTCTTTCCCGGGAGGAAAAAAGCAGGATTTGATTCAAATCAATAGGTTTCTTTTGTATTGGGTAAAATCCTTATAAAAAAAGAACAGGCATTCAAGGATACAAAAGTTCCGAATGTCTTTTCTATATACTGCAATCATTCTTTTTCAGAATTTCCGGAAAACAAAGGACATTTTCTTGTTATCGTATTTTGCCCAAAGCTTTGATCCATCTTCCCCTTTGACCATAATCATTTTGTTCATAAAAGACTTTGCTTTTTCCGGAAAGCTTGTTTTCAGTTGGACTCTTCACCATAACTTGTTTTATTTCTGTCTTCATTGATTGGTGCATCATCTGAGGAGCCTGCTTGTTCATGTGATGATTCATTTTGCGCAGCATTTGATGGATTTGCGATGCTAGCAAGCGTTAAGGCCGAAGCTGCCGTTATTGAAAAGAGTGCTACTGTTTTTTTCAAATGCTTTTTTCATGCACATAATCCAGAACTCTTTTGTTATGAAGGATTCTACCCGGGCTTCCTTACAAAAGGAATGTTGAAAGTATGAATAAAATCTTAATAGAGATTGAACTTATTGTTTGGCAGAAAAGCAAGATCATGATGTGAGGCACTTGTTATGCTGGCTGCTTAAAAGGGCTGAAGTTTGCCACTAAAGACTCGGGCTAGGCTGCTTGCGCTAATAAATCAACTTAGAAATTTATACTTATCTTTCAAAAAAAACCCGCCTCTAATTAGAGACGGGTTTCCCTATTTACCGGACCTGACCGTTGCCAAGCATCATATACTTCACCGTAGTAAGAGCTTGCAAGCCCATCGGTCCTCTTGCATGCAGTTTTTGAGTTGAGATGCCAATTTCAGCTCCGAATCCGAGTGCTCCACCGTCAGTGAAACGGGTAGAGGCATTGCGGTATACAGCTGCAGCATCAACAAGTCTCATAAATGTTTCTGCTTGGGCATCATTTTCTGTAACAATCGCTTCTGAATGCTTTGTTCCGTATTGATCAATATGCTCGACTGCTTCTTTCATATTGTCTACAGCTTTTATGGCAATCGCAAGAGATAGATATTCATTTTCCCAATCTGATTCATTTGCAATCGATGCACCAGGAAGAACATTCACAATGTGCTCATCGCCGAAAATCCGAATGCTGTTTTTTTCTAACGTTTCCTGAAGGGCTTGGTGATGTTCTTTGAGCCAGTCTTTATGGACGAGCAAAGTTTCAGCGGCGTTACAAACAGCTGGACGGTCTGTCTTGGCATTCACCAAAATGCTTAATGCCTTTTCCGGATTTGCATCCCGGTCAAAATAAATATGACAGTTCCCTACACCTGTTTCTAACACTGGTACAGTTGCGTTATTAACCACTGCACGAATTAACGAGCCGCCACCTCGCGGAATCAGGACATCGATATGTTCTTTCATCGTGAACAATTCCTGTGTTGCTGCCCTATCAGTACTTGTTATCAATTGGACAGCCTCTGTCGGTATTTTCGTTTTAGCAAGTGCTGCGTGAATCACTTCTGCAATCGCTTTGTTGGAAGAAATGGCTGATGATCCTCCTTTTAACACAATCGCATTTCCAGATTTCAAGGCAAGTCCCGTTGCATCTACCGTTACATTTGGACGTGCTTCATAAATCATCCCGATTACCCCAAGTGGCACTCGAACAGTTTTGACATTCAGACCATTTTCCAATGTCCATTCAGATAATACATCTCCTGTTGGATCATCCAATTTGGCTACTTCTCTTAAGCCTTCTGCAAAATCATAAATTCGTTCCTTTGAAAGAGCGAGGCGATCCATAAACGCTGCTTCAAAGCCTTTTTCTTTACCCATGTCAAGATCAGATTTATTGGCTTCTAAAATTGTTTCTGCCTGCTGCTCCAATTCATCTGCAATCACATGAAGAGCCTGATTCTTTTCTTTTGTTGATAACCCGCTCAATGTTTTTGCAGCCTTTTTCGCTTCTTTTGCCTGTTCTTCTACTTTTGTTTTTGGACGTTCGATTGTTAACGTCACCCAATCCCTCCTTGTAAATTACAGTCCGACTGGAATACTTAAATCCAAATGGCAAACAAGATCTTCAATGCTTACTACTGATTCTTGGAAGTCTCCTCTTTGCTGAATATCAAGTGCTACAATCCGTGTTAAATCTTCAGATGAATATTTCACTTCTCCAAGGGCAATTTCTTCCCCGACATCAGAGAAAATCCTGACGACAGAGCCTTTTCTAAACTTCCCTTTGACCTCTAAAATGTTCCTTGGCAGTATGTCGCTTTTTCTTTCAATAATGGTGCTTTTCGCTTCAAAATCCACTATAATCTCGCCTTCAGGACCTGAGTTAAAAGCAATCCATTGCTTCTTGTGATTTAAATTCACTGCATCCTTTTCTGCTTCAAAATACGTTCCTTTTGCACGATCATGAACCGCATCGACAATCAGGTTGCGAACACCTGATTTACCCAGGAATGCTGGTATTCCGGATGCCATTGAGATTTTGAACGCATCAATTTTTGATTTCATGCCGCCAGTCCCGACTGAGCTTCCCGGGTCTCCAGCTGCTGCTTCAATTTCCGGCGTAATTTGATAGACATGATCCAAAAGCTTGGCATCGCTATTTTTACGCGGATCCGCATCATAAAGCCCATCAATATCAGATAGTATAATCAGCTTATCTGCATCAACCAATCCTGCAACCTTTGCTGATAATGTATCGTTATCGCCAAACTTCAAACGGTCAATGGTGATTGTATCATTCTCATTGATAATCGGAACAATGCCTCTTTCTAAAAGGACATTCGTCGTGTTCCGGGCATTGTTATAGCGATTTTCATCCGAAAAGTCACTTCTAGTAATCAAAATTTGAGAAGCTACATACCCATGTGACAAAAACAGCTCTGAGTATGCTTCCATTAACAGGCCCTGCCCGATGGATGCAGCCGCCTGTTTCTCCGGGAGCGTGTCAGGTCTTTTCAAACAACCAAGTTTTCGGTACCCAGCTGCCACCGCTCCTGAGGAAACCAAAACTACTTCATAGCCTTCATCCTTCAATTTGACGACCTCATCAACAAGCCGTTCAAGTTTTCTTCTGCTGATTTCACCATGAAGGCTTGTAATAGAACTGCTTCCTATTTTAATGACAATTCTTTTTTGCTCTTTCGTTTGCGTCACTTCAAATCACTCCTGAAAAACGTAGTTTCTTAGTAAGGCTTGAATGCCAATTGTACTGAAATTTTTAGAAAAGATGCCCTGTACCTAATCTTTATGCGGATTCAGAACAAAACAATTTGCAGCAATCTATACGAAAACACCCCTTAGTTATGATGGTTAGACAATGGCTTTTTCGAGATTTGAACTCATTTGTTTGGATTTTTTTGCTGCGCTTTTTACTGCCTGTGAAATGGCTTCTCCACCACCGTATTCGCTTAGAGCTTCAAGACCAGCCTGAGTTGTTCCGTTTGGAGAAGTTACCTTTTTGCGCAATTCTTCAGGAGATTCATCCTGAGATAGGATCATTTTTGCTGCTCCTAGAATCGTTTGAGCACCGATTTTTCTAGCCTCTTCTCGATCTAAGCCGTTTTCTTCAGCTGTTTTTTCAATATGCTCCATTAAATAATAGAAATAAGCAGGTCCGCTTCCGGCAATTCCTGTGAAAATGTCCATGTGCTCTTCTTCCATGACGAATACCTCGCCAATGGAACGGAGCAATTCCTTTGCATCCATCATACTGTCCATCCGGGTATGCTTGCCAGGTGAAATTGCTGTGGTTGATTCACCGATCATGCTGGATGTATTCGGCATCACACGGATTACCTGCTGCCCATCTCTGAGGCCTTGTTCCATATAAGATGTAGAAATGCCTGCAAGTACTGAAAGCACCACTTGATGAGGCTTTATTAAGTCTTTTATGGAATCCAACACTTCATCTATATTCTTCGGTTTCATAGCTAAAACGAAAAGATCAACCTCTTCAAAATTCAAATCCTCTCGCTTAATCCCTCTACTCCCATAGTGATCGTGCAGTTCCTGTAATCGCGCTTCATTGCTCCGATTGGAGATTATCAGCTGATTTCCTGGTACGATGTTTGCCTCAGTAATTCCCGAAATCATGGCCTCGGCCATTGAGCCTGCTCCTAGAAAAGCAATTGTTTTATTGGATATCATATAATCTCCCCCTGACAGAAATTTCTCTTCTCATTTCCTATTCCGCACTAATTGAAAAACAACGGTTCCTATACTAACATGTCTGAACTTATATTCAAGGGTTTTGCAGCATGTTGTAAGGTTAACTGCCAGATACCGAGTGTAATCGCTGACATTTGGAGCTGGAATTCTCTAATGTCTTTTTATCACGTTTAAATAGCTCTCAGATGTTTTAAACGGGATTTTTGCATTAAGGTTTATTATTGAAACATAAAAAAACCAGCTAAAACATGATTGTTTTGGCTGGTTTAGATCTTTTTAGCCGATGATCATCCACTCATACTGCCGGAGCCTTAATTCAAATAAAGTAACGGCTTCATTGAATACATCCACTCTGTTTTTCATTTCTGCAAGCAGATCCTGCTTAACGTTAATTTCCTGCTTCGTTAGTTTCACTTGCTCTTCAAGAGCCAGCATCGGATGTCTGAAGAAGAGAGCAATATCTCTTTCAAGTGCCTTTTCAAACATTTCAAATGAGACCATAAACTTCTCAATGATTTCCTCTGTTGTTTCCTCATAGGAATCATTTGCGATAAATTGCGTGTATCTGTTATAAAGCATCGTTTTATTTTGAGAAATAGCACCAAAAAGCTTGCCTGCTCCTTTCAGCAGGAGCTGAGATGGAGTATGGCGAAGCAAGATATTGATCTTGCCAATCGGTGCTCCGCTTGTCATCCGTTCTGAATCCCTCTTCCAGTCCTCAATGATTTTGAAATCACAAGGGAGCTGGATCCTTTCTTCTTTAAACAGTGTATTAAAACCTTCACTCATTTCATTGAGATAAGTCTGGCTCTCAAATAGTTCTCTTTCGGAAGAAGTGATCCAGTCCATTAACGTCAGGTAATAGGAAGGAAGAAGCTTTTCTTCCATATAGGCCTGAATTCTTCTATTCATTTCGTCATTCAGCTCTAAATGAATTCTTGTAAAATCACTGTCTTCCCTGATTAATTTCGAACATTCCTGCAGAAGCTTTGGTATATCAGCAGCCATTTCCCGTTCCAGTTCTTTTCTTAGGACCCGGAAATGCTTTTGAATGGCCTGCATCTTGTCTTTTTCCAAGTCATCGAGCTGATGAATAGCGCCATTAAGCTTCGTCACCATCTCTTCATTCCATGTAATGGAGTGATTCAAGCCCTGTTCCCGTTCTACACGCTTGTTCAGCAAATGTGAAATAGTCTTTTTAATAAATAATAAAAGCTTTTCTGTCCGATCGGTTGTTACTTGCGTATTTACGATATCAGCTGAAAGGAAATCGCCAAAGTCAACGGCCTGCTGGCTGTTCTTATAATGAGAAGAAAAAGCATACAGCTTCGCTTCAGGAAAGAATGGCTGAATTCTGGACAGTGTTTCATCTGCAACTCTTTCCGCTTCCGTTTCATCGTAAATGGTATCCATTTTATTCAATAAGAAATGAACAGGAAGATCCGGTTCCTGTTCCCTGATCTTCAGCAGAATTTCTAACTCATGCTCTGTAAACGGCGCATTAGCAGACAGGACAAACAGCAGGCTGTCCGCAAGGCATAAAAAGTCTGATACGTCGCTTCGGCTTGTCGAACGGCCGCCGAACCCTGGAGTATCAAGGAATGCCACTCCGTACTTATCTAAAAAGGATGACGGCAGCTTGTACTCGACGCATGTGCTATCGTGCTGCATGCCATACTTCTCTGACAAAATTTCATAAGGATCCGATTCGAGAATGGCTCCGTTATTTTCTGTATCAGCAATCTCATTAATTTCCGTATGAGGTGCATCCTTCACCATAACGATAGAAGACGTTTCTTCCGAAAGAATATTTTCCCCTAGAACTGAATTAATAAATGAAGATTTGCCCGTTCCTGACGCACCTGCTACCATCATATGATGCACATTAAGGTCAAGAAGCTCCTGTGCCATCCAATTCAGCTTGCTGCCTGCTTCAATATCATTTTTCCGCGCCCATTGTTTAATATCCTCCTGAAGCTGCAGACTTTCCTCTAAGCCATTAGCAAACGTTCTGTTTTCATAAACAAGACTCTCCGCATCATGTACAATGGAAGCTTGGAGGCTGGATGGGAATATTTCATTCCATGCAAGTACTGCTGCTGATGCATAAAGAATGTGATTTTGCCCTGTAATCTTCAGCCAATTGGTCAATAGATCCGGTACGACTTTTGAAATTTCTTTGATTTTATAATCGCCTGCAATCAGCTCAAAGTAGGTCTCTTTATAAAGCTCAGAAAGTTCACTCCAGTTATGGGCCTGGTTGGCTTCAAGCGTAAGGAAAAGCTCATTAAAGTTTTGAATCCACAAAATCCGTTCATTATTAAGACTGTAGCTTTTCCATAAGGAAAGGACAAACTGCTCGAAATATACAGGATTGATTCCATAGATCATGATAAGCACTTCGTTGAAATAGTCAGGCTGGAAACGGGCAGTATAACCACCGTCAATATAACCTTTTACAATATCAAACCACTTGACAGATTGGGTACGGATCGATTCGTTAACTGCCAGCTCAATCGCATTATTCCAATCGCCATGCTCTTCAAAAAAAGCACTGGCAATAAACGCGATATTCTGATAGTCAGCATCAAGCATGACAGCTTTTTTGATTGCATTTACAGCCAGATCATGCTTGCCCTGTTCTATGTAGAGAGAAAACAGCTGCAGAGAAACTTCAACATTCAGTACTAAACTGTCTGTTTTAATTTTTTTATACAGATCAAGTGCTGTTGGCAGCAATCCCATTTCAACATAGGCATCTGCCATGTTTTTTTTAGCCCACTGCTCCAATTCATTGCCGATATTTTCCCACTTAAAGATTGCCGCTTCATAATCTTTATAGAGGAAATAAACCTCACCCTGGGCAAAGCGAATATGAGAAACATCTCCCATATGCTCATGCTGAAGCATATTCCCTAGCAGCTGGACAGGATGGACTTCCTCATGCCCTTCTGTATACGTTTCATGATAGATTTTCTTGCTTAACTGATTTTCTAAACTCATATGACCCTCCGAAGTTGAAATAGAATCTTTTGTACTGTTTGTTTCCCCGTTCATGATTTCTTCACACATTTGGTGTCTATTCTTGTATTCTAACAGAGATTTTTTTCAGCACATTTCAGTTAGATTTCATTTCTGATACAGAATAAAGCTATTTCGTAATAATTTTATCTAAATTTGGAAGGTTTATATGAGAATGAGTCTGATGAAGGACAGGGTGAATGACGGGAAAAAAAAATTCTGGATGCTAATGCTCCAGAACCCCAAATAGCGGCTAGTCAAAAAGGATGACGATCGAATCCATAATCGGTTTATAGCCGATTTCCATATAAATTTTATTAGAAGTGGGATTATCCAAATCCGTATAAAGTGTTGTGGACAAGTAGCCTTTATTTAAAAGGAGCCGGGTTAACGCAGCTACACAATCAGTTGCATAGCCTTTCTTCCGTTCATCAGGCGGAGTGTACACAAAATTGACGGTAGCGTTGGTCCTCGTAGGCCTTGCAATATTGGCTACGGAAATTAGCCTGCCGCCAACCTCCCAGCCGTAAAGAGTTTCCATTCTTAGAAATTCCCTTGCCTTTTCTTCCGACTCAGCCATATTCATCGTCTCTCCGGTTTCCTGGCCAAATTGGTAAACAAATTGAATGACAAGATCAAGATCTCTCCTGTCGACCTTCACAAGTCGCCCTGAATCTCTCGGCAGCTTTTCAAGCTCCCTCAGCTGATAGATCCGCTGCTGCATATTAACTTTTGAATTTCGTCCATTGGCTTTTTCAATCTGTTCAGCGAGTTGTGAGGTAAATTCCTTTTCTCCAACTAGACCCGGTATTTCATCAAGGGTATCAAGCATCAATTGAGCCGCTTTCTCCGCTTTTATATCACCCGGCTTGCTTAACACAATGTGCCTCGGGATCGTTTGGAAAAGAACGAGTACAGGTTTTCCCTCTTCTTTTATCGCAGCCATAAGCCTTGGCGTAATCTCTTTTTTAACATTCAAAAGCAATCCAAGAATCAGACTGTTCTCCGCCTCATGGTACTCCAAAAAAGGAACAACATCATTTTTAAAAGAACTGATACTTTCATAGCTGATTAATTCCGTCACAGCAACCACCTCTCTTTCTTTTCCCTTAGGATTCGCTGAAAGGTTTTCTGATTCCTTCATTTCGGATGAAATCCAGTAATTATCCCCAAAAACCAGCAAAAGTTTTCTTTTGAGCTGTGGACAACCCCCTAGGAGGAGTTGAATGGATAGTATTAGCCTGTGCATAAATTTGAAATGCTGTGCAAATGGGGGTAAACCTGTGAATAAGATAAGCAAACTGTGCGTAACAGGGAAAAGCCGTTCAAATGTGGTGGTAACCTGTGCATAACCTTTTTGATCGCACGCATAAACTTCGAATTCCCGCGCATAAACTTTTCAAAACCAATTATAAACGTGCTCATTTCTTTAAAAAGCTTATATTAAATGATTACTTTTCTCGTTAATGCTTTCGTTTACGTTCTTAACTCTTCGAATTCGCTCATCATTGACCTAATTTGCATTAAATCTGCATTGCCGCTCATAAATTTTTGTGAGCGCTCTTAAATCTAGGGGAATGCTCTTAAATTCTCGTGAGCGCTCTTAAATCTCGGGGGCCGCTCTTAAATCCCCAGCAGCGCTCTTAAACCCAACTTCCCAGCTCAATTTCCGCCCTATTCGCTTCAAAAAACCCTAAATCCCCACTACAAAACCCTTCAAATGAACAAAACCCCGGTTACAAAACCCATTTCTATCAGAAATCCCTTCCTTACCGCGATGCCTTTTGCATGCTTGTGTAAAGGGACATATAGCTTTTTGATTCTTCGATCATGCCTAGCTCTTTGTAGGTTTTCATCATCCACTGTACTGGATCTGGATCGTCTGGGCGCAGTTCCATTTCCCAGCTGAAGCATTCTATCGCCTGGTTATACAGTTTAAATTGATGGTATAGCTTTCCTAAGGAAAATTGCTGCTCAGGATCATCCTGATAGTCCATCATGGTTTGGAAAATTTTAAGGATTGGAAGTTTTTTATGCTTCGTAATAATTGGCTTCAGCCATAGATGGACAGCTGCAAGCTCACGGATGCCAAGGAGGGTTGGAATTACGGAACGGAGTATTTTTTCAAGATTCTCCATTGAATTTTCATTGATTAGAAAGCTTTGCAGGTTTTCTAAATTAATGCTTTCATAGTCAAGGGAAGGCTTTTGCAGCAGTTCTGCCAGCTGTTTTTTCTGCAATGAGGAAAGATCCTCTGGCGTCTGCTCGCATAATACATTAATGGCTTCTTCATATCTTGCCTGATTCAAAAAGGCTTCAAGAAGCTCTTGCAGCAAACGCGTATCTTTCACAGCACCTTTATAGGATTCCCACAGCAATAAAGCTCTTTCTTCAGAGGAGTAGTGGGCGGATAATAGTTTAAGGAAACTGTCATAATAAGCTTCTTCCTTCATGGAACCCTTTTTGAAATGGTCGATGTAGAGGACAAGCTGGTCGACCCATCTTCCTTTTGATGCATGAAGGCTTTGAAGCTTTGAAAAAGACGCTTGCTCCTTACGTTTGCCGAATAACAGCATTTCTCCGTAAAGAGGATCCTTTTCAAAAAGCTCTTTCCCTTTCACTTCATATAGAAGCTTATACTTTTGAAAATGAATCTGATTAGCCATATCCAAGCCCCATTTATTTTCCTTATCAAAGGAAAGCAGCACCATCAGGATTTGGTAGGCATGATTAAATTGGCCATTTCTTCTGTAATCGATAAAGAATTTTTTGAATATGTCGGTGATTTTTTCTTTTGGAATAAACGTGTCAAAATAAGAAAGAATGAGGGACACTTCCTGCGGGGAGTATTGTTTCATCATGTTTCTGAATGTTAGTTTTACTGTTTTTAGCGGAAACGTTTTATGTTCATCAACATAGGTTTGAATCAATGGATGCGGTGCGGTAAGTACAATGCCATTCTGAAAACACCTAGACAGCTGCGAGTTTTCCTTGCGTTTCAATTCCTTAGCCAGAAGAAAGTGTTCTTTGTAAAAAAACAGATAAAAGGTTTCATCTGCATCTGTCACGGCCTCTAAAATTTTCATCCGGTTGTCAAAAGCCATTCGGGTTGCTTTCAGCTCTTTCGGTTTCTCATTCATGGTAACGGTAATGCTTTGCATTTGACTGCTCATTAGTTTCCCTCCAAGCTTGATGCCATCCGCTCATTGGCTTCATTCGTTTACTTCCATTTTAGCACTATCAGCACTTGAAGGACAATTGAATGAAAAAAAGACCTGTTAAAAGGCCTTTTCGCTTGCCGTTTTTATACTGTTTCTGAAATACAGGGAAACGGCGAACTAACTTACAGGACAGGAGTCAATCAATCCGACCGCTGCAAAATGTAAAATCCTCAAAAAACACACTCTAACTTCAAGAAAAAATCTAAAACGATCCCCAAGCTTCCTAATCCTCATCCTTCACATCCGGATCCTCCGGTATCGGCTCATTATTCCATTCAGCCAGCTGTTTTTTGGCTTTTTCAAGCTGCTCCAGATGGCTGTTGAATTGCTCTTTGTTGACTATGTATTGTTTTCCATCGTGTACAGCCCGGATTTTGTTTTGTTGAATCAGGCTTTCGATATAATCTTCCGGCAAAGATAGATGCTCTGCCGTTTCTTTTACTGTCAAATACATATATTCACCTCGATTTAGGAAAATACCCGATACTTTCAGAAATTTTCTCTGCTGTATAAAGCAGATCTTCTGCGAGTTTGTCTTTACGGTGCTGCATTCTGTTTTTTGGTCCCGCCATACTGATTGCAGCCCTAACGTCCCCCATGGGGCCATAAACCGGGGCGGCCAGACAATACAGGCCTTCTTCGTTCTCTTCATCATCAATCGAATAACCCTGTTTTCGAAATTCCGTCAGCTGTTTCTTCAGCACGGTTTTATCGGTAATGGTATTTTCCGTAATGGGCAGCAGTTCAATATGTTCAAGCAGCTTCACCTGCTCTTCATGAGGAATAAACGCCAAGAATGCTTTGCCAAGGCCTGTACAATAAAGCGGCTTTCGGTAACCAGGCTGGGCACTTGTCCTGATCGAACGGTTATTATCTATTTTAGCTACGTACACCAGTTCATCAACGGATAAAACCGCCATAAAAACGGTCTCTTCCCCTCTTCGCATGAGCTCCTGCAAATGCGGAAGTCCTTCTGTATGGATATCAAGCGAATCCATCGCGCTTGTTCCAAGATGAATGAGTTTAGGGCCCAGTTTATATCTTTTTTGCATATCCTGTGTGACATAGCCTGCTTCATGCAATGTTTTCACAAGGGTGAAGGTGCTGCTTTGCGGAAAGGAAAGGGATTCACTGATCTCTTTCACATTAAGCCCACCGGGATATTCAATTAAGAGTTCAAATATTTCCAGCACACGCTGGGCTGATTTTACTGACACCTTTACCACTCCGTTTAAAAAATTCAATGTTAAAAGTACAACAACAGATTACTGTAAGAATCTGCTACCGTCAAATGAATCCTCGTATTCTTCAGGATCGTGCTTTTAGATATAAATGAAAGAGAAAAGCATCTGCAGCCCTAAGCCGCAAATGCTCTAAAAACAAATATCAGGCACGAATCACACTTTGATTTAAAATATTACGTGGTTTTTCCCCTTTTAATGCAGCCAGTAAATTATCTATTCCATGCTCAACCATCCGGTTCCTTGTTTCTTGTGTTGCTGATCCAATATGAGGAGCAAGCACAACATTCTCTAGGCTCAGAAGTTCACTTTCCTTTGGAAGCGGTTCTTGTTCATAAACATCTAAACCCGCTCCCCTAATTTCACCGTTTTTTAACGCCTTGATCAGAGCCTCCTCATCAACAACCCTGCCTCTCGACCCGTTGATGAGAATAGCCGAGGATTTCATCTGCTCCAATTCTTTTGCTGTTATCATATGGATCATTTCTTTCTTTAACGGAATTGTTAAACAAACATAATCCGATTCTGATAAAAGCTCAGAAAGTTCACAGTGAACAACGCCAAGTTCCCGCTCCGCTTCAAAGTCGCGATTCCTCTTTGTATAAAGAACCTTCATGTCAAAACCAAGAGCGGCACGTTTTGCGACAGCTCGTCCTATTCCCCCCATACCAACAATACCGATCGTTTTATGATGCACATCAAGACCGAAACGATCAGAACCAATGTCCTCATTCCAACTGCCTCTCCGGACGATTCGGTCAAGCTCCGTAATTCTCCTTGCTGCTGAAAGCATCAGGCCAAAAATTAAATCTGCAGTTGTATCGGCCAGTGCTTCTGCAATGTTTGTTGCAATGATTCCTCTTCTAGTCAGTTCCTCCAAATCCAAATTGTCATAACCGGCAGAAGTATTGCTTACAACACGAAGGTTAGGGGCTTTGTTTAAAAGGTCCTCTGTAATTTTCATTGATGAGCCCAATAGAGCACTGGCTTCAGACAGTTTTTCTTCAAAATCCTTTTGATTCTCTTCCGTAATTTCATTAAAGTAATAGACTTTTCCATGCTTATCAAGTCTTTCATGAAGATATTCAGGTATTTTTTTATACGAAATAATCGTATCCATCCGTTTCGTTGCTCCTTTGTTTCTTAAGCTGTTTTCGCAAAGGTTGTTGTTATTCGGTTTGAGTTAGAACACTTATAAAAGATTGTCTACGTGGCATCTTTACTTAAAATTCGCAGCTGTATATTGATCGCAATCATCTAATATAGATGAGAAAGCAACAATGTTTAAGAAAAGAGCCTTTCTTAGATCAGTTCAGCTTCCTTCAGCAGATCAGTGAGCTTTTTCTTCTTTTCTTCTGACAGAGGATAAGCAGGAGGCAGCACTTCTGTTGATACTTCCAGCCCGCACATTCTCGTTGCTTCTTTTATGACATTCACAAATGGAAAGTCAAGCTTATATAAAGGAAGCAGTGCAGCCAGCTTTTGATGCAGTTTTCCAGCCGTTTTAAAATCGCCTTTTTTAAAAGACTGATAAATTCCAATTGTGAGCTGCGGTGCAAAATTGGCACTAGCAGGGATAGCCCCTGCTCCTCCAAGGAAAAGGGTATTCAGTAAGTGATCATCATACCCGCAGAATACTTTAAAATCAGGTCTTTCCTTTTTTACTTTTAAAATCATTTCTCTAATATGGCCTGCCGCATCTGTCGTTTCTTTTATGCCAGCTATATTCGAATATTTCTTTACTAATTTTAATACAAAATCAGGGCTTAAGTCAGTTCCAGTGAAATCCGGGAAGTTGTATAAAAGGACCGGAATCTTTACAGCTTCCGCTATTTCTCCGTAATGCCTAAATAAATTTTCCTCTGACAGCTTGGCGTAATAGGGATTTACGGCAAGGATTCCATCTGCCCCTATTTCCTCTGCATGCCTGCTCAGAAGGACAGCTTCTCTAGTGCTTGTGCTGCCTGTTCCTATTAAACAAGGAACTCTTCTGTTTACTGTTTTGACAGCAAACTCGGCTGCATCCATTCTCTCTTCGGCATTCATGTGGGCAAACTCCCCGCCCGTTCCTAGAAAAAGAAAGCCGTTGACTCCTTTTTCGATTAAGTCTTCTATTAAAAACTTCATTCCCTCTTTATCTAAAATTCCATTTTTAACTATCGTTGAAATAGGAGGAAAAATCCCCTCAAGCTTTTCTGTATTCACATGATCACCTCATTCATTTATTATTGGTTCCTCAATCGGATCTTTTACAAGAAACCAGTAGCAAAGAGCGGCACACCCTGCAATGATGCCTCCCGAAATAAAGGCAAGAGAATAAGAGTCGGTCCGATCTACTATGATTCCAGCAATGATAGGTGAAAAAGCTCCTCCGAAATAGCCTCCGAAATTTTGGATAGATCCGACTGATGCGACCATAGAGGGCGGTGCAATATCACCTGCAAGTGCCCACGCACTCCCAGTTATGGCAGAAATAAAACACAGAGCGAGTGTCATTAGAGTCATTTTTATTCCCAAGCTGCTGAAAAAAGGGACGAGAATGACGACAATTGCTGTCAAGACTGCACAAACACTGATTAAAATTCGTTTCGCTTTAATGGGGGAAGCAATATTCCTGTCTACTAAACGCTTGATCAAATATCCCCCAAAAATCGCTCCGAACACCCCGCCAAGCCATGGAATACTAGCAAGAAATCCCAGTTGCTGCAAAGAAACCCCATTTGATTTAACAAGATATAAAGGCAAAAATACTAGAAAGATATTCCAGATCCATATGGTACAGAAAAAGCCCAAAATCATTCCCCACATGCTTTTATATTTAAATAATTGTGCCCATTTTATCTTTGATTGGCTTAAGCTTTCCTCTGTGCCAGCTCCTTCTGCCTGAATATAAGCAAATTCTTCTTTTGAAAGACCATTGCTTTTATCGGGATTGCGGTAAAAGATAACAAATAAAAGTGCAAATACGACACCGACGGCTCCCGTAATATAGAACAAAGCACGCCATCCAAAGGCTACCATGATAGCGACAAGGATAGGAGGCGCAATTGCCGGGCCCCACTTCGAAGCAGAATCCCACAAACCAGTTGCAAAGGCTCTCTCTTTTTTAGGAAACCAGAATGAAGTCATTTTGGCTCCCGCAGGCCATCCTGGAGCCTCTCCAACACCTAACAAAAGTCTCGCAATAACAAAAGAAGAGATTTTGTTTACTGCTCCTGTCAGCATTGTAGCAATGCTCCACCAAGCTAATGAAATCGCATACATTTTTTTCGCCCCAAAGCGGTCAATCAGCCATCCTGCCGGAAGCTGCATGAGGGCATAAGACCAGGAAAACAGGGTCCCAAAAAGCCCGATATCTGTGTTGCTTAGTTTTAAATCCTTCATCATTTCAGGGGCTGCTATTGATAAATTCGCCCGATCCAAGTAATTGATCAATCCTCCAATGATAAGCCAAATAACTACCGTCCACCGCCAATTCTTTTTAGGCTGCGGCAGTGTTTGAACCTCCCTTTTTTCAAGCTCCATTCCATTTCCCCCTTTTGTACATTTAAAATCACATATGTATTTTACAATTCTAATGATGATTTAATATATTCACAATCTACTATATGTAAGCGTTTCAGTCAATAATTAGAAAGAAAAATCTGATTATTTTCTTGAATAGCTGAACGGATCGATTTCTGCAATTAAAAAAGCAGCGATCTTTTCGCCGCTGCTCACCAAACCGTCATATGCTTTTTTCAGATTCACATGTGCTGTCTTTCTGTCTGTTCCTACAACAAAATGCAAATCATAGCCTCCTCTATGATAAACATAATCTTTTTCACCTGTTCCAGGTACTTTTAAATTTGATCTGCTTTACCGATAAATTTTCCAATTACATAGGTAGTGATGCCGCCAAGGCTCGTCTGGCGTTCTACATTTGTCCCGAGGTACCTGATTTCTTTAATAGTTTTGTCTTTGTTGTAAGCAAAGGCATAGCCTGGGTGTCCCATATCTGCTGTATAAATGTCAAACTGGCTATTTTTCCCTGCGTGCATTGGCGGTGCTCCGATCTTTTTGTAGACGTCACTCTTTGTGCTCTTACCTACTTTTAGACCCATCACATCTCTTGAAAACTCACCTTGCAGAGATGTTTTATACATTGATTTTAATTTCTCGACCGCTAATTGGCTGACAGAGGCAGTGTTAGAAACAGACAATTCGCTTGCAGGTTTTGCAGCTCCTGGACCAAAGGCTGTGCCGGTACCGAATACTGTACCAGTCACTAGGGCAGCTGAAATCAATTTAAAAGTTGGGAAAACATTTCTTATCCCTCCTAGGTTAGGATAAAGTTTCCACAAATTTCATACTATTAAACTTTCAACCAAAAAAGGAAGACAAATGCCTTCTTTTCGAGTTACAATTAATTCCAACACCACTAAAGGAGCGCTTAACATGCTGGAACAGTTTTTCATTGAAATAAAAGCTTTTCAACTTGATCGATTGATTACTGTCTATCTCCCTAAAAGCTACCATGCCACTTCAAAAAGGTACCCTGTTTTGTATATGCATGACGGCCAAAATGTCTTTCATGATGAAAGAGCTATCAACGGAACTTCTCTTGGATTAGAAGCTTACCTTGACGAACATGAGATTGATGTCATTGTGGTCGGGATTGACAGGAATATAGAAGAGAATGGCCGATTGAATGAATACTGCCCATGGATAAATGGCCCATACAGCGAAAAAATACTCGGATATGCAAGCGATACAGGCGGAAAAGGGAAAGATTACATAGATTTTATCGTTAAAGAACTTAAGCCTTCCATTGACCAAAAATACCGTACGGACGAAAACCGCACTTATATGGCAGGAATTTCACTAGGTGCCCTTATTACCACCTATGCTGTCTGCCGCTATCCTGAAATTTTTAAAAAAGCCATTGCTTTGTCTTCTGCTTATTACCGGAATCAAGAAAAAATTGAAAAACTAATTACTGTTTCTGATCTGTCTTCTATCGAAAAGTTCTATATGGACAGCGGTGCACGGGAAGGCGCGGAAGACGACCGTATAAACAGCGAGTTCCTTGCCTGGAACCATGCGGTTTATAAGCTTTTAAAAGAGAAAGTAACAAATTTGAGGTTTGAAATTATTCCTGGGGCAGAGCATCATTATATTTATTTCAAAAAACGGATGCCTGAGGCAATTGATTATATATTGAAGGATTAAAAAAGAGGCGCTTCCCGCGCCTCTTTTTTGGTTTATTCTTTTACAGAACCCGAAGTCAATCCGGATACAATTCGTCTCTGGAATATTAATACAAGGATAACGAGCGGTACGGTAACGACAACTGTAGCCGCTGAAATCTCGCCCCAAGGAATCGTATATTGCCCCTGGAAGAGCGCAATTCCAACCGGTACCGTCTTATAATCTGTGTCGGTATTAATTGTTAAAGCAAACAGGAATTCGTTCCACGCTGCAATAAAGACGAGAATGGCTGTCGTAAAGATTCCTGGTGTTGCAAGCGGAAAAATAACTTTCCAATACGTCTGCATCAAGCTTGCCCCATCAATTTTCGCCGCTTCTTCAAGATCATAAGGAATTTTTCTGAAAAAGGTAACGAGAATCCATATGGCCAGCGGAAGGGCAATTGTTGTATCAGGTATGATCAGCCCCAGATAGCTGTTTGTTAAGTGCAGGTTTTTCATAATAATGTAGATCGGTGAAATGATTGCAATCTGCGGGAACATCGTGACCGAAAGAACAAGGCCTAGAATGATCGTTTTCCCTTTAAACTGCAGCCTTGCAATCGCATACGCAGCAAAGGATGCCACAAAAACGGTATAAATCGTTGTGATAAAAGCTACTACAAAGCTGTTCCACAAATACCTCGGGAAAGGATAGTTCATAAAAACGGATACATAGTTCTGTAAACTCGGCTTGTCCGTAAATGGGGTAAATGCCTTATCCCCGAAAAGTTCTGTTGCCGGTTTAATAGAGGCTAGCAAGACCCATAGGAAAGGGAACATAACAAAGAATACAAAGACAACTAAAAAGACATAGAACAGGATACCTGGCTTCTTATTCATAGTATTTTCCCTCCTTTACTTGCCATCATTCAGCAAATCCCTTCCAAGGAATTTGATGTAAATCATAGAGATGATTGCTACAAAAACGAAGACGATGACAGAAAGTGTTGATCCATTCCCAAACTGCTGGTTAGAGAACATTATCTGATAGGCAAAAGAAGAGATGGTTTCTGTCGAGTTTGCCGGGCCTCCACCTGTTAATACATAAATCAAGTCAAACACGCGGAATGCATCCAATGTCCTGAAAAGAAGTGCAACAAGTAAGCTAGACTTTAAAAGCGGCAAGGTAATGCTTGTGAACTGCTTCCATTTTGTGGCCCCGTCAATGCTTGCTGCTTCATATAGCGAAGCCGGGATTGTCTGAAGTCCTGCAAGAAGCAAGAGAGCCATGTAAGGTGTCGTCTTCCAGACGTCTGTAAAAATAACAGAAAACATCGCACCCTGCGCAGTCGTCAGCAGATTTGTCATGTTATCAACCAGACCGACTTTTTCGAAAATCTTGGCAACAATACCGTTTTGCCCGTCATAAAGGAACTTCCACATCAGGGCTGAAACGGCTGTCGGGATCGCCCATGGAATCAGAATCGTCGCTCTGATTAATCCTCTTCCGAAAAAGGCCTTGTTGATGAGAAGCGCGATTCCAAGCCCAATAATCAATTCAACTCCAACGGAAACAACTGTAAAAAATAGCGTGTTTCCAAGTGCATGCCACGTTCTTGAACTTTGCAAATCATTCGCATAATTTTTAAACCCAACAAAGTTCGGCTCCTGCAGAACCTGGTTCATTCCTGTTGATAAACCGATCAGCTTATTTCCCTGATCCAGTTTTGTTCCATGGGAAATGCTTTTCAGCTTAACGGTCATGTCATTTGTTTCAGAGATCAGCTTTTCTGCAGCGGATTTGTCTATATTAACAACTGCCTCATCAGGTTCCACTGATTCGAAATTCAGCAGTTTATCATTTACAGTTTCATATTTTTTCTTTGTATCAGGATTGCTTTGAATCTTTGAGTCTATCGCCTGCAATTCTTCTTTCATTGCAGTTAGCTGATCGGCAGCATGGCCTTTTTTAATCTCATTGTCCAACCCGGTGATTAAAAACGGATACGTGTTCAAATATCTGTTTAAATCAAGCCGGTATTCAAAGGTAGTTGTTGATTTTGTCGGATCTTTAAGATCTAAGTCAAATAAACTGTAGTAAAAGGACTGTATAACGGGCCAGATGGCAATGACAAGAATGAGAATCAGCGACGGTGCTACCAAAACATATCCTATTTTTTGATTTTGGGACTTTTTCGGTTTCTTTTTTGATTTTATGACAGGGTCCTGGTTCAGCTGCGGCGGTACTTGTTCCATATTCTCACTCCCTTAATTATTCTTCTAAAACAAAGTTTAAGAAAAGATGACGTGTGATCTTTTCTTAAAATTCATGAAGAAACAGCTTCTTTAATAAAGAAAGAGGCTGACCGAATCGGGCAGCTTATTCTCCCTTCGGGGGGGAGCAATTGCCTGCTTCAATCAGCCTCAGAAAAATTAAGCCTTCACTTTTGCTTTCATTTGCGTTTCCATGTTTTTCACAGCTTCTTCAACTGTTTCAGAACCAGCTATTGCTTTGGAAACTTCGATTTGGATGATTTGAGAAATTTCCTGATAGTTTGCAGCTACCGGACGAGGAACAGCAGCAGCAAGACCAGCTTGGAAACCTTTATCAGCAAATGTCGGATTTGCTTTCAGCACTTCTTTGTCATCAAATAGGCTTGCGATTGTCGGTGCATGGCCGCCGTAGATAGCATCAATCTTCTGCCCTTCAGCACCAGCCATGAATTTTAGGAATTCCCATGCTTCTTTGGGATGTTTCGTGTTTTTGTTGATTCCAGCCTGCCAGCCGCCTAGAGCTGCTGCAGAGCCTTTGTCGCCAGCCGGAAGCGGAGCGATAGCGACTTTTCCAGGGATTTTAGATTTGGATTTGTCGTTTGCACTTGCATATTCATAAGGCCAGTTGCGAAGGAATGGTGTTTGGCCTTCGATAAATGCTTGGTCAGACTCAATTTCAGTGAAGTTTGTTACGTTTCCTGGTACAAATTCAGATTTTGCCACTTCAACAAGCTTTTTCAAGCCTTTGATTGTTTCTGGGCTATTTACGACAACCTGGTTTTTCTCATCAATGAATTTACCGCCGTAAGCTGCAACGAATTCAATGGCATCACAGACAAGCCCTTCGTATTGCTTAGCCTGCATAACGTAACCGAATTTCGTTCCGCCCTGGCCTTTTTTAGCCTTTGCCTGTTTGATCAAGTCGTCCCATGTTTTCGGGACTTCATCTTTTTTCACAAGATCTGTGCGGTAGAACAGCATCCCGGCATCGATAAATTTAGGAAGGGTCCACTGTTTGCCGTTGAATTGTGATGCAGCAAGAGCACCCTGGTTGTATGCATTTAAGTCTACATTGTCTTTTTGGATGTAACGGTCAAGCGGAAGAAGGTAATCTGCCTGCGCAAATTCAGCCGGCCACACAACGTCAAGATCAAACACATCAATTTCAGAAGACTTTGCATTAAACGCTGTTACATAAGCATCATGCTGCTGACCTGTGTCAGATGGCATTTCGCGGAATTTAATTTTAATATTTGGATGGGATTTTTCGAAGGCTTCAACCATTTTCGTTGTTCCCTGCGTAACATCCTTACCTTTTGAATAAACAAGTGTAACCGGATTATCTTTTGCAGCTTCTTTTGTAGTCCCGCTATTTTCTTCTGTTGAAGACTTGGACTGGCCAGAGCATCCTGCAAGAGCTAAAGCAAGAGAACCTGCCAATACCATTAATTTGGATGATTTTAATAGTTTCATATTTACCCCTTTTCGAAAAATCGAATTTTTCTGTTTTTTAAGTGGAAGCTCTTTCAATTAATTCTAAGCGAAGAGAATTTTTATATACTTGTTTCTCTTCTGAAAGAATCACATTCATCATGAGCTTCATCGCACTTTCTCCAATTTCGTGAACGGGTTGGCGAATCGTTGTTATTTGCGGCACAATCATTTCAGCTATCGGCTGATCATCAAATCCGACAACAGCGATATCCCCTGGAACGTGCAGCCCAAGCTGTTTTGCTTCGAATATGATGCCTGCAGCTACTTGATCGCTCCCTGTAAAAATGGCTGTGGGGCGTTCATGCAATTCTGCTATCTGCCGCATCACACGTTTTCCGTCATGGTAATCAGCGGCTGTTCGAAAAAACCATCCTTCATATGTTTCAAGTCCAGCCTCTTTCATTGCAAGCAGATAGCCTTTTTCCCTGTCCTTCGCAATCCCGCTATGAAAATCGCCCCTGCAATAAGCAATTCGTTTGTGTCCTTTATCAATCAGGTGTCTTGTCCCTATGTAGCCGCCGTATACCTGATCAAGCCTTACATTTGGAACATTCGCGAACGAATCATACTCATTGCAAGTCACTACAGGTCCGCATGAAAAATAGTCCTTGATGTTCTGCCAGTTATTTTCGATGGAGGTCAGAATGATGCCATCCACCTGTTTTGATTTTAATAGATTAAAATATTGCAGTTCTTTCTCTGTATCATACCTTGTCTGGCAGACGAGCAGACGAAATCCATTTTCCGTCGCGACCGTATCAATGCCTTCTAGCAAGTAGGAAAAAAAAGGATTTGTCAGCATTGGGATAAAAACAGCGATCATATTTGTTTTCTGGCTGCGCAATATTTGGGCTGACGAGTTGGGATAATACTTGAGCTCATTCATCGCTTTATGCACAAGTTTTTTCTTCTCTTCTGAAACATGAGGGTAGTTATTTAGAACCCTTGATACCGTTGAACGGGATAGCCCTGCCATTCTCGCTACATCAGAAATCGTTGCCATTTATTCCCCCTTCTTTTCCTCCTTCCCATCCACTTTGAAATCGATTTCTTGAAATCGTTTTCAAAAAAATTGTATGATAAATCTGAAAGAAGTTCAACATTTTTTTACAATAATTAATTTTCATTATCTTAATTGCAATGGGAAAAGCTATTTTTGTAATGATTACCTATTCCTTATACTTTAATAAATTGTTTCTTAACGCGGTCCGAAACCCTCCCCCGAAAAAAACAAGGCGAGAAGAGTATGAAAATCAAAACAATCGTCTCAAGCGCCATATTGGCAGCTTTGTACAATGCCGTTTCAGTTATAATACAGCCCTTTGGTTTTGAAAATATTCAAATTCCGGCTTTCTGAAATGTTTAATCACTTCATTGTGTTCAAAAAATATATTTTTGGAATTGTGTTTGGTGTATTCCTGACCAATTTGTTTTTCTAACCACTCGATGTTTATGATCTTGTATGGAGAAGGACAGTCACTGATTTCCCTATTGATCACAATCGGTGCAGCACGTTTTATCAAAAGACTGTTTTAGCAGAGATTGTTGTTTATCGTTCATGCTTTTATCACGCATATAGACTAGCAACGGGGCATCTTTTTTTAAAGTTTTTGCCATACCAATGGTTGCGAGGACTAAATATAGGGTCATGAGCAACAAAGTTTAAGAAAAGAGCCTATCAAAAATATTTGGGGCCGCATGATGATCAATACAATAGTGTTCACATTATCCATGTGCATCATTGCCTGGGAGCTTCCATTTTTGATTACGTGGTTAACAACAGCTCTTAGTGAACTCATTGTGATGCTTATCGGAATGCCTGTGATCTATGCGTTAAATAAAAGGCTTGATTTTGTAAGAAAAATATAAAGAAAGCGTACGGGATGAGCAGCTTTTAAAGTTTTTTATAGGTGAAAATTCCTTTTCTATATTATACTAGTAATATGAAAACTGTAGGTATATTGGAAGAGGTGCAAAGATGTATTGTAAACGCTGCGGAGAATTGCTAAGCTCCGATGTAAACTTTTGCCCGTCATGCGGAGCGCCTAAAGAGAGCTATGAAAGCGAAAGTTTGGTACCGATTGAGCGTTCTGAAAATGAAGAGCTTTCTCTTTTCGTAGGCAAGAAGGCCGATGTCTACCATCGAAAATGGGGAAAAGCGACCAACAAAGCTGGATGGAACTGGGCTGCATTTTTCTTAGGGATTTTTTGGCTTGGATACCGAAAAATGTATCGGTTTTTACTGATTTTCCTTGGAATCTACCTGCTTGTTGATCTTATTACTTGGCCATTTTATTTGTTTCTGGATCCAGTCACAATGGATAAAGTTTCACCGCTTATTGATTTGCTGAATTACGTGATTGGCATCGCCTCATCTGTAACTCTCGGAATTTATGGAAATTATTTTTATTATAAGCATGCAAAAGAGAAAATCAATAATATCAAACAGAAATTTCCAAACCATCCGGACATTCAGGCTTACGAAATAACCAAAAGGGGCGGAACAAGCTGGGGTACTTTTTTCATCCTCTTAGCAGCAGCCATTTTGTATGCCATTGTTATTGTTGGAATCATAATTTTTATCACCTTTCAAGATACGGAATATCCAGGAGAAACTTCGTCGGTTAACGAGAATTCCTCTATTGCAGATGACTTCTCCCAAAACAGCAGCATAGACAATTGGGGCGGTTCAGCGGGGGATTCTGAAACCTCCATACAAACGATCGATGAAGTTCTCCAAGATTACATGAAGGAAAACAAACTAGCCCTGACAGCAGAAGATGTTCAGTACGATATGGAAAATAATTTGGATGAAGATTTTGCCATTGCAGGAACAGCGAAGCTCGACACCTATTACAACTACGGTTTTGCGGATGCTTCAAAAGAAAATTTCTCCGTAAGCATTAATCCTGTTGATGGAGGAGAACCATGGAATCTTTATTTCGACCGAAAGGATTTTGCAGATCTCTATACTGAATTAAAGAATCAAGGTGAGGTTGATCTTGTGGCGACAGGCATTATCCCAAGCGAAATATATGATCCTGCTCAAGGGAACATGGCTTTTGCTGAGCAGGTTACGTGGGACAGTAATGAATAAGTCTGTTTTTTTATGGCTCTTTTCTTAAACATTGTTGCTTTCTCATTAGAGGAGCCCTGTATACAGTTCTCTTCATAAACTATTATTTATTTGTATTTTTTCCACATTAAAAAATAGACTGATTTCATTCAGGGCTCGGACAGTAGCATGGCTTGCTTTGACAGTAAGAAGCCCTGTTTGGACAGTAAAATGTGGTGGATTGCGCTCGTTAGAAACTGAGTTTCGCCAGTAAAACCTGCTATTTGAACAGTAAGCAGCTTTTCCTAGTTATTCATGTCTTACCATGACGCTAAATCTTACTTTTAACCTTTTAGAATAGAGTTTTCAAAACAAGTTGCACTAAGCCAAACATTAACTTCTTAAAAGACTCCATATGCATCCAAATTAACCTCAAATTAGTAAACAATTAGGTTTAAATCAAGTCCCTATTGCAGACTTTCACTTGAGACTATTTTTCGTCAAAGGATATTCACGAACGAATTTCCGAAAATCCAGATTTTATTATTTACTAAGAGATAAAAAAGGAAGCCCGCATTGGACTCCCCACATCTTCTCTTTACCGATTAACCGACTTCATCGATTCTTCTGGATAGCGGCCGCCTGCTGCAGCACCTTTTGGCGCCACTTCATCTATGCGCTTCAAGTCTTCACTTGATAGCTCGACATTCACGGCTTCCACGTTTTCTTCAAGATATTTTCTCCGTTTTGTTCCTGGAATCGGAACAATATCTTCTCCTTGAACCAATAGCCACGCGAGTGCAAGCTGAGACGGCTTCAAGTCTTTTTCTTTCGCAATCTCTTCGATGCGATTGACGAGATCGATATTCTTTTGGAAATTCTCGCCTTGGAAGCGCGGCGAGAAACGGCGATAATCGTCTTCTGCCAAATCCTCAAACTTTTGAATTTGTCCAGTTAAAAACCCTCTTCCAAGCGGAGAATAAGGGACAAATCCAATCCCAAGCTCACGGCATACTGGCAGGATTTCATCTTCTACATCACGGCTCCATAAAGAATATTCTGTCTGCAATGCAGCAATCGGGTGAACATCATACGCCTTGCGAATGGTTTCAGGTGCTGCTTCTGAAAGACCTAAGTAACGGACCTTACCTTCTTTCACTAGCTCTGCCATTGCTCCGACAGTTTCTTCGATTGGCGTGTTCGGATCCACTCTATGCTGGTAATATAAATCAATATGATCTGTCCCTAGACGGCGAAGGCTGTCTTCACATGCTTTTCTGACATAATCTGGGCTTCCATTCACTCCAAGAAATTCACCATTTTCCCCGCGCACGTTCCCGAACTTCGTCGCAAGGACAATCTCATTGCGTTTATCCTTTAATGCTTTTCCAACAAGCTCTTCATTTTTTCCTACACCATACATATCGGCTGTATCAAAGAAAGTGACGCCAAGTTCTATTGCCTGGTGAATCGTGCGGATGGATTCATCATCATCACGTCCGCTGTAAAAATCAGACATGCCCATGCAGCCAAGACCTAGAGCAGAAACTTCGAGTTCGCTTTTTCCTAAAGTTCTCTTTTTCATGCTTTGTTCATCCTCTCTTGATTTAGTGTTACTTTATTTGAGTACAAGGTGATTTTCCCCTAACTCTAAACAAACCAATCTTATTTAAAACATTCTATAAAAGCCAGCGAAACCACTTGCCATGCCCGTCCGTTTCTGCTAAGGTTTAATCGTTTCCTTGCCATTTATATAAGAGTCAAGGTGCAGATTCCGATCTTGAATATTATTGTACAAATGATAGATTTCCCTCTTTTCGCCAAGAATTCTGACAGTGTTCAGAAGCCTTTCCTTCACTCCATCCGGCATCTGATTAGCAACATGCGTATGAAAAATACAAACAGCTGATTTTTGCGGCATATTTTCAACCAGCCCTTCCAAAAGCTCAACCCCGTCCCCCTCAACAAAAAAGCAGCCGCAGCTGACTCAAACAATTCCCTTCTCTCTTTGTGCTCTGGCCAGATTAGTGACTCTAGCCATAGCAGGTCTTCCGGATCAGATAATCGGTTAATATGTAAATCAATACCTGTTTTTGAAGCAGTCGGAGGACTTTCGGGAAGCAAAAAAGGCAGCCGGTCCCCTTTCATTTCTGACTTCAAGATCACATCTCCCCGCTTATTTCCATACACAGCATTCGTTCCATAGGAATAGCTATATTCATCCCACAAAAGCTGCAAGCCTGCACTTGTCCCAATTTCAATAAAAGACAGAGGTTTCTTCGCGTTTTGGTAAATATGTGGCTGTGTGTTTTTTTATGTCGAAATTGTTTCTCAACCCCAACAAATATTATAGAGCCTGAAAATAAAAAAAAACGTGCAGCCTATATTTTGCGGCTGCACATTTTTCTTATTCAAATTCGCATTCTTTCAACGGAACGACTTTTGTTTTATTTTTAAATTTATATATCAGCCATACAGCCACAAACAGAGGCAATCCGATATAGGAAACCATTATGCCGTTCCAATCAATTTTTCCGCCAGTAAAGGCTGTATAATTTTGTCCGAGTATGACGATTCCACAAAGAACAAAGGCAAAAATTGGACCAAACGGGAACCATTTTGATTGGTAGGGAAGATCCTTCATATCCCTGCCCTGTGCAACATAAGCCTTCCTGAATCGGTAGTGGCTGACTGCGATGCCTAGCCAGGCAATAAATCCTGACATACCTGAAGCATTTAAAAGCCACGTATAAACGACTCCATCTCCAAACAAAGAAGCAAAGAAGGCAATGGCGCCAACTGCTGCTGTCACAATCAGAGCGTTCACCGGTACGCCGCGGGTGTCGAGTTTGGCAAGGAATCTTGGAGCTTTTCCGTCTCGGGCCAGATCCCAGAGCATACGAGTTGAAGCGTACATTCCGGAGTTTCCTGCAGAAAGAACAGCTGTCAGGATAATGGCGTTCATAACGGATGCTGCAAATGCAATACCTGCTTTTTGAAATACCAATGTAAAAGGACTTACTGTAATATCACTGTTTGCAAGACTTTCATTCGTAAATGGAACCAAAAGACTGATAACGAAAATCGCCAAAATGTAAAACAATAAAATTCTCCAGAAAACACTTTTGATAGCTTTTGGAATGCTTTTTCTCGGGTTTTCAGTTTCTCCCGCTGCAACTCCAAGAAGCTCAGTCCCTTGAAAACTGAATCCTGCTGCCATGAAAACACCAAGTG
The DNA here is from genome assembly GCF_049220665.1 of Chryseobacillus diguaensis. Taxonomy (NCBI): domain Bacteria; kingdom Bacillati; phylum Bacillota; class Bacilli; order Caryophanales; family Bacillaceae; genus Chryseobacillus; species Chryseobacillus diguaensis. The sequence goes on from NZ_JBMKNV010000006.1 coordinate 85,646, forward strand.
TCGTCATGAATCCGCCGTGAAACGGGGCATCAGCAACAGTAAAGTTTTTGAAACCAACAGCTTCTCCGCCCACAATACCAAAGATCATTAAAGTTCCTAAGATCAAAAACACGATGACCGTTACAACTTTTATAATTGAAAACCAATATTCGGCTTCGCCAAACCCTTTAACAGATAAGTAATTCAGTAAGAACATAATAATTAGAAAAAGTCCGCTCCAGATAAATGAAGGTGTGGTTGGGAACCAAAATTTCATAATCAGGGTAACAGCAGCGAGTTCTGCCGCTATTGTGATGGCCCAGTTGTACCAATAATTCCATCCAAGTGCAAAACCAAGAGATGGATCCACAAACTTCGTGGCATAAGTGCTAAATGAACCGGCAACAGGCATATAAGTCGCCATTTCAGCAAGGCTTGTCATTAAGAAATAAACCATAATACCGATTGCTGCGTATGAAAATAAGGCACCGCCCGGACCTGCTGTGTGAATGGAGTTCCCGCTTGCGAGGAATAATCCTGTTCCAATTGTTCCGCCGAGAGAAATCATGGTTAAATGCCGTGATTTGAGACCCCTCTTTAATTCGTTTTGTGATGTTTTTGATGCTGCAGTATTCGGTGAGGTTCCTGCTGTGTTTTCCATAAAAAAACACTCCCTTTCAGATGATTTCGGAAGGAGTGGCAAATAAAAAAGTCGTCAATGCATTTGACGACGGTTCTGTACTGCCCGCATCATGCCTTCCTTTAGTAGCTCACCACACTTACCGATTATTCGTAAGTGCGACAGTTCTGTTCCTGTTCGGAGACAGCCCCAATCAATGCTCACAAGAGATAAGCATCAATTTCGGCAGCTTTTCCTTTCAAACGGAGTCAGCAATGTTCTCTGCATCTCGTCCGTCCTACTATTAAAAACCGCGACCTCTACCCCATCGGAATGATGAGGATTTAAATATGAGATTGTAGTAAAGATGGGATTATTATACTAGATTATGAGAGCTTGTGCAATAATTTTTCAGGTGAAGAGATGTGTTAAATTTATGCAGCCATTATGTAAAAGATCGCTTTCTCCCTTAGTGGATCGGGCTTCTGCTTTTGCAGAAACCCGCTATTCCTTTATACTGATGTTTTTTCTAATAACAAATAAGCCTTTATCATAAAATAACTTACCTGATCAGGAAGAAGTTCCTTAATCGGCTTAAGCTTTTCTCCGCCTGCATCTTGAACAGCCTCTCTGATCTGCGGAACAGCTTCTGGCGGCACCACATCTAAAAGCTTCACTTCCATTCCTTCCTGAATGCACTGAATCATATGATTTTCAACCGTACTTAAGGCAAGCTCCCTCTTTTCAGCTATCTCGGCTATAGAAAGATTCTCTTTGTAAAGGGCGTAAGTATCCAAATGTGAGTTCGGCGTTGCTTTTTTCGCCGGCTTCACAGGGGCAGATTCGAGACTGCCGAGCGCCTCACGTTCTGGATTCTGCTTTTTAAAAGCGGTGATGGCCTTGATAAAATGCTCGCCATATTTCTTGAGTTTATGTTCTCCAACCCCTGAAACCTGCAGAAACTCTTCATCTGATTGCGGCAGCTTGGCACACATATCCTTTAAAGCGTTATCTGCAAAAATAACAAAGGGCGGCACGCCTTCGTTTTCAGCCATTTCTTTCCTTACGCTCCTAAGCACTTCAAATAGCGGATCATCATTACCAACCTGTTTTGTTCGCACAGCTTCTTTCCGTTTTACGGTAACATTACCCATCAGAACCTCTTTGCCGCTTTCTTTCACATAGATCGTCGGATAAGTACCATGTTCAACAGCAATCAGCTCCTGCGAAATAAGAAATTCAATAAAATCGGTTACTTCCTTTGTGCTCTTTTCTTTCATAATTCCGTAAGTTGGCAGCTTGTGAAATCCGAGATCGCCGACCTTTTTGTTTTTAGAGCCTGTTAGTACTTGTGCTGTCAGAGCTTTACCGAATCTCTTTTGTCCCATTCGAATAATGCAGGACAGCACCATCTGCGCTTCTTTCGTGACATCCTGGCTTTCTCTGGAATCCGTACAGTTTCCGCACCTTCCGCACGGTGCTATATCACTGTCATCGAAATAGCGGACGATATAGCGCTGCAGGCAATTTTCTGTGTAACAATAATCCACCATCAGCTGAAGCTTTTCAAGCTCCTGCGGCATCCGCTCTCTATCACTTGATTGATCAATTAAAAAGCGCTGCACTTGAACATCCTGGGAAGAATACAAAAGAATACACTCGCTGTCGAGGCCATCACGTCCTGCACGTCCTGCTTCCTGGTAGTAGCTCTCCATATTCTTCGGAAGCTGAAAGTGAACGACATACCGGATATTCGATTTATCGATCCCCATACCGAATGCTGAAGTTGCAATCATTACTCCGGTCCGATCCTGCAGGAAATCCTCCTGTTCTGCCATCCGGTCAGCATCGCTCATTCCCGCATGATAGCGTCCAGCCTTTATACCATCCTTCTTCAGCCGCTCATACAGCTGATCCACATTTTTTCGTGTTGCCGCATAAATGATGCCCGCTTCCTTCTCATTCTTTTTCAGAAAGTCCTTCAGAAAACGAAGACGGTCCTGTCCCTTAATAACAGAAAAAGATAAATTTTCTCTTTCAAATCCTGTTAAAACAGTATTTTCTTCTTGAATCGTTAACGAGCGGCAAATGTCCACCCGAACCTTTGGCGTTGCTGTAGCAGTTAATGCCAGAACAACCGGTTTTTTCGGCAGAGCTTGAACCATTCGCTGAATCCGCTGATAGCTCGGGCGGAAGTCATGTCCCCACTGTGAAATACAGTGGGCTTCATCAATGGCAACCATCGGAATGTCGAGCATCTTCAGATGATCCATAAAATCAAAGGATTCCAGCCGCTCCGGAGCAATATACAGCAGCTTGTACTCTCCGCGCTTCGCTTTATCAAGCCGTTCTGCTGCTTCTTTTCCGCTGATGGAGCTGTTAATATACGCTGCTGAAATACCAAGCTGCAATAAGGCGTCAACCTGATCCTTCATCAGGGAGATGAGTGGAGAAATGACAATCGTTGTTCCTCCAAATACAAGAGCAGGAATCTGATAGCAAATGGATTTACCTCCGCCTGTCGGCATCACACAAAGTGTGTCTGTCCCTGCTAATACAGATGCTATTGCCTGATCCTGCCCCTCCCTGAACGATGAATAGCCGTAATGCTTTTGAAGCATCTCAATTGCTTTTTGTATCAATTTGCAAATCTCCCCTCGTCCGATATCTATTTCTTTTATTATAGGAGTTCTTTCGACTGGAGGCAAAAGGGGGAAATTGACATTTTGAAGCGAATAATAAAAAACCCGGCTCTCAAAAGGAAAGCCGGGTTTTATCATTATTTCTCGTTCACAAGCTTTTCCATTTCATCAAGCGTATCTTTAAATACTTCCATTGCCTGATCGATTGGTTTCGATGTGGACAGATCCACTCCAGCACCTTTCAGGATGCTGATTGGATCTGTGGAGCCTCCAGCTGAAAGGAAGCCTTTCACGCGGTTAACCGCAGGTGTGCCCTCTTCCGTGATTTGTTTGGATAAGGCAGCTGAAGCTGCAAAGCTTGTTGCATATTGATAGACATAGAAATTGTGGTTATAAAAGTGAGGAATTCGCGCCCATTCCATAGGGATTTCCCCATCCGTCTTCATGACTTTCCCATAATATTTCCTATTGATATCACCGTACATTTTTTTGAAGGTTTCAGCATTCAGAGGTTCGCCTTTTTGGTCTAACTCATGAATTTTCTTCTCAAATTCAGCAAATTGTGTTTGGCGAAATAACGTTGTACGAAAATTTTCCAGCCTTTGATTTAACAGATACATTTTCTCAGACTTGGTTTTCGCATTTTTATATTCGCTGTTCCAAATCAGGCTTTCATTAAGTGTGGATGCCACTTCAGCAGTAAAAGTTGCATAGCTGGAATTTAAGTAATTTTGTTTTTTATCAGACAAGTATGAATTTACAGCATGCCCTAGTTCATGGGCTATTGTTGAAACATCATCTTTTGTCCCCTGATAATTTAAAAGAAGGTACGGGTGCTTATCATATGAGCCCCACTGATAGGCGCCAGTTGCTTTGTCATCTGTAGAATACACGTCAATCCAGCGATTATCAAAAGCCTGTTTCAAAATGGCAATGTAGTCCTTTCCCAATGGTTTAAGGCCTTCAAGGATCATATTTTTTGCATTTTCAAACGAAATGTACGTGTGATTTGCGGCTACAATCGGTGTATACATGTCATACATATGCAGCTCGTTAACTCCGAGCAGTTTCTTTTTCAGCTCCATGTAACGATGCATTAGCGGCAGTCCCTTGTTAACAGAAGCGATTAGCTGATCATAAACTTTTGAAGGTAAATTATTGGACGTTATGGCTGCATCAAGGGCTGATGGATAATGTCTGACTTCTGCCCCGATATTATGGCCTTTTACTTGTGCTGCCAAGGATTGCGAAAAAGAATCCTGAAATTTTTCAAGCGTTTGGTAGTACGTTTCATATGCTAGCTTGCGGACATTGCGGTCCTTGCTTTCCATATAAGAAATAAAATTGGTACGGTTTAATGAAACCTTTTTTCCGTCCGAATTCTCAATCATCGGGAATTTCACATCTTTTGCAAGCATCGCATACACATTTGAACCCGTGTCAGTTAACGGTGACAACTTTGCTATAAGCTCTTCCTCTTCTTTTGAAAGAGTATGAGCTTTTGTACGAATCATATCCCGCACAAAATAGTGATAGGGTGTCATCATTTTATTCCGCAAAAAACCCTCAATGGTTACAGTTGGGAGTTTGACTATTTCAGGCTGGAACCAAGCAGTATTTGCAGAAACAGCTGCTGTCATTTTTTCCGCACGATTAGTCAGTGCCTGGAGCGAAGAATTTGACTGGCTCACATCAAATGAAAGATGAGCGTAGACGTATACCCGTTCAGAAACGGCAGACAGCAGAGCATAATCCTTAAGGGCATTTGAAAGCTCTGCTGCCGATTTGGCTAACTTGCCCTGATATTTGTTCTTAAATTCAGCAGAAAGATTTTCCGCCTTCTTAACATCTGCCTCCCAAGAAGTTTTTGATTTGTACATATCATCTAAATTCCATTTGTATTTTGCCGGTATCTCATCTCGGTTTTTATAATCTGGTTTCCCTTGCTGTACATCTGCTTGAACAACCGATGGATTCAATACATGTAACGGAATAACAATAGTTAGTGCGATTGCTGCTGCTGTGACAGTTGTTAAAAGCGGTTTTTTCATAAAAACTTCCTCCAAGGTAAGCTATATCTTGGTAGGTTCCCTTAAAAAAGCAAAAATATGAGGGACTGAAGAAATCAGCCCCTGCTGTTAAAAAAATATTTCATTAATCTTCTTGTTCCCTCAAGCCTCATCGCAGCTTCCCAGAATCGGAAACTCGCCTCATAACCGTGAGCAAAATACTTATACTCTGAAAAAATACCGTCTGATTCAGGATCAATCACCCGAATCTTGAGCTGGCGCATTTCCTTTTTCATCTCCCGGACTTCATTTCTTAAGATCCTGAGTCTTTGATCAATAAAATCCAGATAAGGCTCAGGGATTTTGAAATTCAGCCTTTCAAATCCGAGCCGGTTCGTTTCCAGTTCTTCTATCAGATAGATACCGTAAATATATTCATAGACAAGGTCCTCTTCATGCCGGGGAATAGGAGCTTTCATGGCAATTCCCTTTCTAAAACAATTTATAAAGGCTTTATCCCTGAAATTTCGCCAAAAGGTTTCGTACGAAAAGTTCTCTCTGCTTCTTTTAATTTGATCGTTTTTTCCAGTGGACTGAAACCGGCAACAATACACGATAAGTTCGACAAAACCCCATCGTCCCATAACGTTACTAAAACCGGCAATCTTCCCTGCAGCTTTTCTGAATAGCCTGCTCCATTTCTGCGCTCTGCTCTTCATCTAAAAATGGCTTCGGCTCTTTTTGAACGTCCTGAAAAAGCTTTTTTGCCATTGAGACATGCTCTGGCAGCATCATGGATACCCATTTAATATTATTTCGATCCCTGATCAATTCATTCACCCCAACAACACGAATATATGTTCTTATTTAATAATATATTAGCCTATTTGAAAAGAGTTAAAACGATATTTTCCACTAAAAAATTTTCAGATTCTTGACTTTTCACCTGAATCATCAAACATGTCTTATTTCGAAGCTTTTAAACAAGCTTCTAGTATGATATGGTTAATTCCATCTTATAAAGATCTGCAGCCAAGAGCGATGGAGTGATAAAATGGCAAAGAGCAAAGGCGGCGGCACAGGCAGAGGGACCGGCAAAAAAGGCTGGAACCGATGGCAGGCTGGTGCGAATAAAAAGAAGAGCGCTAAACCGTATGTGAGCAAAAGAAAAAAATCTGGCGAATCAAAACCGGACCAATCGGAGTGAAAATAGAGTGTTCTTGAACAAAAAATAGCGAGTAACAGAAAGGAAGCATTTCTGTTACTCGCTATTTTTGATGGCTCGATATGCTAGCCCGTCATTCACGATATTTTTTTCAGATGACGGGAGGGCTATTATCCGAATGATTAATGATGGCCAGGATCTGATGGTCTTCCCACTTGCCATTTATTCTGACATTTTCTTTTGCGATTCCTTCTTTATGAAAGCCCGCTTTTTCCAGTACTTTAATAGAAGCTGGATTTCGCGGCATTACACCTGCTTCAATTCTATGTAACCCCAGTACATCAAACCCATAAGTAACAGCTTGCTTTACAGCTTCCGTCGTATAGCCCTTTCCATTATGCTTTTTGTCTAAACAATAGCCAATCCAGCAGCTTTGCAGATTTCCTCTTACAACCTCTGTCAATGAAATATCACCAATCAGTTTTTGTGTATTATCCGAAAAAATACCAAAGGAGTACAAGGTTCCTTCAGCTGCAAGAGATATATTTTTTTCAATCCGCTCCATTTGTCCCATTAGTGTGTAAAATGCTGCTTCTCTTAATGGCGTATACAGACAGAAAAAGTCTTTATTCTGCTGTTCCAGTTCAAGAAGAGCTTCTGCATCAGAAACGTCCAAAAGTCTGATAAATATGCTGTCAGTTCGGTTCAATGCCGTATCCCCCATTATGTTTAAATGGCAAAAGGAAAGCTTCCGTACGGTTAGCCCGCCTTTTTACGATTTTTTTTCAGTAAATGAAAGCTCCTGCTCCGCTTTTTCGCGATTTTCGCTGCCTTCTTTCTGAATGTACAAGGTTTCTTCAAGAGTTGAAAGAAGATCAAGCTGGGTTTTCTTCAGTGTTTCTACGCTTTGGCTGCTGCCTTCAATTTGAAGGATCTTTTTATTTTTATCAGCAAAGACCTCGCTTGCCTTTGCTGTTTTGTCCTGCATTTCAATGGCATGTTTCTGCCTCACCACTGTTAACGCAATTGTCACCTGATTTTTCCAAAGGGGTATTAACGTCATAATAGAGGATTGAATTTTCTCAGCAAGGATGTGATTACTTCTTTGGATCATACGGATTTGAGGGGCACTTTGTCTTGTTATTTCCCTGCTGACTTTTAAATCATAAAGCCGCATCTCAAGATTTTCAGCAGCTTGCCGTGATTTCTCAGAATGCTGATTTTCATAAAGCTCTTTCAGCTTCCATTCGCCTGCAGAGATGTATACATTTAATTCATGGAAATACTCCTGGTTCGCTGTATAGAGATTTTCAAGCACTTCAATATCTGATAAAAGAACAGCTTTGCTCATTTCAAGCTTTATACCCATACGGTCAATTTGCGCCCCTGCTTGCTGAAACCTCGAAATCACTTCCTGTGTAGACCGTGGGCCTTTGCCAAAAAGTCGGGTGAAGAAAGACGCCTTCTTCTGCTTTAATTCCTCAGGGTCTAATTCCTGAAGCTTTGACATGAGAGCCGATATCACTCTTCCGGCATCCCCAATATCCTTTTTACGAACCTGGTCAAGCATTCTATTCGCAAATGCAGAAAGCCTTTTCTGAGCTTCTGCTCCAAATGTAAGCAAGGCGTGATGGTCATGCGGATCCATTTCCGAGGCAAACGCTATCGCCTTTAACCGGCTTTCCTCAGAAAGCACTTCCATCAGCTGCTGACCTTCCTGTGCTGTTTCACCCAGCTTATTTAATCCGGTCATCAAACTTCACACTTTCATTAATCCGTGATTCCTTCAAAGAATGTTTGGCTACCTTCATTTCAAAATTCAGCTGTTCCATATCCTCTGAAAGCATCTCCTGCAGGACCTTATCAATCGAGAAAGTCAGCTCTCTTAGTACATGATTTGTTTCCTGCAGTGATTCCTCGAGCTCCCATGTTTTGTTTGGCTGGGAAGAAAGAAACGCATATTTCTCTGTTAATTCAACGGCAGAATCCAAATATTTATAATAAAATACCTCCGCACTGTAAAATCGCTTCGGCTCTCTTGTTGTCAAACGATGAATTTTCCTGACAACATTTAAAAGATCCAGTCTTTGCTTGAATTTAGCCACGCTCCTGACAGAGAGAAGGGCACGGTTCATTCTCCAGATTTTCGTTCCTGCTTCTTTTAAATTTTTGCGGATAAAGCGGTACTCTTTTCTGGATAATTCATTTTTTGCTAAAAATTTCTGCAGCCTGATGGCATAAACGGTCCCATATGTTAGAGCACCTCCTGCAATCCCAATTGCAGCTGCTGGCAAAAAATGCTGGTGAAAGCCAAACATGCTCGTTAGCCAAACAACAAACGATACCGGAACAGCAAGAGCCGTCCCTGCAAAAACAGTGAAAAACCGATTCATATTTATCGACTCCTGACGTAAGTCTTTTCATTTAAAGCTCTTTAGCAAAGCGCATCGAAGTATACTTCCTAATACGAAGGATAAGCAATATGGGTTCCATTTCCTATAGAATATCATTTTCTATGGATATACTATATACCAATCATTAGAAATTTTGAATGGTCTGCGAATGTAGATGAAGCTACGTCTTGAGGCGTAGGAATAGGGGGACGTTTCGTGTCAGGCGGAGGGTTTGGATAGATTATGGCGAGTTTTGGATAGATTATCCTAATATTTGGATAGATTCATCCGGATTTTTGATAGATTTACCTTAAATTCGGATAGATTTTTCCGTGATTTGGATAGATTCACCTTTTCCCCCCGAAAAATCACACATTGCGTTTCCGATAGATGATCGATCCGTTCATTTTGCGAGAGATTTTCAAAAGCGGATACCTATCCACATAAAAAGGCAGAAAGGACAAGTCCCTCCTGCATGGCATTACCTGAATAAATTAAACAATCTGACGGTCCCAGTGACGGTGCTCGGCAACTGCCTGGATGAATGAATCAGCAAAGCTTTTCGCATCATCTCCAATTACTACACCTGCACTGCCTTCGTAATTCTTAACGAATTTCTCTCCTTCACCTGTAGCTCCAATCGGCTTAAAGTGAGAGAAAGCTTCCTGTACAAAGTATGCGGTTTCCTGCTGGAACTTCTTGCTTAGATCACTGCCTCCTGCCACATAAAGGGCATCGAATAAAACAGAGTCACAAGTCAGGAATGTGTGATCTGCTTTCAGCTCCGTGCTATCCGATCCTTTCAGCTTCCCAAGCTTGCTGCTCACGATTTCAGGCTGCAGCCCTTTTGCTTTAAGAGCGTCAAGTACCCCTGAAACCTCTTTTCCGTCAAAGCCATCACCAAGAATAACGCCGACTTTACGAGTATCCGGCTTTTTCTTAGTGTTTTCCATGCTGAGTGCAGGAGACGATTTTGTGACTGATGAGCCGTTTCCTTGAGGAGCGTTTACTCCAATTGCTTCCGCCACAGGTTTGGCAAGGTCGAGACTCACATTAGCAAACATGTCGACTACTTGCTGCTGCACGGATTGGCTTTTCAGCTTGCCCAGTTCAAAGCTGAAAGCTTCGATAATATGTTCTTTTTCAGGCTGGCTCATACTGTTCCAGAAAAGGGCTGCCTGAGAAAAATGATCTTTAAAGCTTTCGCTTCTCTTTCTTACCTTATGTCCCTCTATTTTTTCCTGATAGTGAACGTAACCGCCCTCTTCTTCACTGGCAGGTGAAGGCGTATTATTCGCCAAAGAGTTTTTATGGTAGCTGACTTGTCCAACGTTAATGGTATGGCGGCCATAACCGTCACGCTGATTGTTAAAGAACGGGCAAACCGGTCTGTTGATCGGAAGCTCGTGGAAGTTCGGGCCGCCAAGACGAACCAGCTGCGTATCAGTGTAGGAAAATAAACGTCCCTGAAGGAGCGGATCATTTGTAAAATCAATTCCTGGAACAACATGTCCCGGATGGAAAGCTACCTGCTCTGCTTCGGCGAATACGTTATCGACGTTGCGGTTTAAAGTCATTTTCCCGACAATCTTTACTGGAATTTCCTCTTCCGGCCATAGCTTTGTTGGATCAAGAAGATCGAAGTCAAAATTGAATTCATCCTCTTCTTCAAGCACTTGAATACCAAGCTCATATTCAGGGTAATCCCCATTATCAATAGCTTCAGAAAGGTCACGGCGATGAAAATCCGGATCTTTCCCGGAAATTTTCTGCGCCTCATCCCATACTAGACTATGAGTTCCAAGCACAGGCTTCCAATGGAACTTCACGAAACGTGCTTTCCCTTCTTCATTTACAAGACGGAATGTATGAACCCCAAAGCCCTCCATCATGCGGAAGCTTCTCGGAATGGCACGGTCTGACATAGCCCACATGACCATATGTGCTGCTTCCTGATTGTTTGCAACAAAATCCCAGAATGTATCATGTGCTGAAGCTGCCTGTGGAATTTCATTGTGAGGCTCCGGTTTCACGGCATGAATTAAATCCGGGAATTTGATGGCATCCTGTATGAAGAAAACGGGGATATTGTTACCGACTAAATCATAGTTTCCTTCTTCTGTATAAAACTTCGTTGCAAAACCGCGTGCATCACGAACCGTTTCAGCAGACCCTCGGGATCCGGCAACAGTTGAAAAACGGACAAAAACAGGCGTTTTTACAGAAGGTTCCTGCAAAAATTTCGCTTTTGTATATTCTTTCAAGGATTCATAAACCTGAAATTCACCATGTGCGGCAAAACCGCGAGCATGGACAATTCTTTCCGGTATGCGCTCGTGGTCAAAATGCGTCATTTTTTCCCGAAAATAAAAGTCTTCCAAAAGAGTAGGCCCTCGTTCACCAGCTTTTAAAGAGAATTCATCTTCCGCCATCTTGAGGCCCTGATTGGTTGTCAATTTTTCGCCCTGATCCTTCACCCGATACTGCTCAAGCTGTTCACTTTTGCTGTTCTCATTCACCTTGCGCTCGCTGCTCACTCTGTTTCACGCCCCTTAAGTAAGTTAAAAAATCTCTTCACTATACTTACTTACCCTTGACAAGCCGGAACGCAAACAGTACAATTGGCTAATTTTTGAAAATCCATACCGGATTTTTCTGAACTGGTAATATCACATTGCCCTATTTAACAAATGGACTATTTTCTTTTAAATTATTAGAAAACAAAAGAGGATTTATTGGCTGTTTGCTATTTTCCTGTAAGGAGACTACTTTTCTGTTTTTCTTTTCTTTATGGTTTGACCAGTCCTCATATAATTGATAGCTCAAATTAAGTTCATCCAATTAATTCAGCCAATTTCCATGCTTTTTGTTTTTTATTTAAGGCTTGATTAATGATGATTGCTTCATATTCCTTGTGGATCTCATTCAGTGATCGAATGCTGCATCTCCTCCAGTCTTCTCCTCTTTCCCTAGTACCTTTAAACCTTTAAACCCTTCTTTTAAACAACATCTTTATTGCAGCCTTTTTAAAATATGTTACCGCCATATTTCTATGAAAAATGGCTCGAGGTTTAAAGTTCTTCATTAATGGCAACTAAGATATAGAATAAAAGAACGAAAAAGGAGGTTAGGAGATGACCTTTCATTTTACAAATTGGACTTGGCATTCATTAACTAGCTCAGAACTGGATCAAGAAAAAATTCGTTCTTTAGCAGGTGGATCTCCATTGCTCGAAAGATGGGCAAGTCACATCCATCATAAAGAAAACAATGAATTGTGGATCGAAACGCTGGATAGCGGAAGCGAGGTCATCTGCGGTTCCCTGCTTTATACATTAGACGAGGATGATGGAGAAAACAGTCAGATTCTGCATTATTATTTGTCTTCTACTCTTTTAATCACAGTGGATTTTGGTCTGGAAAATCTAAAGGACCAAAGTTCAGCAAAGATTGTTAAGAAATTGAATGGTGTAGAGGATGCCGTTGACGGGTTCTTCGTGCTGCTTAGCGGTATAGTGAATAATTATTTATACGGAATTGACCATTTTGAAATAAAACTGAAAGATGTGCTGCATGAAGTTCACCAGCACAACAACAAGACGATATTGGATCATATCTACGAGCTCCGCCATTCCCTTCTAATATGGAAAAGCTATTTTCTTCCGGTTATTGAAATTTTAAAAGGAGCGGAAGAGGCTTATCTGGATGAAGTAAAAGGCAAAAAAGAATACAAGAGAACGTGCAAGCAGGTAGAAAGGGGATCAACCCTTATCGGAGAGTATCAGGATGAAATAGATACACTGATCCGGCTTGAAGAGGTTTATTCTACTCAGCGAGGAAACGAAATTATGAAATCCCTTACTGTACTTACAGTTATGTTTACTCCGCTGACAGCTTGGAGTGCACTATGGGGAATGAACTTTAAATACATGCCAGAACTTGATTGGATATTCGGCTACCCGCTCGCTCTTCTGCTCATCATAGGCACAACGGTCTCCGTTTATATTTATATGAAACGAAAAGGATGGACAGGAGATTTGCTTTCGAGGAAAAAGAAGCGGGAAAACTAAAAAACAGGTATTCGCAAGTTCTTGCGAATACCTGTTTTTTCGTCCCAGACCATAAGAGCAAGAATGAGGACGAAATGAATGGAATTCCATTGATAAAATGGGTACAGTAACAAGATAAGCATTTGATTATAATGGATTGTATATATACCTCGCATATGATGAAGTAACCGGAAAGGAGGGGAAATCCTATGTCTGCCAATATCGATTTTTCTTTCGATGAAATGTGGGAGAAGGTTGTTGCCTGTGATCGGAAGTATGACGGGTTATTTTTCACTGCAGTGAAAACAACTAAAATATACTGCCGTCCTTCTTGCAGATCGAGGATGCCCAAAAAAGGAAATGTGGAATTCTATTTTAATATGAAGGAAGCTGAAAAAGCAGGTTATCGCGCCTGCAAAAGATGCCAGCCAGAGGTGGAGCATTCCCCAAATGTCAGCCTTGTTCAAAATGTCATTGCCTTTCTCGTGAAAAATTACAAACAAAAGCTCACATTGCAGGATATTTCCAATCATATCGGTGTAAGTCCCTATTACCTTGAGCGTTTGTTTAAAGAGGAAACAGCTGAAACCCCGCGCACTTATTTGGAAAAAATAAGAGTGGATAAAGCGGCTCATCTTTTAAAAACCACAGACCTAACCAATCTCGAAGTTTGCTATGAGGTGGGCTTCCATAGTCCCTCTAACTTTTATAAAGTGTTCCGCCGTTTCAAGGAGTGCTCACCGAGTGAATTTCGAAAAACGGCACTTCAGGAGAATTTGGAATGAATTGGGCAGATCATAGTGCTTACATCGAACTTTATCCGAAAGAAGAGTTCAATTATGAAGAATGCCTGCTGTTCCTTGGCAGATCTGATCTGGAAGTGACCCATCAAATCAGAGATGGTATTTTATACAAATTAATAAAAGGGGATGAAGAATGTCTTCTTTTGAAAATCACTGGCACATCGCAATCAATCAAAGCAGAGTTTCCGCTTGGGAGCTGTTCAGCAAAAGCCCGTCAAGAAGCAGCAAAATATATATGGGAATGGTTTGATTTAGACAGGGACCTTGAGGGATTTTATAACATAGCCCGAAAGGATAAAATTCTTCAGCCGCTCATTCAGAACTATTATGGACTCCGAATCATGGGCATCCCGAATTTGTTTGAAGCCATCACTTGGGCCATAATGGGACAGCAGATTAATCTTACGTTTGCGTATACCCTAAAGAAGCGGTTTACCGAACAATTCGGTGAATGTCTTATTTTTGAAGGAGAACCATTCTGGCTGTTCCCTGAAGCTGAGAAAATAGCAGCTTTACGAGTGGAGGATTTGAGGATGCTTCAGTTTACTTCAAGGAAAGCTGAATACATCATCGGCATTGCGAAAGCGATGGCAGCAGGAGAATTGACAAAGGAACATTTACTTCAGGGAAGCTTTGAGCAAATGCACAGCAAATTAACAGCTATCCGGGGAATAGGTTCATGGACGGCAGACTATGTTATAATGAAATGCCTGCGCCATCCGAATGCTTTTCCTATTGCCGATGTCGGTCTTCACAACGCCTTAAAGCTGCAATTAGCACTTCCATCTAAACCGTCATTAGAGGAAATCAGAGAAATGGCGATGGGCTGGGAAGGCTGGCAGGCTTATGCGGTCTTTTATTTATGGAGGTCACTATATGTATAAATTAAATTATGAATCACCAATAGGAATGATAGAAATACAGGGTACAGAAAAAGCGATTTCAGCCATATTGTTTTCTGAAAAAGAGCATGCGGAATACAAAATTGAAGATGGGACTCCCCCTGTTTTAAAGGATTGCTTCAACCAGCTTGATGAGTATTTTAGAGGAGAGAGGACAGAGTTTACCTTTCCCCTAATAATAGAAGGAACAGCCTTTCAAAAAACAGTCTGGAATTCACTGAATGATATCCCCTTTGCTGAAACGGGATCCTACAAGGACATCGCCCTTTTAATCGGCAACGAAAAAGCCGTCAGAGCAGTAGGAAATGCTAACGGAAAAAACAAGATCTGTATTGTCATTCCGTGCCATCGAATTATTGGTTCGAACAGCAAATTAACAGGCTATGCAGGTGGCCTGTGGCGAAAAGAGTGGCTGCTTGAGCATGAGAAAAAACACAGAACGAAGTGAAACGTAAGCTGCTAATTGTGAAAGGATCCAGTCAGCCATTTGCTGAAGGATCCTTTTCGCTTATTTATTAGGGTAATCACATAATTCAATGATTGTCCCTTGGGTATGAACTGGATTAATATAAATAAGCCTTCTTCCAAATGGATTTGTCCGGTACGTTTCTTTTAAAAAAGTAATCCCTTGCAGCTCATACTTCTCCATCGCGGCTTCCAGATCCTTAACTTCATAGGCAAGATGATGAACGCCCTTTCCCTTTTGACGGATAAACCGGTCGATCGGAGAGGTCTTGCTTGTAGGCTCAAGCAATTCGATCACCTGGTTCTCGAGTTCAATCACGGCGATATGCGTTTCAACTCCAGGCTTTTCACTCGTATATCTTTCAGTTAGCTTCCCGCCGAGGAAGCTTGTATAAAATTCAATGGCTTCGTCTATTCTTCTTACTGCAATGCCTGTATGATCGAGCTTCAAGCTATTTGCCTCCTTTGCTCCTAATATCTCTATTATATAAGGGACAAGATGATTTAGGAAATGAACTGCCGGCTTTTAAACGCCAAATCTTTACCTTTTTAAGGCGATTTTCAACTCTTTTTCAACAAGAAAAGGCCAGATCATATTACTGATCTGGCTTCATCTGGTTTATTCCCGTCTTTTGACATGTGAAAATAGAATTTTAACGGTATTCTCATTCTTCTTCAATGGCTTACTGTCCTTACAAGCCAAACTACCATTCTTACTGTCCAAATCCGACTTTAACACCCAACAATCTAGTGAGTCGCCCCTCCAACACTGTGAACATCAGCTTCATGTCTAGCAGCCCCCACCGCTGCAATCCGAATCCCCTTTACAATCGTATCAAGGCTTAAAGAAGGGGCCTTCTTATCCACCACTTGCTCCGTAATAAAAGGTATATGAATAAATCCTCCGCGGATATTGCTTGATGTTCTATGGATATAGTCCATCAACCCATAGAAAACATGGTTGCAGACAAAGGTCCCCGCTGTATAGGAAACAGATGCGGGAATACCTTGTTCCTTCATACCTTCAACCATCCGTTTAATCGGAAGACCTGTAAAATAAGCAGCGGGCCCATCTTCAGAAATTTTCTCGTCAATCGGCTGGTTGCCGGCATTATCCGGTATTCTTGCTTCATCTAAATTGATCGCTACTTTTTCCGGTGTCACGTGAAGTCTTCCTCCAGCCTGTCCGACACAGATCACTATATCCGGCTGATGCTTTTCAATATGCATTTCAAGTGCGTCAATCGATTCTCTGTAAACAGTTGGAATTCTTTCAGCGGAAAGTTCGATGTCATCGAATACTTTTCCATTTAACTGTTTGACTGCTTCCCAGGAAGGATTGATTTTTTCTCCGCCAAATGGTTCAAAACCTGTTAACAGCACTTTTTTCGACATAGCTGCTCCTCCTAAATTTTAAATGAAACGAGCACATACATGAGGACAATATTAAAAACAAGGACAATCAATGCCGTTGGAGTCTGAACTTTAATGACATGGTTTTTATCTTTTAAATCAAGCAATGCGGCCGGAACTATATTGAAATTAGCAGCCATCGGTGTCATGAGTGTCCCGCAATAGCCGGCGAACATGGAAATGGCCGCAATGTGATTCGGATTGGCATCAAATTGGTTAATCAGCATCGGTATCGCAATACCTGCTGCCATAACCGGAAAGGCCGCAAATGCATTTCCCATTATCATCGTGAAAAGAGCCATTCCCAGACAGAAAACAACAACAATCCAGAACAGAGAATTCTCTGGTATGAAGGTTTTGACCGTATTGGAAACAACCGTTCCAACACCTGCTGCTGCATAAATGGTTCCGAGTGTTGCCAAAAGCTGCGGAAGCACAACCGCCCAGCCGATTGACTCAAGCAGACGGCGTGATTCTTTAATCGTTGTTGCCGGTGTGCTTTTTGTCATGGTCATTGCCGTAATAATCGCAATGATACAAGCAAGCCCTAAAGCAACCATTGTGACATTTGTCTGGTCAAGCAGTGCTAGTCCCCCAATTTTCACGTTGGCAAACAGCTTGGAAAACACTATTGTTAAAACAGGAATCAGAATAGCCGGAAGAAACAAACTGCCTCCAAATCGCTTTCTTCGCTCTTCTTTCAAGGCAGCATCCTCTTCGATATGGTCGCTTTTTCGCAGACCGCCGCCAGCAATAATTAACACCATTATGATGACCAAAAACCCAATATAAAAAGACGGGATCACTGCTCCAAACATCAATGTGATGGAATAGAGGAAATAAAATCCCCCTGAGGTAAAACGCCTGTTATTTGTTTTATCCATAAAAATATAAAAAGAACAGCCAAGAACAATAATACCCATCAGGACATAAATCATTTCAACGGAAAAAATCATAGAGTATGCTCTCTTTCTTTACCAGTCTTTATTTCTGAAGTGTTCCCCAATCGCTTATCCAGCTTCCGGTCAAGCATGCGAAGCCTGATTGCGTGTACAATAAAGGCAAAAACCGCTGTTGGAATTCCCCATAATGCCATTGCAATTGGATCCGCTTGGACATGGTTTTGCTTGAAAAATCCGCTCATCAGCAAAATCGCACCAACGGCAACGAAGATGTCCTCCCCGAAAAATAAGCCAATATTATCTGTTGCTGCTGCGTGTGCCCGAATTTCCTGTTCTTCTTCTTCAGGCAGTTTGCCGTACTTTGCTTTCGCTGCTCCTTCAGACATCGGAGCAATAAGAGGCCTCACTGTCTGCGGATGGCCTCCAAGGCTGTTCAGTCCAAGTGCAGCGCCAACTTCGCGAATCAAGAGATACATTGTCAGAACACGTCCGACTGTTGCCGTTTTAATTTTTTCAATGATTCGGGCTGCTTGCTGCTGCAGACCGTTTTTCTCAAGTAAACCAACGACGGGCAGTGTCACAAGAAGAATCGACATATACCTGTTCGTTGTAAACGCCTCACCGAATTTCGAAATAATATCATAGATTGGAATTCCTGCGATTAGCCCTGTTACGAGAGCGGAAACAGTTACAACGACTGCCGAATTAAATTTCAGCAAAAAGCCTGCGATAATTAATAAAACACCAATGAATACCATATAAAATCCCCTTTCCTGCTGCTAAAAATGTTTCTAAAATAATTTTACCTTAATTTAATCATTTTTCAAAATGTTCTTTATTTTTAAAAATTACCATATAAGAAAAACGCTAGCGCTGGATGGAAAATCCCACAACTTCCGGTTTTGACTTTGGGATTTTTCGAGCGACTCGAGGCGTTAGGCTGCTTGCGCAGGTCAACTCACAGCATTCAATAAAATTTATACTTTAGCTCCATTCACGTTGAAATGACAGATACTTACGATAGTTTACGTTTATCAAAATTCGCTGTATAGTGCTTATTTAACTATCGGGCAGTATAGAAAAAGGAACTTAAATTGAAATCTCGAATATCTAATGTAATCGGATAGCTAAAAATCACATGACAGACAGGAGTTAGATATGATGATAAAAGGTTTCGGAGGAATATTTTGGAGAACTAAGAATCTTGAAGTTATTAAAAAATGGTACAGTGAAGTGTTGAAGATTGAAATAGAAAATTGGAATGGGACCTTGATAAAACCCCAATTAGGAAATGAGACGATCTTTTCTTTCTTTACCGAGAATGACAGTTGTTTTCCAACAGAACAACAAGTGATGTTAAATTTCCAAGTACATAATCTAAACGAAACTATTAACCATCTTGAACATATTGGTGTACCTCTTGCAAAGAAAAAAGAGATCAGTGAATTTGGAAAGTTTATTTGGATTGAAGATCCTGAAGGTCGACTGGTCGAGCTTTGGGAGAAATAACAAGTTGTAATTCATTTGCTATTGAGCTTAACGGGGGAGTTAGTTGAACAAGAATGGGGGACCTCGACAAATGAATGGTCCCCTAATTCCTATATAAATTTAAATTTAACAGAACCATTTATTTTGAAGCATTTAGGGGCTTAATAGAGGATTTTCATTCACTTTCTTTGGATTTGCCTGTTTTCGCATTGAATGCTGCGAATCGTAAGGTCTAAGAACACGCATAAAGAATAGCTTTGTGGTTTATTTTCCTAAAAATTCGCAGTTTTTTTAGCTTGATGTTCACTTGATTGAATGAAAAACAGCAAAGATTATGAAAAAAGCCTTTGATTTTGAATAGAAAATAGAGCTACTTTAAGACTAAGAGCTAAGCTTCACTGATTTTTTGGCAGTGACGCGGGGTTAATGCACGAGTTTTCGAAGTTTATGCACAGCTTTTTGGAGTTTATGCACGGGTTTTCGAAGTTTATGCACAGCTTTTTGGAGTTCATGCACGGGTTTTCGGTGTTTATGCACGGCTTTCCAGAGTTTATGCACTACAAAATCTCATTACGCTCGGCTTCACTCATTTGTAATCGGTTACTCACAATATGCGCAGCTTTTTCCCATTATGCTCGGCTTTCCTCCTTATGCTCATGGCTCCCCCCTTATACACAATTTCCTCCCTTATACACAGCTCCCCCTATAACCACCTCCCCTATCCCAGAACAAATATCCACAGATCTAGATTTTATAGTTTCCTAGACGGCGAAAAAATGCCGGCGTAATGGCCGGCATTCTTCAGTCAGTTATCCGAAAAGAGAACCCCAATTGGAGAACAAAACAATTAATCCAATGATTAGCAAAACAAGCGGTGAAGCGTATTTTGAAAACGAATCCTTTACTTTAAGATGAGTGATAACAGCTCCGATCATCGTTAAGGAAATCAAAAGCGCGCCCCATGCAAGAGAAGTCTTGTTCCAGAAGCCAGCGATGAGAAGTACGGCCGCCACAAGCTCTACAAGTCCCGTTACAATTCTGCACCAGGCTGAGTAGCCAAACCGCTCAAATTCCTCCCCCATCTGTTTTCCAAACTTCATGAATCCGAAAAGAACAAATGCAACCACTAAAATAATCTGAAGAATAAACAAAAAAGTGCCCATGATCCTTCCCCCCATTTTTGTCATTTTTATCTGCCAGGAAGACTTTGTTACACTATTATGTTTATTCAGGAAGTTTGTACTTTAGATCGTTTTCGAAAAGGAATATTCCTTTTTTTTTCAGAAAAAATAATCAGCTTATTGTTTCAGTTTTGTAAAATTTGTATATTTTTTCCTTTTACGAAATATAATTTGGTATTATTATCCTATATTGTATGCAGGAGGATTGATTCATGAGTCTATATGGTTTTCTTGTTTTAATCCATGTTATTGCAGCCGTTTGCGGTCTTAGAGCCACGTTTGCAATCCCTATTCTAATGAACAGGCCGAAAACAGCTTCCCAAGCTCAGTTTGCTTTTCATGTGAATGAAGGTATCGAAAAACTCGCGAAGATCGGAAGCTTAACCCTTCTTATCACAGGTCTGTTATTAGGCGCGCTGAACCCATTTCTGTTCACAAAGGTATGGTACATAGCTTCTCTCGTTCTCTTTGTTGCTGTGCAGCCGGTAGTTGCTGTTATTCTCCCTAAAAGAATGGCCGAGCAAAAAAAGATTCTTGATGGTTATGAGGGTGAAGAATTACCGGACTCTTACTTACAAATCAGCAAAAAAATAGCTCCATATAATGGGTTTTTACATACGGCAGCCATTCTGTTAATTGTACTAATGGTCACGAAGCCTTTCTAATTTAAAAAAGCCTAACCTTACCGTCTCCATCCCATTTTTTGATACAATATTTTCAAATGGATGGGATGGGAGACGGTTTCATTGGCAAAACGAAAACTTATTATTGCTCAAAATCTAGATCATACATATGTAAACAAAGTACAGGAGATCATTCCCGATTGGGAAATCTTAGCAGGGAAAGAAGAGTCTGTCTGGAAGGATCAGCTCGCTGAGGCAGAAATCATTGCAGGCTGGAAAAAAGCAATGGAGCCTTCTTTGCAAGAAGAAAATAAACTGAAATGGATTCAGACGTGGAGTGCAGGAGTTAACAGCCTTCCTCTTGATACGCTGGAGAAGAAAGAAGTGCTGTTAACAAGCGCAAATGGCGTTCACGCTTTTCCAATTTCAGAAACCATTTTTGCTCTGATGCTCAGCTTGACGAGAAAAATTCATGCTTATGTGCGAAACCAGCAGGCAAAAACGTGGCATCATGCTGACTTAAAGCTTGAAATCCACAATAAAACAATTGGCATTTTAGGAATTGGCGCGATTGGAAAAGAAACCGCCAAAATTGCCAAGGCATTTGGGATGAAGGTTCTGGGCCTGCGCCACTCCGGCAAGGAAGAGGAATATGTGGACAGGATGTACACGCCAGAGCAGCTGAACGAAATGCTTCCGGATTGTGATTTTGTCGTTGTAACGCTTCCTTTAACTAAAGAAACAGAAAAGATGTTTGGAAGAGAGCAATTTGACCTGATGAAGGATACAGCAATTTTTATAAATATCGGACGCGGAGACATTGTGGTTGAGGAAGAACTCATCGAAGCACTGCAGCAGGGAAGCATTGCAGGGGCAGGACTTGATGTATTTGAAAAAGAGCCCCTTCAAGAATCCAGCCCTTTGTGGGAAATGGAGAATGTTATATTGACCCCTCACACCGCAGGTTCTACAGAATACTATGATCAGCGGGTTATAGAGGATATTTTCATTCCCAACTTAAAACAGTATGTAAAAGGCGAAGAGCCGTCAAATAATAAGATAAGCTATGAAAAAGGATATTGATTGTTGAAAAGAGGCCCTATTGGACCTCTTTTTACGTTTTCTATTGATTACCCAAATAAGCATCGGAACACCTGCTATTGCTGAATTGATTTCTGTTAGCTTTCTCATTTGGTTTTGCCATATCAAACATCCTTATGAAAACAAAGAAGATGGCCATGAGCCGTTTCCCATCTGATCGCTGCTTGAGTATGTCTGATAAGTTAAATAAATCTAATTTGCAATCCGATACATTCTTAAAGGACGACCGACTGTTCCATATTGCTGTTCTTCAATCAATACATGTTCATCGACCAAATAGGTAAGGTACGTTCGGGTTGTCGATAGACTGACACCTGCCAATTTTGCAATCTGATCAGCACTTAGGGCATCTGGAGATTGGGTGACGGCTTTTTTTATTTTCTCTAGGGTGCGTAAGTCAATTCCCTTTTGATTAAGCGGGATAGACGATGATTCAGAAACCCTCAGCTTTTTCAAATCATTCACAGTTCCTTGGTCCAGCTGGCTGGATGCTGAAAGACGTGTTTTGAAAATCTTGTATTTCAAAAGGGAAGCCTGAAGCTGATTTAAGTCAAAAGGTTTGATCAGGTAATCAATGATCCCGAAACGGAAACTATCTTCGACGATCTCAAGCTCTTTAGCGGCAGTTATTAAAATTACATCACAACGTCTATTTTGTAAGCGAATGGTCCTCAGCAGATCGATTCCAGAACGGTCTGGTAAATAAACATCTAAAAGAAGCAAATCAGGTAGAATCATATCCATCATTGATATGGCTTCTTCAAAACTATGTGCGATTCCAGCTAATTGGTATCCTTTTTGAGAGGCAATAAACGTTCCGTGAAGCTTTGCAATCATAAAATCATCATCCACAACGAGCACGCGTAATAATTGATGACTCACTCTCTACCCCTCCACCCTTGGTAAACTTACTTGTAATGTTGCTCCTTCCGGGGAAGAGATCATAAAGATCCTTCCATCTATTCTCGAAACTAAACGGGTTACTAATGCTAAACCCAAACCCCTGCCATCTCCTTTTGTTGTACCGCCATCTTCAAATATTTGGTCTCCCAGTTCAGGATCAATTCCCGGCCCTGTATCGCTCACTTCAATAAATAGGCGCTCAGCTTCCTCTTTAATATGGATCGTTATCGAAGCCGCAGGGGCCGTCTCCTTTTCGATCGTTTTTATTGCTTCCATAGCATTTTCTATCGCATTTCCAAGCAGCGTCAGCACTGTTTCCCTATGCGGGCATACCTCAGGTACTTTTGAGTCATCAGTAATTGTAAGCTGTATTCCCAATTCTTTTGCCCGATGCATTTTGCCGATAAGAACACCCACAATTGCCGGGTCGCGAACCCGAGCAAGGAAAAAGTCGAGCATGTTTTGCTGTTCGCTATGGACATCCTCAATGAGTTCTTTAACAAGCTTAAACTCCTTCATTTGAATTAGACCAGAAATGAGGTGAAGCTTATTCATAAACTCATGCCTCTGACTTCGCAAAGTGTCCACATATTGGCCAATATCAGCCAACCTCCTGTCCAATTGATCAAGATGCAGTTTGTCGCGAAAACTTGCTACAGCTCCTATTACTGCACCGTTGAGCTTAACTGGTATTCGGTTAACAACGACTAATGAATTGCCAATAATCATCGGTTGGTCAAAATGAGACGTTCCTTCGTTTATGACTTCTGTGAGCCGTGAACCGGGAAGAATGGATGTAACCGCTTTCCCAATAATTGGACCAGTTTCCTCCGCTAACATGTTTTTGGCTTC
The DNA here is from genome assembly GCF_049220665.1 of Chryseobacillus diguaensis. NCBI lineage: Bacteria > Bacillati > Bacillota > Bacilli > Caryophanales > Bacillaceae > Chryseobacillus > Chryseobacillus diguaensis. The sequence goes on from NZ_JBMKNV010000006.1 coordinate 109,135, forward strand.
CCGATTAAAAGTGGTTATTTTTCCATTCGTATCAACAGCAATGATTCCTTCCCGAATGGATTCCAGGATCGCAGCTTGCTGCTGGGTAAGAAAGGCAATTTCGTGGGGCTCCAAATTAAAAATTTGGTTTTTTATATGACCCGAGAGCCAAAAAGCACCAATTAAACCAACAATTAAAGCAATTGCTCCTATACCAATGATTTCTAAGATTAAAGAGGTTAGCTTTTTCCATATGTCCTGTATTAGAAATCCTACGGAAACGATGCCAATTTGATGATGCTGGTTATCATAGACCGGATACTTTCCCCGTATGGAAAGCCCTAAAGTTCCTGTTGCTTGTGAAATGCTTCCTTTCCCTCGCAAAACCTGTTTATCATCATCCCCTACCATATGCTTGCCAATTTTTGAAGGGTCAGGGTGGCTGTAACGGATTAAGTTCATGTTTGAAACAACGATAAACTGCGCCCCTGTTTTCTTTCGGATATTTTCCGCAATCGGCTGAATGGCAAGCGCCGGGTCAGGCTTTTTAAAGGCTTGGATAACATCCGGCAAACCAGCTACCGTTTTTGCAACAGATAAAGCATTCACACCATCTTCATCATATTCCCTGTGCACCATAATAAACGAAAGCGTGACAACAAAAAGGACAAGGACAAATATAAGATTTAACAAAATAAGACCAATAATTTTGGTTCGCAGCTTTATGGGACCTTTTTTAGATTTCATCCCGATACACTTCCTTGCCGGATTCAGAGATCAATTTAGATGAAGCGATATTAATTTTCTGAAAAATGTGTCTATTTTTATTTTAATGAGAAACAGAAGGATCGTCTATATCAAAATAGGGCTTTTTACCGTTGGGAAAATCGTTTAAATTGATTTTATTGTTTTTATCAAACATATCGGGTAAATATTTCCATTGGATTGTCAGTTTTCTATAATTCAATTTGTAAGCGCTACCAAATTTAGAAATGGGGGAATACAGTGGATGCTGCTCGGAAACAGGTGTATCAGGCCATGACACAAACAACTCCAGCCATGATTGAGCTAAAGGGAGTGACGAAAGAATTTATCAAACCAACCGGGGAAGTCCATACAGTGCTGCGAAATATCGATTTAAAAATTTCTAAAGGTGAATTTGTTTCGATTGTTGGTCCAACAGGCTGTGGTAAATCAACCACACTAACCTTGATTGCAGGGTTTGAACCCCCGACTGCCGGTGAGGTTCTCATTTCTGGTGAGAAATTAGAAGGAACGAATCCGCGGGCTGCATGTGTATTCCAAACAGAAAATGCTTTCCCATGGAAAACTGTGATTGATAATGTCTCCTTAGGACTTCGCTTAAGAGGAATGAGTAAAGCAGAAGCCTATGATGAAGCGAGAAAATGGATCGCTCGTGTTGGCCTGAAAGGATTTGAAGGATATTATCCTTCCCAGCTATCCGGAGGCATGAGAAAACGGGTGGCATTAGCCCAAACCCTCATTGTACAGCCTGAAATTCTGCTAATGGACGAATCGTTTTCGGCACTGGATGTACACACCCGTCATCTGATGGAGAATGAATTGCTGCGGATCTGGGAGGAAACGTCCGCATCGGTATTTTTTATTACACATGATTTAGAAGAAGCCATTGCATTAAGTGACCGGGTCATTGTTCTCACAGCCGGACCTGGAGCAATGATAAAAGGAAATTATCAGATTGATTTACCAAGACCTCGTAATGTTGCAGAAATAAGCTTTGACCCTGCTTTTATGAAAATCCACAAACAAATTTGGGAAGATTTGAAAGACGAGGTGATGATCAGTAATGAGAATGCAAACAAACCCCATTCCAAGTCCAGCTAATGTTGAAATTATTTCAAGAAAAGCGGAGATGCGCAGGAAAGCGTTAAAACTTCGAATTCGCAATTTAAGCTTACAGCTCTCATTGTTTGTTGTTCTTATGGGAGTCTGGCAGTATTTATCAAGCAGCCACATAATCGATCCATTTTTCTTCTCGAGTCCATTCGATATTGTAAAGCATATTTGGTCATGGGCAGTACACGGGACTACTGCAGGTCCCCTTTATAAGCAATTCTTGGTCACCTTTGAAGAAACAATCCTTTCTTTTATATTGGGCGGGATCGCGGGGATTATTTTCGGCTACGCGCTAGGTGTGAATGAACTGCTTTCAGTTATATTAGGTCCTTATATTAAAATGATCAATGCTATACCCCGTGTCGTACTTGTGCCAATTTTCATCTTATGGTTTGGGCTTGGCATGTCATCTAAAGTGGCTTCTGGTTTAGTGCTTACCTTTTTCATTGTTTTCTTTAATGCTTTTCAAGGGGTAAGAGAAGTGGATCAGAACTTGGTGAATAACGCTCGGTTATTGGGAGCAAGCAAACGCCAGCTGGCACGTCATGTGATTATCCCTTCAGCGCTAACCTGGATTTTATCGAGTTTGCATTCAAGCTTTGGATTTGCCTTAATCGGTGCTGTTGTTGGGGAATTTATTGGGGCAACCGAAGGCCTTGGATACCTTATTGCCCAATCTCAGGGTGCGTTTGATACAACTGGTGTATTTGCAGGAATGGTAATCCTGTCGATCACGGCGCTGATCGCTGATTGGGGAGTATCAAAGCTGGAAAAACGGTTTATCGCTTGGAGGCATATTCGTCAATAAATAAGAAAGGCTGAAATGCAAGTTTAGCTGTGAGCTATTTTAAAATAAGGGGGAATTTTGGAATGAACAAGACAATGAAAAGATTAAGTGCTGGGGTTTCTGGTGCAGCAATGGTAGCCATGCTATTATCAGGCTGTTCCTCCACTAATACGTCTGCCGCACCAAGCAAAACAACTGACAACAGCAGCAGTACTGCTGCGAAAGATCCATCAAGGGTGTCCATTATGGTTGGCGGTTTAGAGAAAATTATTTATATGCCATACATGCTGGCTGAAAAACTGGGTTACTACAAAGAGGCAGGAATTACGGTAACGCTTGTAGAGGAAAGCGCAGGTCAGGACGCAGAGCTGGCACTTTTAGCCGGACAGGTCGACGGGGCTGGCGGATTTTATGATCATACCCTTGATCTGCAGACAAAAGGGAAAAAGGTAGAAGCTGTAGTAACGATGGCAGACGTTCCTGGGGAACAGCTCATGGTTTCTAATCGATTAAAGGATAAAGTGAAAACGCTGGCTGATTTAAAGGGGCTGAACATCGGAGTAACAGGACTGGGTTCCTCCACCAACATGCTAGCAAGCTATAATGTAGTCAAAGGCGGCAATAAGGAAAGTGATTATAAGCCGCTGCCGGTTGGAGCGGGCCAAACCTTAATTGCAGCAATGCAAAATAACCGAATTGATGCTGCTGTCACAAGCGAACCTACTGCATCGATATTAAAGAATAAAAATATGGCATTCACATTTGTAGACATGAATTCTAAGGATGGCACAGAAAAAGCCTTGGGCGGAAAATACGCATCAACAAGTCTATATATGAGCAATGATTTTGTGAAAAAGAATCCAGATGTGGTTCAAAAATTAGCCAATGCTTATGTAAAAACATTGAAATGGTTGAACACACATACTCCTGAAGAAATCGCTGCTAAAATGCCAGAAGAATATTGGGCAGGGGATAAAGCTTTATATATTCAAGCCCTTAAAGGTCAGCTTCCAATGTTTACGGCAGATGGAAAAATGCCAGCTGGAGTTCCTGAAAATGTTCAAAAGATTCTCTCTGCTTTTAAACCAGCTGTAAAAAATGTTGATATTAGCCAGACCTATACAAATGAATTTGTTGATAAAGTGAAATAAATAATAAAAAACCTTTAAGACCGGGAATCCAGTTTGGATCGGTTTTAAAGGTTTTTTATGTTTTTTTTAGGCTCTTTTCTTAAACTTTGTTGTTTTTTCGTCCATTTAAGTGAATTTAGAGCGAGAATACAGTTGCAAATTTTAATAAAAGATGCCACGAAGCGAATCACTATGCGTGTTCAAAGACTATACAAATAGCAACAATCTTTGCGAAAACAGCCTTTTTTTAAATGACTACCCTGAAAATAACTTCTCCCTGTGAGCATGGGTTAAAAAAATATAATCAACGCTCTTTATGTTTTTCATATTTTCAGGACAAGAAGGATTATTATGGATCCATGAATCAATCAGGATTTTCTTCCCTCCTGGGGTTTTGATAAAAAAACCGCCAATCCGAGCCATGTAAATGAAACATCCCTATTAATCATTTGATAGTCTCGTCAGCTTTTTCTAGAGTCAAATACTTCTTTTGCAGCATTCAGTCCGTTTAGAGCCGCCGGAAAACCAGCATAGACTGCCAATTGCATCATGATTTCGATGATCTCTTCCTCCGTACAGCCGACATTTAATGCCCCGTTTATGTGAACCTTCAGCTGAGGAGCCGCAAATCCCAATGCTGCCAATGATGAGATTGTCACGATTTCACGGGTTTTCACATCAAGCCTAGGCCTTGAGTAAAGGTCGCCAAAAGGAAATTCAACAAGCATTTTTTCAAAATCAGGTGCTGTTTCCTTCAAATTCCCGCGTGTATGGCTTGCGGCTGCTTCACCGAAAATCTTATTCATAATGTTCAAACCTGTTTCATAACGGCTATTAGTCATTTTTTAAATCCCCTTTTCTTCAATCATCTCTACATATTGTTCGTAATAGTCGATCTTCTGATATATACCTTCGAGCTGACTCTAAGTCAACAGAAAAATGGAATATATTTCATGAAGAATTACAAGTTGTTTTGAAAGTAATTAAAAAAGACCATCGATTTCCCCCTTTTTCAGAAAGGACATGGTACTGAGCAAAAAGAATAGTTACAAAGCGGAAAAAACGATCTCAAATAGATGAGGAGTGAGAAGAATGGGAGAAGCATTACAAGTTAGCATACAGCCTTGGGCAAGGAACAACCTTCCTTTGCTTTTTCAGCTGAATGCGCCTGAAATGACAAAACACCTTGGCGGCCCTGAAACTGAGGAACAGGTTATTAGACGCCATGATCGGTACCTCAGTATCGGGGATACAGGCTGTATGTTTAGCATAGTTTTCGAATCCGATCAAGAAGCTGCCGGTTCTGTGGGGTATTGGGAACGACAGTGGCAAGGAGAAACAGTTTATGAAATGGGCTGGGGTGTGCTGCCTCACTTTCAGGGAAAGGGCATAGCCAGTGAGGCTGTTGTACAAGCGATCGCTCATGCTGCCAGTAAGGAAAAATGCAACTATCTTCATGCCTTCCCGTCAATAAACAATCCAGCTTCAAACGCCATTTGCCAAAAGCTCCATTTTGAACGAATCTCGGAATGTGAATTTGAATATCCGCAGGGAAGCTTTATGAAGTGTAATGACTGGCGTTTTGATCTTAGGAAAGTGCTGAGCTAATCGATTCTCCTCGCTTCCACAAAGAAATAGAAAATAAAATTAGCACAGTCCAATGACTGTGCTAATTTTGCATCTATCCTACCTCCTTTTTAAACGAAAGGAGAAGTTGATCCTTTAATTAATTTATTTGAGGGAAAAGAATAATGAATTCTGTCCCCTTATCCTTTTCACTGTTAACTTGTATCTTACCTTTGAAAGAACGGACAATTTGAAAACTGATCATCATTCCTAGTCCTGTTCCGCTTTCCTTTAAGGAATAAAATGGGGACCCAAGCCTATCAATTTGGTTTTTTGTCATGCCTATTCCTTGGTCCTTGATGGTAATCTTGATATATCCATCATCAGTTGAAGTACATGTAATCCAAACACTTCCGCCATTCGGCATAGACTCTATCGCATTTTTTAAAATGTTAATCAATGACTGGTTTAATTTTTGAGGATTAGCATAAATCCAGCAGTTTTCAAGAATATCCGTTTTCAATTCAACATTATGGTTCAGGGAGTAATTTTGAATGATATTGACAACACGTTTTAACTGATAACCTGCGTTGATTCTTTCGCTGCTATTGATAGAAGGTTTTCCAAATGATAAAAAATCATTAATAATTTCATTTGCACGATCTAATTCTTCAATGGATATTTGGAGATATTTCTTCTTATCATCAGGTAAATCAGGCTCGTTTAGAAGTTGAAGAAAGCCACGGGTAACCTGCATCGGATTTCTAATTTCATGAGCAAAAACGCTTGCTAACTCACTAATAATACGTAATTTTTCTGAGTTTTGCATCTCTGATCGCAGCTGTTGGATCTCCCTAATCGTTTCTTTCAACATAGTAAAAAGAAAAGTAACTGCCACTACAAAAATCAGATAAATAGCTTGTACTTTAAGATAATCTAAGGAAAAACCTCTTAAAATACCAGAAACAGCAAGACCAATAAGACCGTAGCAAAAGGAAAGAGAAACAACAATCTTAACCCTTTTATCTTTCTTCGAACTGGCAAACGATTTTAGAAAAAACAATATAACAGGCACTGATAATAACAAAACAAGTACAGTATTATAAAATCCTATACTTATTCCAAAATAAAGCCGATAAAGGATAATAATTGCTGATAGGAAGATGCATGGCAAAAATCCGCCGTATAAGCTCCCAAGTAATAGAGGGATAATTCTTAAATCTAAACGGCCATTTTGACCAAAACTCACTGGAAAGGACATGCAAAAAATGATTGATATTCCCCATAAAATGAACATAATTACTTTTCTATTTTTATCACTCTTTACCTTTTCCGTAATAAGTGTAAAGTAAATAAATATAGGTAAGACCATAAACGTTAGCTGCAGCAAAAAATCCTTTATTATATTCATCTTCGTTACCTTTCATATTCAGTCCTTGATCCTGTGTTTGGAACTGTTTCATACAAGCTCCTATTATTCCATATTATACTTTAAAGCTATCACAATTACTGCCACGATAATATAAGTACATTTCACAATTGATTAAAGGTTTAGGCTGAATTCCCATAATAGAAAGGAGCATGTTAAAAGAGGACATCTAAATTGTTTGCGATTTAGATGTCCCTTTTTTATTACACGAGTGATCTCAAAAGAAAAAAGACTCCGAAAAGAAGAATAGCAGCACCGGATATTCTGTTCATAAGAGCCAAAGATTTACCGTTTGTCCGGTTCTTCAGCAAGCCAGCTCCGGTTGATATGAGCAGCCGCCATAAAGAAGAACCGCAAAATACTCCTGAAACAATAAGCAGCGCAGAGAGAGGATTGCTTTCAGAAGCAAAACCGTAGGCACCAAAGATGGCTGCGAAGGTTAAAATCGTCATTGGATTGGTCAACGTTAGCAAAAAACTCGAAAGAAAACCGTTAAATGCACTTATTCTTTTTGTTTTACCCTGCACAAAAACCGGCTTCGATCTAAGTGCAGTCATTCCTAAATACAGAAGAAACGCGGAGCCAATCAACTGAATCCAAAAATGAAAGCCAATTAAGAAATTCGAAACCGCACACTCAAACCGAACCCTGCAATAAGCTCTTTCTAAGTCAATCGAAAATGAATATGGAAAAATGGTATAAAAAAACTCGTCAATGATCGACGAGTTTCCCGTAATTATTCTTATTCCATTCTTAAAAAATAGGATCCTTAATCTTATTACTGACAGACGTTAAATAATTTGAACTTAAAACATAATCAATAGCATGGGCAACTCCATTTTCATCATTGGTTAACGTTATATAGTCGCTCATTCTTTTAATTTCTTCTTGCGCATTCCCCATTGCAATCGAAAATCCAGAAGCTTTGAACATAGGAATGTCATTATACTGATCCCCAATAGCAACCGTATCTTCTAAAGGAATATTTAAATACTTTGCCATTACTTTTAAGCCATTTCCCTTGTTCCCGTTGATATTCATTATTTCAATATTAAAAGGAGAAGAAGTTGTGACATACACACCCTCAATGGATTTCATTGAAGTCAATATCCGATTCCTTTGAATCGGATCCAATACCAAAATAAAAAATTTCTGTATGGTTAATTCCTCATCCATCAATAAGGTTCTGATGTCATCGAAAATTAGGGCTTCTTCAGATGTATTTGGAATTCTTATCATTTTCTCGTAATTTTCATCTTCATAATGCTCAGCAGGTACAGCACCCGAAGACAGAACTTTTTCTAACCTGACTGACCACTCACTGTGAAAATAAATACCTTTATTGGTATAGATCTTAAAAGGAACAACTTCCTTTTCGGCTTCTTCAGCTATGATTCGATCTTGTGAGTCAGTTAAAGAAGTTAACTCTAACAATTTTCCATCTGCAAACACTGCTGTTCCATTACTTCCGCCAATCGGAAGATGAATATCATATTTATCTAAAAGTTTGTTGATTGATTCCGGCGCCCTGCCGGATAAAACCATTACTTTATGTCCAAGACTTTGTGCTTTTTTTATAGCTTGAATATTCTCAGGACTTATTTCATTTTTAGAAGATAAAGTGGTCCCATCCATATCAAGTGCAAATAATTTCATTGATGTTATTCCCTCCAGTACAACTGCAACGTTTAAATTATAACTCTTTATATTGATAAAAAAAATGGAATTGCTTAATATTATATTTTTTTAAAAAAATATAATGTTAAACTTGGCTGTTGATTGCAGCAATCAGGCACTCAAGCTTTAGCGGGCTTACCTTAGACCCTCTTCGTTGCTTTGCTCCTGCGAGGTCTCCCTTGACACGCTTTTCTAAGCAGGAGTCTCAGCACCCGCTCCAATCAACAAGGTTTAAAAGAACTCAAAAAAGAAGCATCTGTCATAAAAAGATGCTTCTTTAACCTTTATTTATTTTTTTAAGAAACTGGTTTCTTACCCAGTTTAGGATTTAAATTTTTCAGCCTGTTTTTAAGGTAATCTTTTAAAAGCTCGAGTCTCTTTTTCCGTTTTTTCTCACGATTTTTCATCGCAACTCACCATCCTTCCTTTTTTATCCAAAAAACAAAGTCAGTCGGTGCTGCTTTCATTATACGCTCTTTTATTTATGAAGGGATAGGAAATTTCATCTTTTTAGACATTGTTTAACTGATCCTGTTAAGATGCTTGAACCTAATTTTTCTGTTTTCGAATTGGAAAGACGCACCTGTACCCTTGCTTGAGTCATTTCAGAAGTGATTAAGTCAAACCTGCCTGCCCATGTTGGATCCTCTTTTTCAGGAGTCGAATAGAGCCTAAATCGCCAGGAAATCTCATTTGGTATAAATGCAAATCCTTCATAACTGTCATAGTTACCGAGTGAGGAGGGCCTTGGAAGATGCACGGCAAGAATACTGATACTTGTCCGGGGAAAGCTAGGCGTCATTTTCGCCTTATAGAGAAGAGCAGCCCCCTTTGCATTCGGAAATTGATCCCCTGCTGGATTTAAAACCAGACTGCAAGGAAGCGATAAGGCATGAACAGGCATTGCAATAAAAATGGAAGCAAGCAGCATGAAAGTGTAAATGAAAGGCTTCATGTAAATTTCCTCGCAAGTTCTTTTCCTTAATTTCCCCTAAGATGCTGAAAATATTTTTAACCAAAGGCTGTTTTCTCAAAATGCTGTTCGCATGAGCTTAAAAACGCATGAATATCAGTTTCGGGGCATCTTTTCTTAAAGTTTTTGCCCTGCCAATGGTTTCCAGGAATAAATATAGGGTCATGAGCAACAAGGTTTAAGAAAAGAGCCTAACCAAATGAAAAAAGGAAATCGCTCAACGCTGCGATTCCCTTTCATATTCTTGTTCTTCATTTTCAACCGCGAATTTCAGCTGCGACAGCTTATTCTCCCAGAACCTTTCATAGTAAGATAGCCACTGCTTCAGTTCCATGAGGGGCTCAGGGTGGAGCCTATAAATTTTTTCCCTGCCTTTTTTTTGGCCTTGTATTAAATCAGCTTCAGAAAGAACTCGCAGATGCTTGGATACAGCTGTACGGCTGATCGAAAAATGAGATGTGATTTCGGAAATTGGCAATTCTTTTTCCGCCAGCAGCTTAAGAACCTGTCTCCTCGTCGGATCAGCAATCGCCTGAAACACATCATGCTTTAAGGCAGACACTTAGCTCTCCACCGTATTGCGCAGGCGCTCATTAACAATACTTATCCAGCCGCCGGCCATTCTATCACGAATAATAGAGGTTTTTTCATTGGCTTTCCCGATAAGATCTTCTGCGTTTTTCCAGCCGCTATGAATTAAGGTGAATTCTGTTTGATCGCTCTCCAATTCCTTCAAAAGAAAAGAAACTACCCAGCCTTCTGTATCCCATGAAAAAACGAGCTCATTTGGGGCATCTATTTTTAGCACCTTGCAGGAAGATGGGCCAAACGGTGATTGTAAATGAAACTCATGTCCTTCCTTTAGTTCAAAATCATTGGGCATGAACCATGAAGCGATACTTTCTGAAGTCGTCACTTTTTCCCAGACCTTCTGTATAGGTGCGTTGAAAACAGCAACCTGCTTGATATCCTGTTCCATATGCTCTCTCCTTTTTGCATTCAAAATATAACACCTTTTAGTTTCACATTCATTATATAACACCTTTTAGTTTTATAAAAAGAAAAAATATATTTTTCCTCATTGACATTTTACAAAAAATAACATAAGTTAATGAATGAACTAGTCATTCATTTTTAAAACAAGGGAGTGATTATTAAATGACTAACTATATCGCTTGCGAAACCATCAGCGTATCAATCAGCCTTCCGGCAGAAGAAGTTTATGATTTTGCGCATGATCTAGGAAATTTTCCAAAATGGGTTTCCTATTGTACGTCCATTAAAAAAGAGGAAACTGGCTGGGTGATGGAGACACCTTACTCCTTATCTTCCATACAGGTAACGAAGAAGAATCCCTACTTGATTTTGGATCATGTCACATCTCCTGATCCAGGCGTTGAAATTATTGATGCGATGAGGGTAATTCCGAATGGTGCTGGATGCACAGTGTTATTAACCGGTTATCAGCTTCCGGGGATGTCAGATGAAAAATTTTCAGAAGCGATTCTTACAGGAAAAAAAGATCTAGAAGCATTAAAAACGGTATTAGAAAATTAAAGGGGGAATGGATGGATGACAGCAAAAATGAAACGGGCGATTGTGATCGGCGGAGGATTTGGAGGCCTTCTTGCAGCTAGAGTACTTTCCGATTTTTATCGAGAGGTTTATATTTTCGAAAAAGATGAGCTGCCTGATGGACCTGATGAAAGACCAGGCACTCCTCAAGCCTATCATCCTCACCGCTTCACATTTCGGGGCAAAGAAATTACCAACCATTTCTTTCCTGGATTTGAAGAGGACCTTATTTTGAAGGGTGCTCCTTCCTCACTGAATAAAACCGTACATCAGCAAAATAAGTATGGAGCCATTGTGCTTAAATACCCCAGAAATGATATCAAATTCAGCAGGCAGATGCTTGAATGGGTTATTCGGGAGCGTGTAAAAAAGATACCGAACATCTGCTTCTTCCCAGCCCACCAAGTAACAGGCCTCTTATTTTCGGAAGAAAAACATGTCCTGGGTGTAGCTGTCCGCAACAGGAAAACTCAGGATGAACTAACGTATACAGCAGATCTGACAGCAGATACAAGCGGCAGGACTTCCAAGACAGAGAAATGGCTGACAGAGCATGGATTTGATGTCCCCTGTCCTGATGTCCTGACAATAAAGCTCGGGTACAGCACACGGCGATATAAGCTCCCCTCCCACCGAAGAGAACTTGCTGATCAATTGGACGTGATCAACCTTGCTGGAGATCCGGAAAACGGGACTATGACTGGTGTTTTTTCCTTTATTGAAAACCAAATTGCCGAGCTGGCTCTCGGAAGACCTGGCGGGAACTATCCTCCTTATGAAACAGGGGAATTTGAACAAGCCCTTAAAGATCTTTCCTCACCTATCATTGCAGATACAGTAAAAGATCTTGAACCCATCACACCTCCCAAAAGCTTCCGCATCCCTGAGATCATCCGTCACCATTATGAAGATATAGCGAATTGGCCGAGCGGTCTTCTCGTTCTTGGTGATGCCATATGCACGTTCGATCCGATATTCGGCCAGGGCATGACGGTTGCAGCAATGGAAGCTGAAACACTTGAGCGTTTTTTAATCAGTGAAAAGATGCAGCCAGAGCCTTACCTGGAACGCCGTTTGCTTTTTGCTTTTCAGAAAAATATCTCTCCGGCCTGGTGGCTGAATTGTGCTGCTGACCTTCAATGGAAGAATGTTGAATACAAAAGTGACAGACCTCTTAAGGGAATCGATTTTGTTCAAAAATTTATGGATTTCCTGCTAAAATTTACGACTGAACAGAAAAAATTTGATCTATATGGTTTGTACTGGGCTGTCAATACGCTTTCTGTTCCGTCTTCCAAGCTGTTCAATGAGAACGTTGTAACCTCTGTTCTGGAGTCCTCTTCTGAGGGGATTGAGCTGCTGGAAGAACTTCGGGGAGCTTATCATCAGCCAGTTGATAAAATTCTCGCGGAAATCGTTTCTCTTATATCGGGGGATATTCCAATCTATCGGGCACAGGATCTGGTAAAATAATCAATAATGCTATCAAACATAATAAGAAGGAGTGCATCAACACTGTCCCCTCTAAATGAAGAGCAATTAAAGCAAAAACGGGATGACCGAAAAGAGCAGATCATGGAAGCGGCTTTAAAGATTTTTGCCCGCCGAGGCCTTATCGGAACAAAAATGAGTATGATCAGTGCGGAAGCAGGGATCAGTCAGGGTCTCATGTACCGGTACTTCACTTCAAAAGATGAGCTGTTCATAAAACTTATTGAACGGGCTATGAATGATTCTGTCACCGGAATTCGGAAAATTTATCAAATTCCTGGTTCACCGATGGAGAAATTGAAGGTGCTGACAGACATTATTTTAGAGGAAGACGGCCAGCTCTATTTCCTTCTCATTCACCATGCGAGAACTTCAGATGAAGTTCCTGAAGCAGTTAAAAAACTGCTCTCAGATTACTCAATGGAAAAATATATTAAATTGCTGGAACCCCTAATTCTTGAAGGACAGCAGCTCGGAGAAATCGTCGAAGGGGATTACCGCGAAATCATCTCTAATTATTTTATCGTGCTGTCCGGTTTAATGACGCTGGATATTCATCATAACGATGACTATCAGATGCCGAAAACGGAATTCCTCTTGAGGATGATGGAGAAGTAAATTGCAAAAAAACAGAGATGAGTTCTCCAGAGCACTCACTTCTGTTTTTTCACTTTGAAACATAGTCACCTTTTCATAACTGGTATCCAAATTGATGGAGAAGTGACATCCTTACTCTCATTAGATCTCCGGACCATCCTTTTGCTCATAATTTGAGGTTGGAAACTCCCTCGGAATAAATGCGCCCCCATACAAAAGTTTGCGAAAACAGCCAATTAAAAAGGCAGTTTTTTCAAAAACAGCACCCGATCCTGCCCTGGCCCATCATAATCTGTATGAATCGGCACCCCATCTTCCACCCTGTCCCCTGCTTCCATCTCAAATCCCATCTTCCCATGAAATGCAATGGAGGTTCTGTTAACCGGAGATGTCACACACCGCACCTTATTCCTTCCGCCTTCTTTCGCCGTTTGAAAGAATCGGTTATATAATTGCCTGCCGAAATGCTGTTTTCTATAATCCGGATCTACTCCCACAAAATGAATATAGGCTTCATCTGCATGTGATTGAGAGAGAAATCCGATTAGAAAGCCAATCGTTTTTCCTCCCTCTTCAGCAATGAAACTAGTCGAGGTGAAGTGATCAAAGAATAGTTTCGGAAGCATATCAGCCATTTGCCTGCCGCCCCACCATTTATTTATTAATGGGGAAATCGCATAGTAGTCTGATGGTTTTACAGAACGGAGAATCACAAGATCACCCTTCCATATGGAATTTTTAACCTTATGTTATCATACTCCCCTGTCTTCCTTGTACTTGAAAATGCTTAGGTAATTCACTACCATTACAGTATGGAAAATAAAAATGCCGCTGCTATGTTTAGCAAAATTAAGAGGACTTTACCTCTATTCAAGTCGTACAGGATTATTACAATTGGAACCGCTTTGAGCAAGAGATCCTTTCCGGCCTTCAAGCGGCAGATACTTCTTTTTTGGAACGGATCCGGCGTCAGTATGATCTCGAAATAAATAAGGAAGGTCCTGATCAGCCATATACTAAACCTGCCCTAATTCTAACCGGCAGACAGGACCATGTAGTGGGATATCAGGATCAGTGGAAGCTCACAGAAGAGTTTCCTCATGCTACCTTTGTTGCCCTAGATCGGGCCGGTCATAATCTCCACATAGAACAAAATCAATTATTCCATCCTTTAGTCAGTGAATGGCTGGATCAAGTAGTTGAAAGCAGGTTATGTGAGGCTGAATGATTCGCTCAGCCTCCCTTTTGAATGAATGGATTTTCGTTCATGATCGCTTCCGCTGTATCCATCAGTTTTGGCAAGAACCGAAATACCTTTTCCCGTCTTCTTAGCAAGTCACTGCTGGATGCAATCCCAAGATCTTCAAGCAAGGCTTCAAATGCTGGTGCAAGCGCCTCTTGCACTTCAGGCGACGCGTCAGCTGCCAAAATTTTATGGCATCTTGCATACACTGCAGCAATCCAAAAGACCGCTTCTCTATGAAAGCCCGAGCGGATCAGTTCACGGCTTCCATCAATCGCAATCTGCCTTGTTTCTTGGGTGATTTCACTGCTGAAGAAAAAGGGAGTTTTTGCTAAAGATGCAGCCTTATCGTATGTAAAAGCCAATTCATCCAGGTGCATTTCCACTCGTTCTGATGACAATTGCTCACAGCCCAGGAGTGTTAATAAATCGGTATAGATTGCGTCTTGGCCATAAGAGTTAAGCACATTTCGGACAGCTAAATAACGAAGCCTGATGGTAGGATTCTTTAAGGCAGCAACCAAGAGAACGTGTGTCGTTACACCTGTCGGAAACAGCCATGAGGTTACCTGATCATGCCATGGTGCTGCTTCGTCAATTGAATTCAGACCGCTTACAATTCTTTGTTTAGCATCCCCGCATCTTTTCAGCACCCATTCTCTCTCTGCAAATCGTGAAGCCGTCTCTTTTTGCAAGCGATGCAAATGCCCAGTCGGATCCTCTATAATCGTGTTCCTGCGAAAACTATTTGCTAAATGGTAAGACGTCATGACCTGTTCAACCGGAACAAGCTCTTTCCAAGAAAGATAGGAAGCCTCGATCAGAACATCCTGATAAAAAAACTTTCCAAGCTTAAGCGGTGCAGCGTCCTCATCAAGGACAATCATCACATCAACATCAGATGCTGCAGGGAGTTCAGCATCTTCCGGCAGCTCGATGGTCGAGCCGGCAAAATAAGCTCCCCGAAAGCTGCTTTTATTAGCCGCAAACTTCCTGACCCACTCAGCAGCTATCCTGCGCGCGGTACCAATCTTCATCATTTCACCCGCTTTTAATTAGGATTTTACCCGAAAATCTGCGCAGCAATTCCATACCACGTGTTGTTTCGTATTGGCAATTCAGTCTTATTTTTGATCATAACAGAAGGCTAATATAACAGGCTCAGTCAATATTTCATCGCATGAGTTCAATGAATGTAACTCCATTCTATTTAAATTTTCATATGGTAAATAAACATTTCTCCCTTTTTACCCATCGCACGAAACTTTTTATCTTCAAAGCCGCCTTTTTGATAAACATATTGAGCTTTATGATTATTATGGTTCACTGCTAAAATCACTTCATTTACTTCTGGAAAATGCTTTGTGATAAACGAAGGCAAAAGCTGCATTGATTGATTAGCTATCCCCTTCCCTTGAAATGCTTCATTAACCGAATAGGATCTCAGGAGAATAGCCTTCTCATTGGTGCTGAATTCCTTTACTCCTTCCCATCCGTGCAGGACAAAAAATCCGGCAAGAGTACCATTATGAAGAATGACAACTGGATATCGATCACTTTCCGTGCTGCATTTCTCAACTGCATCCAAAGGAGCTGCTGTGTAAATTTGCTGTTCAGGCGGCAAGTAATACTCTATTAAATTCGATTCATATTCTGAACGGTAAAAATCTAGTAAAACAACATCTTTTTGAATAGCTGACATTCGCCTTCCCACTCTTCTATTTAGAATCTAGTCACTTTTCTTCTTGAAAAGATACAAACCAAATCCAAGTGTATCTCTTCCCCATTTTAAATAGAGCCTTCTCCAGCTCCTGATTTTCTCAAGCATAGCTTTCGAGTCAGGATCTTCAGGGTGATGAAAGCAATAATCTTCAATAGACTTCGAATACTGCCATTCATAACAATCCCAGTCATCTTCACTTGCAGTTGCTGCCCATACTGGTGTCAGTCCGTATTCCTCTGCGGTAAAAATATTTTCTGCATGAGAAAGCAGATCCTTTTCCTTTGCACCAAACCCCTTTAAGTATTCCTCATCCGGATGCTTTCTCCAATAGAGCTCCCCAATGACTATGTATCCGCCCTTTTCAACCAGGTTTGTGAGTGCCTCGATAGTTTTGCGGTATCCTCCTAAAGCATGGGAAGCACCGATGCAGATCCCTGTATGAAATGGCTTGCTGACAGATTTTATGGCCTCTTTGGCATCTTCTTGTATGATATCAATTTTCTTTAAAATCCCTCTTTTACCTGCACACAGTCTCAGTTTCTCTGCATATCCCTCAAACTGTTCAATGGCTGTACACTTCGCTTTATATCTTTCAATAATACGAAGAAGGATTTCGCCCTTTCCAGACCCAATATCAATCACATTGTCACTGGCATGCAAAGAAAGAAGTTTGATTATTTTGTCTATTTTTGATGCAGGAAGAGGATTAAAAATAGAATGATGCTGATGCGCAATCGCTGAATATTTGTTTTTGTCCAAATGAAAACCCCCTATCATTTCTTTCTATAAGGTCATGCATTTCTCTCTATAAATATTCTATTTCTTCCTTCCAATAACCTGCCCTGCAGGCAATGCTTCAAAACTAACGGATTGCAAATGTCCAATCTTTGCAAACTTGACCTTTCAACATCCGGACTTATCATTCCAATAAATCAAAGTATAATAAAGACATAAGCTGTGAAATTCATCTTATGAGTATGATAATTTGCAAAGTTCTGCTGCTGGGAAGGAGGGCACCTATTCCATTGGATTATCGTTCATCGCAGATTTTGAGAAAAATAGCCTTAGCACCACGTTATATTCCCGCTTCTGAAATTATGGAGGATTTAAATATTTCAAAGCGGACCGTTTATTACGATGTAGAGAAAATTAATGACTGGTTACAAGCCAATGGTTTTGAACCTCTGATTTATGTGCGTTCTGCAGGCTTTTATTTGGATGATGAAACACGGGCAAAAATTCGAAACACATTTGAACAAAACGCCATGTTGCATGCCTATGAATACTCTCCAGAAGAGAGACGGATTTTGGCAGCGGTCATGATTCTGACGAGGGACACCCGGATTTGTTTGGAGACATTTCTGGAAAGGTTCCAGGTCAGCCGAAGTACAATGCTAATGGATATTAGGCAAATTAAGAAATTGCTTGAGAATTACAACGTAAAACTTACTTTTCATAAGCAGAATGGATACAGTATCTCAGGTTCAGAGCAAGAAAAACGAGCCTTGCTGGCATCCTGTTTGACAGAGCTGATGAACCATCCTGGCTGGAAGCAGTTAATAGGAGAAAATCAGCCAAGCATGAAGGAGACCGGTCAGACTGCCCAAACGATCTTTCCTGCGTTAAATACGGCAGAGATTACGCACCTTTTGAATGAAGCAGAACAAGTCATTGGTGTCAGATATACGGATGATGTGATCAGCAGCTTGAGCGTTCACATTGTTTCCCTTATGAAACGTATTTCTCAAGGTAAATTTGTATCTATGGATACAGTTGAAAAAGAGGTCATTGGCCAATCGAGAGAATTTTCAGCAGCTAAAACGATCTGCCATAAATTTGAAAGCGTTTACTCATTAAAGATTCCGGAAGATGAAATTTATTACATGGCTACCTACCTTCTTGGCAGCAATATCAGCAGGTACGAAAGCGATCCGGAAAATGATCAAGAGACTGTTAATTTAAAGAGAGTGATCAGCCAAATGGTTGATGACTTTGAAGCCTATGCATGTGTTCTTTTTGAAAAAAGAACTGAACTGGAGAAAAACTTATTTCTCCATTTAAAGCCTGCTTACTATCGGATCAAGTATGGGATTGAGATGAAGAACCCGCTGTCTTCTCTCATTAAAACGAAATACCAAGACATATACGTGCTGACAGAAAAGGTGGTCCATCACTTTGAACAAATTCTTGGGAAAGAAATTTCAAAGGACGAAATAGCCTATATGGCGATGCACTTCGGGGGCTGGATTGAAGAAGAAGGCGTTACAGTAGATACACGGAAAAAAGCAGCTGTTGTTTGTGCCAGCGGAGTCGGAACATCCCGAATCCTTCAAAAGCAGCTGGAAGGTTTGATTCCTTCCCTTGATATCGTCAAGGTAATGACAAAAAGAGAATATGAAACCAGCAGCCTTAATCAAATCGATCTTGTCATCACCACGACCCAAATTGAGGAACACAACGTCCCTGTTTTCACTGTAAGTCCTATTTTAAGCCATGAAGATAAAACAAACCTCCTTTCTCACATTAAGCCATCTTCAGATAATCTAGAACTGGATAAAATCGGAGCATTGATGACCATCATTAAAAAACATTCCGTCATTACCGATGAAAAAGGACTGCAGGAAGAGCTGGCCCGTTACTTAAGAACAAATCAGAATGCCAAAAAAGAGAAGAGGAAGAAACCAATGTTACATGAAATTTTAACTCAGGAAACCATCCAGTTTTGCGATTGTGTAGATAACTGGAAGGATGCTATCCGGCTTGGAGCTGCGCCTCTTTTAGAAAGCGGAAGTGTTGAAGAAAGCTATGTTGATGCCATGATAGAAAATGTAGAAAAACTCGGCCCCTATGTTGTCATTGCTCCAAAAATCGCATTGCCGCATGCCCGCCCGGAAGACGGAGTAAAAAAAATCGGGATGAGTTTTCTGCGGATAAAGGAAGGCTGTGCCTTTTCAGAAAAACCAGAGCACAAGGTTAATCTTTTGTTTGTGCTGGCAGCCATTGACAACGATACCCATTTAAAAGCATTGTCGCAATTCTCATCCATGCTTTCAGAACCTGGCAATATTGACAGGCTGATTCAGGCTGAAACGGCAGATGAGGTTTTACAGGTCATTCAAAAATATTCAACCAAATAGGAGGAAATAAGAGATGAAAAAGATATTAGTAGTTTGCGGAAATGGACTTGGAAGCAGTTTTATTGTTGAAATGAACGTAAAGTCGATCCTGAATGAATTAGGTGTTCAGGCAGAAGTCTCTCATACTGATTTAACAACCAGCAAATCAGAAAAGGCAGATTTGTATTTAGGCTCAAAGGATTTGGTCGAATCATTGGATGATGGTACCAGAACAGTTGAAGGATTGACCAATATTCTTGATAATAACGAGCTTAGAATTGTACTGGAGAAACATCTTCAATAAAAGGGCAGTTATATAAAGGGGATGGATTAGGATGATCGATTTTATTATGAAAGATGTGCTGGGGACCCCAGCCATACTAGTAGGTTTATTTGCTTTAGCCGGACTGCTTCTTCAGAAGAAAAATATAGCAGACACCATTTCAGGAACGCTGAAAACAATTATGGGGTTTGTCATTCTTGGATCTGGTGCAACAATCCTCATTGGTTCACTCGATATCTTCGGAAAAATGTTTGAGAAAGCTTTCAGTATTCAGGGGATTATCCCGAATAATGAAGCGATTGTTGCCATAGCCCAAAAAACCCTTGGAACAGAAACAGCCATGATCATGCTGTTTGGGATGATTGTAAACATTCTGATTGCAAGATTTACTCCGTTCAAATATATTTTCCTGACTGGTCATCATACCCTGTTTATGGCATGCCTGCTTTCTGCCGTATTTTCAACCGGCGGGATTACGGGAATTCCGCTCGTCATCATCGGCTCTCTCATTTTAGGGGCTCTTATGGTTCTGATGCCAGCCATCCTTCAGCCGTATGTGAGGAAAATTACAGGAAATGACACCATTGCAGTCGGCCATTTCGGATCCTTTGGCTACTTCGCTTCAGCCTTTGTCGCTAAAAGAGCGGGAAACAAATCGAAGTCAACCGAGGATATTAAGGTGCCAAAATCCCTTGGCTTTTTGCGGGATACATCTGTAGCCATGAGTTTAACCATGACAATCCTCTTTTTAATTGTCTCTCCTTTGGCAGGCAAAAGCTTTGTGGAAGCAAAGCTTAGCGGAGGAACGAACTTCCTTGTCTTTTCCTTTATGCAGGCCATTACATTTGCAGCAGGGGTATACATCATCTTAGCAGGGGTTCGGATGTTAATTGCGGAGATTGTTCCTGCCTTCAAAGGAATTGCGGACAAAGTAGTAAAAGAAGCAAAGCCTGCACTTGATGTGCCAGCTGTCTTTCCGTTTGCTCCAAATGCTGTCATCATCGGCTTTTTATCTAGCTTTATCGCAGGCATAGTGTCCATGTTTATCCTTCCGGCACTCGGTTTAAAAATTATTATTCCTGGACTAATCCCTCACTTTTTCACAGGCGCCGCTGCAGGAGTATTTGGAAACGCTACGGGTGGAAGAAGAGGTGCCGTGATAGGAGCATTTGTAAACGGACTATTAATCTCCTTCCTGCCTGCCTTACTGCTTCCAGTTTTAGGTTCGCTTGGTTTTGAGGGCACTACATTTGGAGATTCTGACTTTGGCATTGTCGGGATATTGCTTTCTTATTTGGTTCGGCTGTTTACGTAGCAATAGATTCTTGCTGATGGACAATTGGTGAGATAGACCTGATACAGAATTCAAAAAAAGCAGCGGAAGCCCGCTGCTTTTTTTGAAACGTCTCAATTAGTTTAAATATTCATTAGGAATTTTCAGCCAGCCTTTTACTCCAGAAGAGGCTTGTACTCTAAGCCAGAAGGAAGACTCATTAACGTAAACATCAAGAACAGTAACCTTGCTGCCTTCTTTCAAGGAAGCTGCAGTGCGGGAAGAATCAGCAGCACTTGATTTGATCATTGAGGCAGCTGGCAAATCAAATGATTCACCAATGGCATCGCGGTAAGCGTGCTGGGTGAACACATAGCCGATCCAGCCTGTTTTAGAGAAATTGGTTCCATAGGCAATTTTCACATTCGGGAATTCGTTGCCCGTATTGTCAAACGCTCCGATAATACGGACCGGAGCCCCATATTTCAGGTAGTCCTTAGCGTCATTAAGCGTTGATGTTGAAGAGACACCCATATTAGGATAAACGATCTTTGTGCTGATATTTGTTTTGATTGATACAGGTTTAATATTATCAAGCCTTAGCCATCCTGTTTCAATACTGCCTGTTAAAAAGTTTGTTACGCGAACCCATTTTTCGCCTTTTTTATTTACAATGGAATCAATGACAAAAGCCGTTTCAAAAGAGGACAGTGTGCTGTTTCCTGAATAGGAATCCTCAGCACCTTTACGAACAGCGGCGCTTGTTCCTGAAGAGGTTACTTCAACCCCATTGATGCCATAGCTTTTTACCTTTGAAGATAGAACCCAGCCTGTAACGTTTTTGGAACGCACACGGTACCAGCTTTCTCCGGCACTGTTTGTGAATGAAGAAAGAACAAGAAGCTCCTCGCTGCTTTTTGCAGAGCCTGCTACAGGATATTTATCGGTAGCACCTTTGTAAATGTTCTCAGTTGAAAGTGTTCTGCCGAAGAAAGGTTCTGAGGCTGCGGATGCCTTTGCATCTGACACAGCGAGCATAAGGACTAAGGTTAAAACAGATAAAAGGATGGTACTGATTTTTCTCAAGGAATTTCCCTCCGTAATACTTCTGTAATATTATTAATAATTTCGTAATCTCGTACTAGCATATCACCAAAGAAAACGGATAAAAAGCTATTTATATCTCCAAAAAGAAAAATAGGAAAATAGATACTGCAGTATAAATGATATAGGTTTTAAGTAGTTGTTAAATGTAATGAAATAGACTTATAAAACTTACAATATATTGTTATTAGAGGGTATGAATAGGAAAATTATCGAAAATTATTTGTAAGAAAGATTAGATTTAAAAAGGAAACATTTGAGTCATTTCGACTCATTGGGGGGGAAGAAAGAGAAGATAAAGCTTTTCTAAAAATAAGAAATGCCCCGGTTTCAAAGCCAGGGCGTATTAAAGGTTTCTGTGTAAATTATCGAAATAGAAAAGAGAGCAGACATAATCGCCTGCTCTCTTTTCTATTTTTATGCTGTTGTAGAAAGCTGTTTCATTGCTTTCTTTTTCGTAAGATAACGTGCGGCATAATAGGAGCCCAGTACATAAATGACAGAAACGGCCTGCGATGCCAGTGATTCTACATTAGGGAAAATACAGAACCATACGCTTGCCCAATCAGGTATATGTACATTTATTTCCGTTGTGCTAATCCAGCCAGCCAGCTGCATTTCCTGGACAGTTTCACCAACCATTACAGCTAAAACAACTACCAGAAGTCCCCCAGTAAATACCAGCATTTTTTTATGAGGCAGCTTCCGCTGTGCCAGGAACGTCAGAACTCCTACAATCAACGTTAATCCAAGCCCAATTAATGCTCCCTGCAAGACAACAAGTGAACCTGCCTTTAACCTTAAGTTTTGAAGAAAAAGAACAACCTCAAATCCTTCCCGGTAAACAGAGGTTAGACCTAATAAGAACAGTGACCAAAAAGCAGTGGTTTGGACGTTCTCCTTTTTGTTTCCTGTCAGCTTCTGCTTTTTTCGATTATGCAGACTGATCCAGCCCGTCCAATAAATTTTATGAAAGAACCAGTTCATAATGATCATGAGAACCACGACAGCCAAAATCCCTGTAGCTGCCTGGATATTAAGCTGCGACGTATTAACAGCTGAAATGATACCAACTACGATAAACCAGGTCAAAATTGTTGCTAAAAAAGATACTCCTGCACCCGCAGAAATCGGCTTCCAATAACTATCCTGTTTTTTGCGTACCAAACCGGAAATGATAGCGGATAAGACTAAAACTGCTTCCAAACCTTCTCTGAAGACAAGAATGGAAGTATTAATGATCGCTGCTCCCGGGGAAATATTCTTCGCTTCCGGATCGGGATTACCTTGAAAATAGATCCCCTGCCAAACGATAACCCCTAGCACAATAAGTATGCCGATGGCGATCAGACTGTTCTTTAGATTTATTATATTTCTGGTCATATGTATCGACTCCAATTATGGTGATAATGATAATCTTTATCAATTGTATCTTGTAAATGTTCCAGCAGTCAAGGTCAAAAAGTTAGAAATTAATACAATGGATGATTCTGGTTCTTTTCTTCAGCCCATTGGGTATAGATAAACAAATACCAAAAAAAGGAGTTTTAATAATGAATAAAAAGGTAGCTGCCTCCTTGCTTCTTGTTCCGGCATTGATCCTAGGCGGCTGTACTTCAAATGATAACAAAACGAGTTCGGGGCAGAATGCAAATTCATCCGAACAAAAGCCTTCGGAAAATAACACTTCAAAGCCCGCTGCCAATCAGCCTGAAGATCAGACTTCTCAATCTGGATCGGAAAACAACCATTCTTCTTCTGGCGCTTCCCAATCCAATCAAAATATGCAGGGATACACCTCTTTAGCAAAACTGAAAAAAGACATTACAGCAAAAATAAAATCTAATATTCCTTACAAAATGCCTTCTTATTTGCCAAAAACGAAGAAATATTATAGTGCTGCCATCGATTATAAACCTGGAGGATACAGTGTAATCATCTTCGAAGCCGATAAACCTCTCCAGCTAAACGATAAGGCATTAAATAAGCTTGGCTCAAGCAGCCGTCTCGTCATCTTAACAGGCACGAAATACGATTCATCCAAAACGGCTGAGCCGAAAATCGGCTACCAAAAAGTATCTCAGCAAAATACAGATTTAGGACACAGCATTAAAGGATTAATGGAAGGAGCAGCAGGTTCCCAGTACTTAACGTGGAATGAAGGCAGATGGTACATGAGCATGGAAGCAAGCACCCAGGATCAGGTAGATTTGCAATCGAACGCTAAAAAGATGGTGACTTACCTGGAGTTCAATTCTCTTCCAATTCCTCATCAGTTTGGAAGAATCCTCGCAGACTTTAAGAAAAAAGCAAATTCAGCTATTTGGCAAAGCAGCGAAGAAGTATATGAAGCGAAGCCGCAGACAGAGGATCCTGTCAGCGCCTTGAAGGTGATTACCTCTATTAAATGACAAAAAAGCCAGGCTAATGCCCTGGCTTTACTTTATTTAATAGAAGAAATCTTAAATTTAGAAAGGTATTGCCTCAGTTTCCCAACATCCTGCCCCGCTTCAGTCAATGCAATATATCCATCAGGACGAATTAAGTAAAGCGAATTTCGTTTCAATCCTGTATCTCCCATTCCTTCAGCCCAAGGAAATTCATGAAGCGAAATGTTAGAATCCGCTGCACATTCCTTCAGTGACTCCTTCGCTTCGCCATATACATGAATTTGCCAGTCCATCGACTGAAGCGGCTCGAAATTATCCCCGTGCTTTGTTTTAGTCCAAGGAAGCCGGTCTCCTCCATGAATTTTGTTTGAGGTCCCTTCACTTATTTCACTGTCCCGGTAATTGATCCGTGTTTGAGAAACAGCATTAAAGGCTGCCTTCCTTGCAGCAGAAGAATGATTGAGCAAAAAGGGCGCAATATGAGGAATGACGACTGTCCGCAGCAGCCGGCTTGTCGGGTCATTGCCAATAATATTTGTGAATGCTTTATCTGTCGAAGAAATGAGTGTTTTTGCAAAAGCAAGTCTCTCTTCTTCATAGGATGGCAGAATCGATTCATCCGCTTTCCCAAGCAGCACCGCTGCAAGCTTCCAGGATAAGTTGACCGCATCGCCAATACCTGTGTTCATCCCCTGACCGCCTGCCGGGCTGTGAATGTGCCCTGCATCGCCCGCAATAAAAACCCGTCCTCTGCTAAAATGCTCGCTTACCCGATGATGCACTTTATAGGTAGAAAACCAGTTGACATGCTTTACTTTTATTCCTGTCCTTTTTTCAATCAACGTCTGAAAATCAGTAAACTGAATAGACTCCCTGCCGCTCAGCTCAGCTGGTATTATACCGACAATCCGCTCCATTCCGGAGCTTCTCACAGGCATGTACAGATAAAATACTTCAGAATCCAAATAGACATTCAGCGTGTTTTGAGAAGCATTGCCTATATCAGCTTCTACGTCAGCTACGAAGAATAACTGCTCGTATGTCCCGCCTGGAAACTTTAAATCAAGTCCCTTCCGAACCGTACTGTGAGCTCCATCACATCCGCACAGGTACGCAAATTCAGAAGTCTCTTCCTTTCCGTTTTTCTTAATAACCGCTTGAATCCGCTCACCATCATCTTTATAGGAAATCAGTTCTGTATTCCACTCAATTTCTACTCCCGCGGCTGCGAGTTTTTCAGTGAGCAGCTTTTCATGATCATCCTGCGGATAGCTGAGTGCAAAAGGGAAAGGGCTCAAACCTTTTCCGAGATCCAAAAAGTTAATTTCAGCCTTTTCATCAATCCCCTTACGATAATGAATCGCATTGATTTTAATCCCTCTATTGACTATTTCCTCCGCAAAGCCCATCTGCTGATAAAATTCAAGTGTACGAGCATGCACGACAAGCGCCCGTGATGCTTCACCCGGCCCTGAGTGTTTTTCAATAATCCGGAATGGCACTCTGTGCCTTGCAAGGCGAAGCGCTAAAACAAGTCCAGTTGGTCCGGCACCGACAATTAATACTTGAGGTTTCATCTCGCATTCTCCTTCATCATAAAGTTTATTTAGAATGGTTTAATCCATTAAATAAAATGCTGATCATCTGTTCCATCTCTTTTTCATTATCCCTGTCATTGTCAGGAAGCAGAACCGTTTTGTTTTCGTATTTTTGATCATTCACTTAACTCCTTCGGGTTATAGTCCTTCTTTTTTATTTGACTTGACGTTCCTATTCCCTGCTTTACTGGATATTTTTGTACAACAATCGTGCGAATTTCATATATCTGACTTTTCAGGTTTATTAACATAATTCTGAAGGAAATAAGGTATTAAACAGGAAATGAAAAACTAACGGAACTAAAACCAGCAAGAAATATTACATGAAGGCGGTGCAGAAAATGACAAAATATCATTACTTTCATATGCTGCTTCTCGTCATGGTCTGGGTTAGTCTATTGTATTCTCTCGTGCATGCAAATCCTCAAGGATTTCAGGTACTTCTTATTGGGACAGCAATTTCACTTCCACTTATGTTTGTGAATGATTTCTTTAAAAGAAGGAATGAAAAGGAACCTGTAAGGTAATTTCATATGGGATATAGGGACAGGCTGAGACCTGTCTTTTTTAAGTTCAAAATTGAATGAATCAATTTTTTAGATCTTGGACCCCCCTATTATAGGTTATAAGATGGAAGGTTTCTGTAAAATAGTTCTTTAAACCCGTTCCCCCCTGTGCCAAAAGGGTAAATGCTGTAAGGAAATGGTATTGATTTACATAAAAGACATTTACGGAGGAGGCCAGGTGATATAATTTGAACTGGAATAAGTAAACGTAAAGGTGTGAGCTTCTTGAAAAGAGCCCTTTTTGGTTTGGCCATTATTTTGTTTATTGGAGTAGGAGGGTTTGTCGTCGTGAATGCCATGAACCAAGGAAAATCCGCTGCAGAACAAAGTAAATTTACACGGGAATTTATTGATGAGAAGAGTAAGACGGAGGATGGATTTTATAAGTTTACTTCGAAGATTGATCAGTATACGATGCTATTCCCCGAAAAATTCCATATTAATAATAGCCCTAGTTCTTATGAGGTTCACAAAAATTATATGGAACTTTGGAATGCAACTACTGATAAGAGTGTTTCCAAAGATTATGTGAATACTTTACAAATTCTATATTACAATGATGAGAAAATTAATGATGAAAAAGCAAAAGAAACACTAAGAGATGTAGCGTATAATCAGCAAATAATAAAGAAAGAATTCTCAGATAAATTAATTTATACAGCAGCAACGAACACAGATTTTGAAATAAATGAAAAAAGAAAAGATCCTCAAAAAAATGGGCCAAATATGATTGCTGCTTTTATAATTGATAAAAATTCAAACCGAACTATAAAAATAGACTATTCAACAGTCTGCTTTGAAGGGAAAAAATGCAGTTACGACTATTCTGATCAAATGAACTTTGTAGAAAAACTTGCTCAAAGTATTAAATTCTCCCAAAAATAAAATTAGGAGATAAGATATGAAAAGTAAACCCTACTTGAATGATAATGTAAGAAACAAACTAATGATATTGGTGCAAAATACAAAATTAGACAGCAAAGAAGGAATTACCGAAAAATCAATAAAGGATGTTATTACAAAAGAACTAAAATTGCATGATTCAGAAATACCTAATTTTAAACTTTACAAAAATACAGAACTAAATATTGGAAAAAAATCCGGTTTTGATGGTGCTGCTATCCATTTCTATGATAAAAAAAATTAATGAAGTTTACTATTTATTTAAAGGAACTGAACCTCAAGATTTTAACGACGTTTGGGCAGATGCTGCTGGAATTGGAGCAGGTTCTTCTTTTGATCAATTAAATGATGCCAAAAAAATGTATAAGAATGTACAAAAAGACATAAAAAATAGAACTATTAATGGTAACATCGAAATAAAAAAATATGGAGATGGATATTCCTTAGGCGGCGGAAATGTGGTTGGCTTGGCTCTTTATACAAAGGGTTTTGATAATATTAGAGGTTTAAATGATGCTCCTATAAATGTTTATCAGATGTATAAGTTTGATCGGAATTTTGCAGGGTTTATCTTTAAGCATACAGGTTTAAATGATATCGAAACTATTTCAGAAAAAAACCTAATCAAATACGCCAAAGAATACTACGGTTCAGAAATCCCAAAAATCAGCCATACCCGTGTAAAAGGTGAACCTCTCCACAACAAAACTTTATGGGCAAGTTATACATTGGACACAAAATCACTGTTTTGGGCGACCCAAACACACCTGATTTTCCCGATGCAGGAACCTACCCCCTAGCGTCAATAGCTGATTATTTTCTGCCTCTTAAGTTAGATGAACTTCGTTATAATTTAGGGGTTTCAGGTCTTTTAAACAGCTTGAAATGGGCAGATCAAAATATGGGGTTATCCGGGGTGGAAAATGCGATTGCCAATACGAAAGAAGCTTTTGGTATCATCACATCAACTGCTGACGGAAAAATTTTGGCTGGGAGTGCAGGACTTATATCAGGAGCCGGTGTATTAGGCATGCTTCTGACCAGTCCTGGATTAGCCTATCAAACAGGTTCCATTTATGGAAGCAAAGGGCAAGTGGGGTTGCACAGTTTGGAGTTATTAGCTGAATTGTATTCACAAGAAGCCTATAACCTGAACACCGTTTATGTAGCCACCGATGTCATTTCAGGAGAAGAAATAAAGCTTAATCCTGCTATGCTCTATTCGTTTTTGGCTCAATGCCAGCTAGGTTTAAGTGATAAAGAAAAGGTTCTTAAAAGTTTGAAACAGTACCTTAATGAGGGAATTCCGGATATTCAGGATGAATACAAAAAGAAACTTCTTCAAAAAATCATTGACAAAGAATCAAATCCTGGTGCTTTTATGGTTGAAGTCGGGAAAGATAAGGGATTCTGGTCATTTATTGGTGAAGAAAGAACGGCAGAAAGTGTGCAATTTGATATGCTATTTGATAAGGTGCCTGCAAGCGTTACTCAGCCAATTGAGGACCTTATCGCAGGCATTGAAAACGAAGTCAAGCATCTCAGAAGCTTATTGACAAAGTATGTAGCTAATGTAGAAAAAATGTTCGAAAAAGATGACGAGCTGGCTTCACTCATCAACGGGATGAAATCCGAATTGCGGGGTGCGTAACAAATGACGGCTGAAAATGGGACTTATATGTTTCCCTTTAAAGATGAAAATTTTCAAAAGGAATGCGCCAATCACGTCAAACATTTGCTGGAGCAAAATAAACAAGCGACAGAAACAGTTTGCCTTGCAAAAGGACACCTTACTGCCCAATCAGGTGCCTTTATTCAATCATTGGATGATTTTCTCACCAAATACGATAAAATCAGCCAGCTAAACTCCATCAACAAATATCCTCTTACCTTCCAGCATGTAAATAACCTCACGAATTTTATTGAAGAAATGCACAAAAGGGACTACCAATTAACTTATTCGACTTCTATTAATACACCTGGTTTAGCATAATGGAACAAATGAAAAAGCTGCATTTTGCAGCTTTTTAACAGAAATTTTTCTATTTAAACACCCTTTAAGGTTCACTGAGCCACTTCCCCAAAATGCGGAGTAAGCGTCCCTTTCAATACGGCTGCACTTTCCGCAAACTTACCCTGTTCTTCATTTCATCATTCAAGATTAGCTCCACAACTTCCCTGATCCCTCTCCTGTTGATGACAGCAGGAACACCAATATACACATCTTCTTCCCCGTACTCCCCGCTTAAATGGGCAGACACCGTTAATACAGCATTTTCATTATGCAAAATGGCTTTTGTTATCCGGACAAGCCCCATTGCAATGCCGTAATATGTGGCTCCTTTGGCTTTAATAATCTGATAGGCCGCATCTCTGACACTCACAAAAAGTTCATCAGGATCCTGAAGGGAATATTGCGTATCACGTTCTATTCTCGTTAAGACCGGCACTCCGCCAGCATAGCTGAACTGTATAAAGGAGGCTCACTGTCGCCATGTTCTCCTATGATGTACGCATGAATGTTTGTAGGCGCAATATCAAAATACTCGCCTAAGAAGTACAGGAAGAATTTAACCTTTACAGACACAGGACTTTCCAGGTTTTGTTTTTCAATTTGACTTTTATGGAGAATGAAAAATGATACAAAAAGAAATTACAGTTTTCAAATGTAACTCAACTTCATCTAAGCTGGAATATCCAAAACCCAAAAAAATAAGATATGTAATGAATTAGTCTATACTTCTAAAATTCCGCTACATACGATAAAAAAGACTAGACGTTTATAGGAAAGGAGGGCAAATTCTTTTATGCCATCTAAAAAACGGAAAGAACAGGTACTCAACGTTGACAAATTAATTGTAAAAGCCAATCAGGTTATTTTTGCAGATGAACAAAAACAGGAGCGTGACCCTGAACAAAAACAGGAGCGTGACCCTTGGGGATTTCCAATTCGAAGACAACTCCCAATTGAAGCAAATGATGAGAAGCTGATTGGTGAAGTAAAAGAAGAAAATAAGGATACAAACATTAAAACTGAAAAAAGAGATGCAAATATTAATATAGAAGAGAATGCCAGGAGACGTCAGTTTAATCCTTGGGGATTTCCCATAAGAAGAGAACTGCCGGAAAAAGAAAATGATCAAAAAATGACTGAAGAAATACCAAAAGAAAATGTGGTTAAGAAGTAAATCGAAACTAAAATTTTTTAGAGTTGCTGTAGAGCAGCTCTTTTTCATTGAACAATGGGTTTACATATCATTATGATGATTTATCCAATTTAACTCCCTCAGTTTAATTCGATTTTTCATTATTATTATCCCCATTAACATTGTTGTTGTCTTTATCATTACCCTCTCTGAAGTAAAACGGTATTCCGAAGATCTTCGCTCGCAAACCCATGAGTTTACCAATAAACTATACGTGCTTTATGGTCTCTTGCAGCTTGGGGAATATCAACAGGCCATTGAGATGGTCAAAAGCGAAACGCAGATCCTCCATGTTCAGAATTCCGTTGTCTTTAACCAAATAAGAGATACGAAAGTACAGGCGATCGGATTCGGCAAAGAGATCGGAACGATGGCGCTTGAGGGCATAAAAAGTGTAGCGCCTACAGGGATCATGATCCTGTTTGCCATTCTTTTCTTTGGCATTATGATTGATGCCGGTGTATTTGATCCCATTATCTCAAGCATTTTAAAAGTTGCAAAAGGAGATCCTGTAAAGATCGCCATCGGTACCGCAGTGCTCGCTCTATTGATTTCTTTAGACGGCGACGGTACAACAACGTACATGATTACCATCTCAGCCATGCTCCCTTTGTACAAAAGAATCGGGATGAGGCCGCTCATCCTGGCAGGAATCGCTGTTTCCGCTTCAGGGGTCATGAACCTCCTGCCTTGGGGCGGACCTACAGCCAGAGCCATGACCGCCTTAAAACTGGAAATGTCTGATATCTTTACTCCCGTCATCCCATCCATGATCGGAGGAGTCATATTTGTCCTGTTCATGTCCTATGTTCTGGGAAAAAAAGAGCGCAAACGCATCGGTATAGCGGAAATTGATTACAGCACGATGGCCATGCAGGCGGCTGCCATTGATGCTGACGCGGTCAGCTTAAAGCGTCCAAAACTGATCTTGGTGAACTATCTGTTGACCATCCTGCTTCTTGTTGCCTTGATCAAAGAACTTTTGCCGACAACAGTATTATTTATGGTAGGCTTTGCAATCGCGATTACAATGAACTATCCTAAACTCCGTGACCAAAAAGAACGACTTGCGAACTATGCTGATAATGCTTTATCTGTTGTCACGATGGTATTTGCTGCAGGTATTTTCACAGGTATCCTTTCCGGTACAAAAATGGTGGATGCGATGGCAAACTCCATGATTACTCACATACCTGATGGACTAGGCTCCCATTTTGCGCTTATTACAGCCATAATCTCTGCACCTTTTACCTTTTTCATGTCCAATGATGCCTTTTATTACGGGATGCTTCCACTGCTCGCTAAAGCCGCTGCCGGATACGGCATTGATCCAGCCATGATCGGACGTGCTTCCCTTTTAGGATTGCCGGTCCATCTATTAAGCCCTTTGGTACCATCTACTTATCTATTAGTCGGAATGGTGGGCGAAGACTTCGGAGACCTTCAGAGAGGCTTTCTGAAATGGGCCTGTGGTGCAACGGGTGTAATGATACTCGTAGCTCTCGGTTTATCCGTTATCCCGTTTTAAGTACAAAAGATAGGAACAGGCCTGATGCCTCTCCTATCTTTTTTTGTGTGGTGATCCATGAAAAAGGCAGCCAAAACGGCTGCCTCCCTCTTATATTCGGTTATTTTACCCCATTGGCGTGGAGAAACTTTAGGTGAAGAAGGAAACAAGGATGAAGAAACTGTACTTTAATAAGGAAAGGGGCTGTCCAATAAGCCCCTTTTATTTCAATTATTTTTCCCTTTGTCTTCCGAATCGTAAAACAGGTCAATACCATTTCAATCATCTCAGAATTTGGATTGATAATTAAAATACTTCTGAATATCTTTTGAAATTGTCCATAATCGCTTGCCAGCCCGCCTGCTGCATTTCAATGGAATGGGTGCTTTCAGCATCAAAAATTTCAACGACCTTCGTTTCATTTCCTTGATTGACGAAGGTGATATCCACTTTTCTCCCATCTCCCAGTGTGTATGAAATTTGCTCATGCTGCTTCACTACATCATATACCCCGCCGAAATCAAAGCCCATGCTGCCGTCTTTCGCTTCCATCCTTGTAAGAAACTTGCCGCCAACCCGCAAATCATTTTCCACTCTTGGCGAGTGCCATGTCTCTGAAGCCTGATTCCACTTCGCGATGTGTTCCGGTTCAGACCAATACCTCCATACTTTTTCTACTGGCGCTTGAATGACTGCCTGGACGGTTACTCTCGTTTTTTGATTACTTGTTTCCATTTTGAAGCACCTCACTCAATTATTGTTTTTGATTCTCATTTATTTAGACGAAATCCGATTGCAATATTCATCGGTCTAATTGTTCAGGAAGTCCAAATCGGGAAAATAATTTTGTGTTGATAAAATTTTGGATGTGGAATATCTTCTTGTCTTTCATTACAATGACGTGAATTCCCCAGGGAACCAAGCAGGTTTTGTCGCTGCTCGGCACATATTGCGCAAAAGCAGGGTAACCGCCATTCACCGTAGTCGGCAAAAACCGGGACCCGTCACAATGCCAGCGTGTAAGCGAAAAAAACTTGAACAAATCGTCCTTGCCGCATACCCACATAGGAAAAGGCGGCATAGACATATGGCCTTCTTCATGAAACAAGGCTACAAGTGCATGGATATCAAATCGTTCAAAAGCTTCCACATACCGTGAGAGCAGTTCTTGATCAGGCTCGACATCCATCAAGCTGTATTCTTCGGAACGGAGTTTCGCTCGATCCATCGTTTCTGTGGCTCTTTGCAAGGCGCTGTTAACTGCTGCTGGTGACAATCCTAACGTTTCTGCAATCTGTTTGGAGGACCACTCAAATACGTCCTTCAATATGAGAACTGCACGTTGACGTAGAGGCAAGATTTGCAAGAGTGTAATAAAACAGAGTTGAAGGGTATCTTTTCGAATGAGTATTTCTTCCGGATTTTCCGAAAATGCGGGCGCAGGCCAGATCCAGGATGAGTCAGGCAACGTTTCGCTGGGTGCGATAATTGATGCCTCGGGGTCGGAAAAGTCAACGGGACGAGTGCGGCGTTTAGCTTGTCTTAGCTTGTCCAGGCATATATTTGAAGCAATCCGATAGACCCATGTTTTGTAAGAGGATTCCTGTCTGAATGAGTTCCAACTTTGCCAAACACGAATAAAGGTTTCCTGAACGGCATCGTCTGCGTCTTCGATCGATCCTAGCATTCTATAACAGAACGATGTTAACTCCGGCTTCAATCGGTCAAATAACTGAAGTTCTAGAGCATGCTCCAGTGCAGTTTCGTTCATTTGGGCCTCCTTCTAACTTTTCCACACACCACCAGATGTAAAATGATAGATTAAGAGAAGAGATTCCACATTTTTCTGAAATATCCTTCATCAAATGATAATTTTCAACAGTGAAGAAGAGGCTAACCTTTGGTTTAAGCAAAACAACACAATGGTTGTGGACATTCAGTTTACCAATGATGCATCAAATACAAAGATATTAGTCGTCTATAAAATTTAATTATTTAATACGGAGTGGGGCACATAACATAATGAACCGATCTTTGGTATGAACGGTCATTAGGAGTCATACAAAAATAATTAGCAAGAGGGGCATTTGTATGAATTGGTACATTTGGGTAGCTGTTATTTTCGTCATATTGTTTGGTTTTTATCTAACTAAACGAAAAAAATAAGGTTCTGTCCTTTCTTCACTTACCAGATTTTAATTGTTAGTATTGTGACCCGTTCGAACGCGATCCCCCAAGGGATCAGCACCGGATTAGAATAGCCGGCTCGATGCCGACTATTCCACTAGAAAGCCCCTACAGTCGCGGCTGAAGCGCAGCAGACTTGTAGGTGCTTTTCAATTCAGGGCGAAGCTGCTGAATTGGTCGGCTTATGGGGGCTCGATGCCCCCAATAAGGCTAATACCCAATAACGTAAGGAAAAAGAGAAGGGGTTAACCCTAACAGGTTCCGTTTCCTATCGCAAAAGCTTCAATTAATTACAAAAATGTAATCAAATTTATACGACTATTTGTACCACATTTTGTACTCTATTTTGTAAATTAAATAAAGCTCCGTTCTCATTGAACAAGATCCATTGCTTTTTATTTATTTCCAAAAGCTTTATAACACAATAATATTAAAGTGGTGGATTGCCCATTCCTAAAGGAATCCAATCCTCTTTCGGTGGTCCGTATACCCCGAATGGTTTTAATCCTGCTTGTCTAATAAGAATTGTAGCTTGTCCACGATGATGAACAATATGTTTAATTAAGCCCATCAGAATTGAAGCATTTGTTTCTTCTCTTCCGAACGCAATTTGAATTTGTTTCAAAGAGCCATCTGTCCATTGTTGTTCAATAGCCTCGGCTGCTTGAGCACTTACCTTTTTGAAAGTTTCAGCGATTTCTTTTGCTGTTGTCGGAACATTTTCAGCATTTTCAACCTTATCCATTTTAACAACAAATTTGTTTAAATAATTTGGAACATTTGTGGTGAAATGCCACAAAATTCTACCCAAAGTACGTCCTTCAGGATAAACTTGTTGTTTTAATGAATCATCTGTCAAGCCATCTAAAACTTTTTGAGTAAGTATGGCTTCTTTATTCCATTCTTTGATAAAATCGGAAATTGTTACATACATAAATAATCCTCCATTTTCAATTATTTTACAATATATTACTCAAAATTCATTATAAAACATTTGTTCTCATATTCCAATATTCCTTCTTAATCAAAATTGTACCGTTATTTTGTAAATAAAAATGTATACGTACTTGTATAGGTACACTATCCATTGTACCCTGACAATTTGATATACATTTTCCTATGAAAATTTCAGTGCAAATTATATAGAAATGGCTCTATATCAATAAAAAATGACTATCAAATTAATATACATTTTGATAGTCATTTTCCTTACATTTTTAATGTTTGCGATAGATAACGGAACCCGTTAATTTTTATATCGCCTTTTTTTTACTAAAGAATTGGTTTTTCATTCAAGTAATTAATAGCCCTTCACCGATTAGTTGATCTACAAATAGAAAGACTCTACGCATTTTTCTTGATGAAAGAAATGATGAATTTTCGGTTAGTCTGTTTGCACAAAAAAATAACAATATTAATAGAATTGTTAAAATATGAAATCCTTTTTTAATAGAGGCTACATAAAAGCAAGATACACTGGTTGTAGCAACTAAGAAAGGGTGATAGCAAATGCACAATCAGAATCGATTTAGGTATTTACGTTTCTTGGTTCTTTCGTCCTTGGCTTTTTATCTTGTATTCCCTCAAATTACTCATGGTGCTGTCGCAGGTTCACAGGATGGAGGAATCGGGAACACTACTCATTATTCACAGTTCCAGTCTTCATTTACAGGAGGTAAAAAAATAAATAATATTATTTATCCTCTTTTATCGACACCTGCCATTAAAAAGCAGGGAACACAACTTACTATTAAAGTAGATACACATGGCAAGTCTCCAAGTGGATGGAAAATTAACCTGGGCAGCCTGGAGCAAACCCCGGTTAAAAATGAATATTCTCTTCCTGTTGTTTCTTCTAAGCCGAGTTCTTCCTATTGGGAAAAAGACGGCACTGTTTATGATGTAACAGTAAACATCCCTACAAATGTACCGGAGGAGCTTTACGATCTTAAAGTTGCATATACCGCTGGCGGTTCGACAGTGACAGATAATCAGGCTCATTCAGTAAAAGTGGTAAAAGATTTAAAAAAGAATTTTTCCTTTCTTGACCTTACTGATATTCATGTAGGTTCACCGCGTAACGAAAATGATCCGGCAAATGCTACGGAAGCTGGTTTCTGGGATCCCGATCCGAATAAGCGATGGCTGTATCTACAAAAAACAATTCGCGAAGTTAATTTACAAAAACCAGATTTTGTTGTGCTTACAGGAGATTTAATGTTCGGACAGATGAATCCGAAAGAGTATCAATATGAATATGAAGAAGTGTACCGGATGCTGAAGCAGCTGAATGTACCTGTTTATATCGTTCCAGGCAACCATGATGGATACGCACAAGACGCTACCCTAACAGATGGATTGAAATATTGGCACAATTATTTTGGACCGCAATATTTTTCATTTGATTATGGACCATATGCTCATTTTGTTGGGCTTAATACCTTTGACTGGGATAAAGTTGACCGCAGCGGTACCGGAACAGTATCTGTTCCAACGTGGGGCGGTCAAGTGAGAAGCGAACAGCTGCAGTGGATGAAAGAAGATCTGGCGAATAATGCACAAACTGCACAGGCAGGACAGCTGCGAGGATTGCTGGCACACAATAACCCGATCTTCCGTGATCGTGATAAGTGGCCAGACACTGATCCCGAAGTACAGCAGTACTGGAAAGAATATGACCTCCAGCACGATCCTCAGACACCTGCAAATCTGGCTTTGGGTGAGAAACTCGGACTGAAATACGATCAATTGTGGCATGGTGAAGGTGCCCAGCAGGTTATCGATTTAATGAAGCAATATAATATGCAGGTTGGCCTGCATGGACATACGCATGTTGATAATATTACCAAGCAGGACAATATTTTATATGCTACGACGACTGCAGTTGAATTAACCGGGAAACCATGGATAGGATATCGGACTTTCCAGATGAACAACGGCAGCCTTGATTCTTCCTATATATACGAGAGTCCTGACCGTTCGCAGCCTATTTATCAGAATGGAAATACGACCGACGGTGTTATGTCGTTTGAGACAGAGTACAGCTCTCCTAATGATGGAACGGCTACCACCCAAACCGCAACTGTTTCCAATCGCCTTAACCGTCCAATAACTTTACACGTACCGTTTTATATGAAAAAGGGTACTTACACAACGACAGCGGGGTCGCTGCAACAAATTGATATGAATGATGACAAACAAGGCATGGATGTACAAATTACTATTCCTGCAAACAGTTCACAGAAGATTACGGTGTCTTCTTAACCAATTCGTCGACAAAATTTTTATTAAGGTTCAATCGTATCTGCGGTTGAGCCTTTTTTCTATAAAGCATTTGCTTAAGCAAATGCTTGAGGGCTGCTTTAGCAACTTTTTTGGCAGGCTCGATGCCTGCCTTTTAATAAATAAAAACTTTAGTTTTTTTCCATTTTTTCAATTGGATTATGATTGTAAATTTCGTCATTGCGCTTGCTGGTAAGGCCTGTGCACTGTTTATTGATTTCCCATTAAACGGTTTGGCGAATTTCTTAATTTCCCTAGTTTCTTCATCCTCAATTTTCTTCCAAAGCCAGTAAACAACATAATGATATTTCTTCAATTCTTCTTTTTTGATTTAGGCAAAAAAATTGTCTAGCGGAAAAGAAATAAGCACCTCCCATTTTCTACACGCATTATGCTGGTGAATTTTCATGAATAAAGGAATTTTTAAATAGGCTTTCTTATTACTAAAAACTATGTTATTTTTAACAACAAAGCATAATATCTTTGTTTAATTGCTCTACTAGGGGTGTCCAATGGCTTGGGCTGAGAAAAGAATGCACTTAAATTCTTTGACCCTTTGAACCTGATCTGGATTATACCAGCGTAGGGAAGTAGGTGTGAAGGCGTCAAATGTCTTTTGTACGCTGCTACTTTTTGGCGATATTCAGGTTCTGTGTATACAGAACCTTTTTTGTTGCCTTTCATTTACTTGTTTACCCAGCTAATGGTAACTTGTAATGACTATGCTGTAGCTCCTAGGATCGTTTATCTATCAATTTTAGGGAGGAAGTTACATGCAAAAAAAGCCAACTGAAATGAACATTGAATTAAAATCCCAATTTACAGGAAGTAAAAAAATTTATGTCGAGGGTTCCAAACCTGATATAAAGGTCCCTATGAGAGAAATCGAGCTCAGTAGAACAAAAACTTCATTTGGAGAGGAAGAAAATGCTCCCCTTCATGTATATGATACGAGTGGCCCTTACACAGACCAAGATTACAAAGTAGATATTCGAAAAGGACTGCCGCCTTTGCGCAAAAATTGGATTTTAGAACGCGATGATGTTGAGGAGTATCAAGGAAGAGAGATAAAACCAGAAGATAATGGATTCCTTGAAGGAGATGTACGTGCCAATCTTGAATGGTTCCCAAATATAAATAAAGCACCATTACGTGCCAAAAAAAGATGTAATGTCACACAAATGCATTACGCTAAAAAAGGAATTATTACACCTGAAATGGAATTCATTGCTATTCGTGAGAAGATGAATCCGGAGTTTGTTCGTGAAGAGGTAGCAAGGGGAAGAGCGATCATTCCCGCGAATATTAATCATCCGGAAAGTGAACCAATGATTATTGGACGTAATTTTCACGTTAAAATAAATGCGAATATTGGTAATTCAGCTGTAACTTCTTCTATTGAGCAAGAGGTTGAAAAGATGACATGGGCTGCTCGGTGGGGAACAGACACAATAATGGATCTTTCAACAGGGAAAAATATCCACACAACAAGAGAATGGATCATTCGAAACTCCCCAGTACCTGTTGGCACAGTACCTATCTATCAGGCACTTGAAAAGGTGAATGGAATTGCTGAAGATTTAACGTGGGAAGTGTATCGTGATACCTTAATTGAACAGGCTGAACAAGGAGTAGATTATTTTACAATTCATGCTGGTGTTTTATTACGGTATATTCCATTAACGGTCAAACGTACGACTGGGATAGTATCCCGTGGCGGTTCTATTA
Organism: Chryseobacillus diguaensis; assembly: GCF_049220665.1. Lineage (NCBI taxonomy): Bacteria > Bacillati > Bacillota > Bacilli > Caryophanales > Bacillaceae > Chryseobacillus > Chryseobacillus diguaensis. The sequence goes on from NZ_JBMKNV010000006.1 coordinate 148,326, forward strand.
TGGCCCAATGGTGTTTGGCTCACCATAAAGAAAATTTTTTATTTACTCACTTTGAAGAAATATGTGAAATCCTGAATCAATATGACATTTCTGTTTCACTTGGAGATGGACTGCGGCCAGGTTCAATAGCGGATGCAAATGATGAAGCCCAATTTGCTGAGCTTGAAACGTTAGGAGAATTGACTTCCATTGCGTGGAAGCATGATGTGCAGGTTATGATCGAAGGCCCTGGGCATGTGCCGATGCATATGATTAAAGAAAATGTTGATAAGCAAATGGAGATTTGTAAAGAAGCGCCATTTTATACATTAGGACCTTTAACAACGGATATTGCACCCGGGTATGACCATATCACCTCTGCTATTGGGGCTGCAATGATCGGTTGGTTTGGAACGGCTATGCTTTGTTATGTGACACCAAAGGAGCATTTAGGCTTACCAAATAAAGATGATGTCCGCGATGGGGTCATTGCTTATAAAATTGCATCGCATGCAGCCGATTTAGCGAAGGGCCACCCAGGTGCTCAAGTTAGAGATAATTCTTTATCTAAAGCACGCTTCGAGTTTCGCTGGAACGATCAATTTAATTTATCACTTGATCCAGAACGTGCAAGAGAGTTTCATGATGAAACGCTTCCTGCAGAAGGTGCAAAAACAGCTCATTTTTGTTCAATGTGCGGGCCTAAATTCTGTTCAATGAGAATTTCACATGATATTCGGGGAACAGCTGCTGAAAAAGGAACAAGCGAGGAAATCTCAATAGAAGAAGGAATGAAACAAAAGGCAGATGAATTTGTTAAAAAGGGATCGAGTATTTATCGATAAAAGAGTGATAATGAAAAACCTTATTTTAATGAATGACGAAGAACCTTACCACAAATAGCGGTAAAGCAGAATACCGAACTAACGATAGAAATGGAATAAATTGCGAACTGTACAAGATGAACCAGGATTTTCAAAAAGTTAAGTGACAGCTTCATACAAAAGATGTTGACCAATAAAGTGAACAAAGGGGCTGGATTTGTTTCCTGCCCACCTTTGTTCATAGATTTTTATACAGTCAGCTGGCGACATTTTCTGTAATTCTTTTTTTATTCGAATTGCAGTTTCTAAATGCTCTTTTTACTTCAATCTTATCTCCCTGCTTGTTCGTGTAAGACCTCATCCCTCATACGCCTTTGTTTAAAAACTAAAATAAGCCAAAGACGTTGCGAACGTCAATGGCTTTCTTACACCACTGTTAAAATGAGCGGCTTATCTTTGGTAATGACAATCGTGTGCTCAAACTGTGCGGCGTAGTGATGGTCCGGCAGCAGCATCCCCCAACCGTCAGCGCTCTCTTCTACAAATTCCGCTCCGTCCGATACAAAGGTTTCCACCGCGAGCACCAGTCCGTTCGTGAGCAGCCTGCTGTCTCGCGGATCATAGTAATTCAGAATACTGTCCGGCATCTCATGCAGTTCCCGGCCAATGCCGTGCCCGGACAAATTGCGGATCACGGTGAAGCCGTCCTTGCGGGCTTCGTTGTGAATCGCCCGTCCAATGCCGCTGATCTTCGCACCCGCCCTGGCCTTCTGAAGCCCCTGATGCAGCGCGCGAAGCGAGCTCTGACACAGCTTTTCCTTGTGCGGCGAACGGGTTCCTACCACTATCGTTGCCCCGGTGTCAGCATAATATCCGCCCAGCTCCGCCGACACATCAATATTAACGACGTCCCCTTCCTCCAGTACCCGAGGGCCTGGAATGCCATGCGCAGCCACCTCATTCACGGAGATACAGGTTGTTCCCGGAAAACCGTAGGTGATATCAGGCGCGGAGATAGCTCCATGCTCATCCAGCACCCTTTTGCCGATACGGTCGAGCTCTGCCGTTGTAACTCCCGCCCGGACAGAGGACAGCATCTCTTCACGGGCCATTGCGACGATACGGCCGATCCTCTGCAGAGCGATGAGATCGTGTTCTGATTCGATGGACAAGTTTTAAACCTCCAGTATTTGCAATATAACCCACATTTAATTCCAGTATACTCGAAAAAGAGCCTCATGTCCCTCCGTGAACTTAAATATGGGTACTTGGCTCGCGCAAAGCAATGCTCAATAAGGCACCGGCTGCAGCGATGCCCGCAATCAGTAGAAAGGTGCTGCCAAACGCCGACGAAAGCCCCTGTAGACCAGCGGCATTCACATTAGCAAAAGGGGCATTTGTAAGAATTGGTATATTTGGGTAGCTGTTATTTTCGTCATATTGTTTGGTTTTTATCTAATTAAACGAAAAAAATAAGGTTCTGTCCTTTCTTCAATTACCAGATTTAAATTATTAGTATTGTGACCCGTTCGAACGCGATCCCCCAAGGGATCAGCACCGGATTAGAATAGCCGGCCCGATGCTGACTAATTCCACTAAAAAGCCCCTACAGTCGCGGCTGAAGCGCAGCAGAACTTGTAGGGGCTTTTCAAGCGAAGCTGATGAATTGATCGGCTTATGGGGGCTCCATGCCCACCAATAAGGCGAGAAGGCAACATTTCAAATCACCGATCTAGCATGCTGCTAGAACGGTATAGAACCGAAATAAAGGACAAAAAACCTCCATGATAATCGTCTCTTATTGTGGTAATAAAGGAAATTGTTCACGAATATCCAAAATAACATCAGAAAATTCAGTCAAATAAAAGTAGTTTCAAATCCGATAAAAACTCATGTTGTCTGCCGGTTTTTAATACCTTTTTAATCTTGTTGACCGACCTAATGAGGAAACATCTTAAATTTTAAGCCAAGGCTGATAATCTGCCCCACTGCCAGTACCTCGACCCTCTTTAATCCACTTATCGATTTTAGATGTTCTTTTTCTTTTCGACACAAAAGATAATCATATCCAAAGGGGCAAAGCTTCGCATCTTTTTTATAAACATCGCAACTTTATTTTAAATCCACACTTTTTCCCCAATGGGAGAAAAAATTTGTCTTGAATAGCGGTTAGTCAACAACACTCATTCCTTCTTTCGGACTGCTTGCACTGGCATAGCGTTTACGTTGAATGATGCCTGCTTCATAGCCTAGCCTGCCCGCCTCAATGGCAAGCTTCATCGCTTCTGCCATTTTGACAGGATCTTCGGCACTTGATACAGCTGTATTTAATAAAACACCGTCTGCACCCATTTGCATCGCAAGCGCTGCATCAGAAGGGCTTCCTATCCCTGCATCAACAATAACCGGAACTTTCGCCTGTTCAATGATAAAACTGAGGTTCAGCGGATTGATAATTCCCATTCCTGATCCGATCGGTGAAGCCCCAGGCATAATGGCATGAACGCCAAGCTCCTGCAGCCGTTTAGCCAGCACTACATCATCGGACGTGTAGGGAAGAACGATAAAGCCTTCCTCCAGCAGCCTTTCGCTTGCTTTTAAAGTTTCCACTGGATCCGGTAGAAGCGTTTGATTATCCCCGATAACTTCTACCTTTATCATAGTACAAAGACCCGATGCTTTGGCAAGTCTGGCAATTCGGACAGCCTCTTCTGCGTTTTTGGCACCGGCAGTATTCGGCAGCAGCGAGTATCTGGATAAATCAAGCTTTTCCAAAAGATTTGGCTGGCTCTGGTCAAATATATCCATTCTCCGTACGGCAAAAGTGAGAATTTCAGTTTCAGAAGCGTCAATTGCTTTTTTCTGAGTGTCAAAGTCACTGTATTTGCCTGTTCCTAAAAGCAGCCTTGATTGAAAAGAATAAGGGCCTATTTTCAGCATATTATCCGCCTCCCACAAAAGTTACGATTTCAAGTTTGTCCTCATTTTTTAAAATTCTTTTTATATGATCACTTTTTTCAAGGATCTCTCCATTTTGCTCGATAACAATGGTTCTCTCAGATAGATCGAGATGTTGAATAAGTTCTTGCACAGTATGTATTTCTGCCGTTAAATCCGTCCAGTTCCCATTAATACACACCTGCATGTCTTACCCCCTCTTCAGCAAAAGAAAGGCTGCTTTCTTTTCCTTCAAACAGATCAGCCATGTATCTGCCGGCAGCCGGGCTAAGCAAGATACCGTTCCTAAAGTGGCCTGTACAGGCGTATAAGCCATCAATTTTCCCATGCTTTTTCATATAGGGAGCACCGTGGACTGACTGAGGCCGAAGACCAGCCCAAACACTTTCCATAGAGGCGTTTTCAATGGCAGGCAGAATCTTTTGGGCTTTTTCAAGCAGTGCCTTTACACTTTTGGCTTTTACCTTTTTGGAAAAATCATGGGCTACTACCGTTGCACCGATCAATAACCGGCCTTCTCTTTTTGGGACTATATAAAAACCGTTTTTAAAAACAGGGGCTTGGAGCAGCGGCTTATCTGTTTTTAAGCAGATCATTTCCCCTTTAACTGGATAAGTTTTCAGGTCCCGAAACTCCGAAAGAAGCGGCGTGCTCCAGGCGCCTGCGCAAATTACAGCATTTTGGCCGAATATCATGCCGCTTTTCGTTTGAATACCTTTCACACTTTGATTCTCGATAAGAATGTTTTCGGCTTTTGTATATTCGTACAAATCTGCTCCGCAAGCAGCAGCAGCATGCAAATATGCCTTCGTCAGGGCGGGGGCCATCACATGACCGTCTTTTGGATAAAAAACCGCTCCTGCTAAATCTTTGGAAAGGCTGCTTTCGTTTTCTCTTAGTTTATCGCCGGTAAGAAAAACCGTTTCTTCGCCTGTTTCCTCCTGCCAGCGTGCCGTTTTTTTCAGCTTTTCCAATTCCTCATCAGTTTCAGCAATTTTATAAATTCCTTTTTCTTCATACCCAATATCAATGCCTGTCAATTCTTTAAGCTGTAGCGAAAGGTCAGGAAAAAGCGCTCTGCTTTCTCTTGCTAGCTCAAATAGCGGATCATATTCATCCCATTCCGCCTGAACGCCAAGCAGTCCGGCTGCAGCGCTGGATGCTTCTTTCCCGCCTTCACCCTTTTCAACAATTGCCACTGTGTGGTCTCTTTTTGAAAGCTCATAGGCAACCGAACCGCCAATTGCTCCTCCCCCGATGACAATGCAATCATAAACCTTTATCATATTAGCAATCCTCCTTTTCCGACAGCTGATCTGTAATCAGAAGCCGCTTTTAACGTATCTTGGCTATCCCAGATTCCTGACATAACAGCAAAGCCGGCTGCTCCTGCAAGAAGAATTTCCGGCACATAATCAGGCCGGATGCCGCCAATTGCAATAACCGGTACAGGCGACTGCTCTGCCACTTCACAGAGCTCGGCTAAGCCGCGGGGCTCTCTTCCCTTTTTGCTATCTGTTTCAAAAACATGTCCATAAAGGAGCATATCAGCTCTTCCGATAATTGCAGCTCTTGCCTCTTTTAAGGAATGCACTGAAGAGCCTGCATACAATGCAGGAAAACTCGATTTTACAGCTGATACCGGAATGCCTTGAGTGCCAAGCTGAACTCGTTTTATTCCAGTTATCATTGCCAGATCAACCCGGTCGTTTATAATCAGCTTTGCTGCAGGAATACCTTCATTCAGGAAAACCTGAATTCCTTCGTAGAGCTCTTTAGATGATTTTTCCTTCTCCCTTATATGCAAAAAATCAATAAATGGATGGAACTCTTTTACTTTAGGAAGCATTTCACTAAAAGACAGCTTTCCGTTTGTAATCACATGAAACTCCATCTGCGAATCCCTCCAATAAGCCAAAAAAGCCCATTCCGCGTGTTGGCGAAATGGGCTTGAATGCACAATGAAAGACAGCTGTCCCCGTATCGCTTCCCTACGCTAGTACAAACTAGATCAGGTTTTAAGGGTTTAAAAACTGGTGTTTTAATCTCAGCCGGCCTGCCGGCTCCCCTAGCAAAGAATGGATATTTTTTCATCAGTATACCATTGAAAAACGAACATTCAAGCTATATTGAATAAAATGGTACTTTTGGCCTTGCACTTTAAATTAGGTTATGCTCCTTTACTAAAGAATTGGTTTTTCATTCAAGTAATTAATAGCCCTTCACCGATTAAAAATGTGCCGACAGGCGACAATGGTAACAATAAATCTGAAAAACGGTGATAATTATGATGGTAATTCAGTGGGGCACTTCTATATTAATGTGTAGCAATTTGACTGCTTTAGGATGGGAAAGTTTCAAACGAATGTCAGAGCTAATCGGGGAGTTACAAAAAGTATTTATTTTGGTTAATTAGCTGGCTCTTTTAGTTTGCATTTATGGTCCATATTGTTGTTACAAGGCATAACCCAAGGGATACATAACCGACCAATTTCCATGCTCTTCTTTTTTTTATGGACTTCAAAAAAAATATTGCTATATAATGGAAGTAAATAAGTCAGGAGGTGGGCTGAAATGGAAGATACCAAAAAGCTAACAAAATGGAACTTGATTCAAAATTTAGCCTGGCCATTCTTCGTTCTTATTGTTTTTACTGAAAGGGCTAATCCTCAAATTAGTTTAGGATGGTTCCTTGCGGTAACACTCTTATTCATTGGCGTGATCTACTCGTTTTTTTCTCCAAACAAAAGACTTAAAAAGCTCGGTTATCTGACTCTCGTATTATTCGCCATAGTAACAATATGGACATCATTCTTTTCATCCATTTGAAAGCGATTAAATAAGGGATTTCACCAAAGGGAATTGTCTTTATTAATGTGTATAAGAAGAAATCATGTATTGATTAATATATTTTTTCATTCTCCGCGAACCTTCAAGCCGCATAGCTGCTTCCCAGAAGCGAAAACTGCCCTCATATCCATGGGCGAAGTATAAATAATCAAAGAAGATTTCATCGCCTTGCGGTTCCTCCAAAACCTTGATCTTCAAATTCCTCATTTCCTTTTTCATCTCCCTGGCTTCCAAGCGAAGGGCTTTTAAGATCCCATCAATCATGGCCACATAAGGCTCGGGAATTTTAAATGGCAGCCTCTCGAAGCTTACGCGATTCTCTTCCAGCTCTGAAATGAGGTAGACCCTGTAAATATATTCATAAATAAGGTCCTCTTCCGCAACAGGAATTGGAGCTTTCATGATGCTTCCATCCTTTCAAGTTCCTTATCTATAAGTGCCTGACATCTGTTAAAGGATAAAAGGAAATCGTAAATTTGTTTTTCCATTCATCCATTAACTGAATGGTTTTCTCCAGCTGATTCATTTTCAAGACCATTCCCGTCTTTTCGCTAAATAAGCCATCATGCCAAAATCGTGAAAATGAAGGTAATGCTTGTTTTGAAGGCTTTCTAATAAGAGCTGTTCCATTTCGAGTATTTGATCTTCATTTAAAAATGGCCGGGGTGTTTTAAGATCTTCCCGAAACACTTTCTTGGCCATTTGCACGTGTTCAGGAAGCATCATGGAAGTCCATTTAATATTTCCCGATCTCGAATCAACGGAATCTCCCCCTCATAAATAGAATATATGTTCCTATTTTAACCGATTTTAACGAATAAGAAACTGGTGTTTTTTATAAGAAAAAAAGACCGATGCCGGTCATTTCTGTAGGAGATGTATGTGTCCATTTTTTAAAATAAGCACCCCGAAGGATGCTTAATTACTCAAAGTGTTTCACTTTTTCTTTCAGGATAATTCGTCCTAAGATCCTTTGCTTTTTCCCTAGGTTAAGCAATGCGAAAGCCATTGGGCTACAAATACCCCTATATAAAAGCAGCAACTGAATAAGCAGCATTTGCTATGAATAACGAATTAAAAAAAGCCATGACTAAAAATGCTCATGGCCTTCTATAAAAAATAGGGGGTCTTTCAGTTATCATAAAGGATTTTTTGCTTTTTATCAGCACGCTTTAGAACTATTTATTGTATGAAATTATGCTTTTAAAATACTTAATAAGAATGACCAAAAAATAATTGAGCTGACAGACTAACTGTCTTTGGGGATAGGAGCGACTTCCCTAAATCGCAGTCGGTATGCGGGTAAAAAATATTAATCAAAATATAGTCCATATTTCTATAAGTATGAACTTTTTTTATTCTGGCACTATACGCTGTTCGTACTCTGTCTAAGTTGAAAAGCTTTATATATATGGTCAGGGCTAACCTTACCGAATACTTCTATTTTACTTAAAGAATAGAAGATGAAGTTATCCCCATTATTTCCACTTTTGCCTTTCCAAAGCTAACACCTTTATCTAATATTCTCCTTATACACTACTTTACTAAATTGATTATTTGATATCGCAATTGAGAAAACGATTACAAATAGGAATACACTCGGACCCAATATCAAATAAGTTTTTGAAAAGCCTATCGTATCATACCAATAACCAACTAATGGAGACAAAATTGCCTGACCCACTTGGGAAATAAAATAGTAGCCAACAATATACATGGTGGAAGATAACCTTGCATCAAAATTAGAAGCAATAAATTTAAATATGGCTACTAGCATTATAGGCAGCTCAAAGGAATGCATCATTTTCATTATGGATATGCCTATAGGTTCTGTTACCAGGCCAGATCCCAATATTCTAATGGCCATGATTAAACCTGCTAAAACCAAGCCTTTTTTAGCCCCAATCTTATTGACAATAATAGGGGAAAGAAACATCATTCCTGCCTCTACAAAAATCTGAACGGAGTTTAAATAACCAAACATCTGATTTCCTAATTCCTTTGATGAAAACATTGAGGCATAGTAAACGGGAAACTGTTGATCATAAACCGAGTAAACACAAGCAACTCCCAATACATATATGACAAATGACCAAAAAGTTTTATTCTTTAATAAGATCAAACCATCTGTTAATTTTAATGATTCTGATTTTTGCTGTTCTTCCTCTGTTATAACGATTTTTGTAAATAACAGAAAAACAATCAATAAGAGGCTGCAAACGGATGCAATCCAAAAATTAATATTAGGATCGATATTAAATAACTGTCCAGCGAATAAAGCAGCAGATGCAGCTCCTAGCGAACCCCACATCCGTGCTTTCCCGTATTCAAAATTATATTTCTTACCGGTTCTTTCCGCATATGATTCAACTGCACCGAGTCCCGCTAAAAAGGTTGCACTAACATAAATACTTCCAGCAATTGCCCCTATAAAGATATTATATTTTAATAGAGGACTATACACATAAATGAAAAACGGACCTACAAACATTAATAAAAATACAATAATCCACAACACATGTTTTTTTAAACCGACTTTATCAGAAACGAATCCATACAAAGGTTGAATAAAAAGTGTAGCAATCGCGTTAAGGGAAAAAACGAGACCAACTTCAGCCCCACTTAAATTTAACGTTTGGCCTAACCAAATGGAAAATAAGGACAATGTTGAAATTTGTGCAAAAAAGTAGAAGAATATGAAGCCGCTTAACATCCAATAGGTTGAATTAATCTTCATTTTAATAATCGCCCCTTTTTATTGTGTTACTGTCTGCAATTGATTCTTGACGACCACTTTATATCCGGTTGTATTCTCAACGATCATTACCTCAAAAGTGTTTTGTTTTTGACGAGTAACTTTCAAAGATAAAGTCCCTTTCCCAATAGGAAGCCTTTCAATCTCTAAATATGTCATTCGATCAAGAAGCACAGGAGAGAGATGGATTTCCTTTTCTAAACTATTTGGGGTCAAACCGAGCAGGGCCTGTATAAAAATAAGTGGCGTACCTGCCGCCCATGCTTGAGGAGAACATGCAATTGGATATTTTACCGGCTTACCACTTGACATGGAGTATCCACAAAACAATTCCGGAAGACGATTGTATTCGAAATGCAAAGAAGCATCTATTAATCCTTGGATGATCTTGTTCGCTTGATCTTGTTTTCCAACCTTACTTAGCCCGAGTACAATTAAACTGTTATCATGGGGCCATACACTTCCGTCATGATAGCTCATTGGGTTATAGCCTGTTTCTCCTTCCCCCATTGTACGGATTCCATAACCGGAAAACATTTTAGGAGAAAGAAGCATATCAGAAACTTCTTCTATTCGTTCTTTAGTCAGCATACCTGACATGAAAAGATGACCTGGATTAGAAGTAATCGTCCCAACTTGCTGCTTGTTTCTATCTAGTGCAATGGCATAGAAAGAGACATCATCCATCCAAAAAGCTTCATCAAATTTTTGCCGCAATGCTTGTGCTTCCTGATGTAAAATTTCTGCTTTATTCAGCTCATTGAGGGATTCGTAAATCTCTGCCAATCCGACTTTTGCCTGATAAACGTACCCCTGTACTTCTGATAGAGCAATCGGCGATTTTGCATATTCACCGTTCCTGTGAACGTTTGAATCATCGGAATCTTTCCATCCTTGATTTGAAATGCCTCTACTTGACTCCTGGTGGTATTCAACAAACAAATCCCCATCACGGTCACCATACCTTTTAATCCATTTGAGTGCGTTTTCGATATTTTCTTCAAGCTCTTTGAATAGAGTCAGGTCTCCTGTCCATTTCACATATTCCACAAGTAAAATTAAGAATAGTGGCGTTGCATCAATTGTTCCATAATATGGTGTAAACGGAATTTGATTGGTGTTCGCTAATTCCCCAAAACGAATTTCATGCATGATTTTCCCTGGTTGTTCATCACGCCATGGATCTACATTTTTCCCTTGATAGTGAGCCATTGTTACCAATGTTCCTTTTGCTACTTCCGGATTAAAAGGAAGCATTTGAAGTGCCGCAATTAAGCTATCACGTCCGAACGGAACCCCAAACCAAGGAAGTCCAGCTACTGGGAATTGTCCATACCCTAAATCAGTCAATAAAACCCCAAGGTCCGCGATCCCGCGAGTTACAAGATGCTCAAGAGGCTTATAATCCGTTTGAATAATAGGCATTTTATCTTCCCAGTTTTTACAAGTCGCTTCTAAGCTATGTAATGCTTTTTTAAATGGTAGAATCATTTCTTTTCTTTTTTCTCCAATTTGTGGTATAACCGTTAAAATCACTTGGTCTTCTTCATTGTGATTAAGAGAAAAATGGAAAGCAGCTTTATTATCTGCCGTCCGAACTGCATCTTTATCCCATGTGATATTGGTATAACGATTAATTTGGTCTTCACCTTTATAACCAAACGTCATCCTATTTTTTTCTGCATGCTGTCCAGTACGCTCTCCGACGCTGCCTGTCTGAAAGCCGCGAACGATAAACATATCCTGAAAATCGGCATCAAACTCTATTTCCAATTCAAAGTTCACTGGTTTTGGGTGGTAGTTTTTAACGGATAAAGATTCATACAAGACATCATCGTAGATAAAGCGCTTACGCAGAAGCTGGATGGATTCCCTCCATAAGATTTGTTTCCCGTCCTTTTCAATGTGGGGATTTGTCAAAATGATGCTTGTGATATGATTTTCATCAGCATTAGAGGCTAATAAAACTGGATTTTCTCCGTTTATCTTCACATTCCATTTGCTTAAAAACCTTGTGTCCTTCGTGTATAATCCTAGTCCGTAAGTGTTGTTTTCAGGAATGTCACCACTCTGATCTGTTAGTAAGAACAATTCATTTTCTTTTATTACACGGTAATCCATTTTTTGAACCTCCACTTTTAAGTTATCCAAAACGTTTCGGGTAGTGATCAAAAAATTTTTCTCCATTTAAAGTGGAGAAATTAAACATGGCAAACTGGAGCACTTGACTCCCGTTGTATTAGCTGTGTTTCCAGCATGCGGTAATTTTGCTTAGCTTCCCCTTCTAGTATCTCAATTAATAAGTCAGCTGCTTCATATCCCATATCAAAAACCTTTTGACCCACAGTTGTCAATGATGGCGTTACATAGGAGGCAAGTAAAATATCATCGTAACCGACAATCGAAATATCTTTTGGAACGGACAAACCCTGATTTTGACAAGCTTTTATTGCACCTATTGCCATGACATCACTCGCACAGAAAATGGCTGTAATTTCTGGTGAAGAAGATAACAGGGATGATACAGCTTTCTCTGCCTTCTTCTCATCAAATTTTCCATCTAGAATCCATTTGCTGTTTGCAGCTATATCGTGTTTTTCTAATGTATTTTTATAGCCTTTTAAACGCTGCTGGCTCACAAAAGCTTGCGGGTATCCATTTACCATGGCGATGTTACGATGGCCAAGTTTAATAAGATGTTCCACTGCTTTGTTAGCTCCTAAAACATTATCGGTCGTAACATAACCAACTGTACTCGTCTCTACAGGGATATCAACGAGCACACACGGTATATCACTTTCCATCACTTCTTTCAGATATGGGTCATCTAATTTAATCCCTTGAACAATCACACCATCCACTCTTCGTTCTTGGCAAAGTTGTGTATATGTTTTTTCCCGCTGCCTGGAAGAATCGGTGTTAAATAAAATCAGATCATACTCTCTAGATGAAACACAATCATTAATCCCGCATAACACCCGAAACGTAAAGTTGTCCTTTACATCATCCCGATTCATGCCAGAAACAAGGAGCCCGATGGTTTTAGACTTTTTCATGACAAGTCTCCTTGCCAAAATATTTGGGCTGTAATTCAGCTGTTTTGAAATCTCCATGATTTTCTTCCGTGTTTCTGCACTTACGTCAGAGTAGCCGTTTAGAGCTCTTGAAACAGTCGTAACAGAACAGCCTGCTACTTTAGCAATATCCTTGATTGTTGTCAATAAAACCCAACTCCAAAACGTTTTGGATTATCTTACAAGTCTTACTGTACACTACCTAGAGAACGCTTTCAAGATTATTTTTATATAATAATAATTCCAGTCAGTACCCGGCAGAAAGAGCTGCATGATTTTTCCGTCCTGTTCTTTTAGACCGTGACAATGGGTGAGACACCTGCTTTTAATGAATAGGAATATTTGTCTAACATGTCATATCCCCTTTCATTTCTCTTCATATCTCAATACTCTCTCTTATGTAAAAATTTCAAGCTTACATTGCTATTCTTTTCCTTTTCTAAAAATCCTTCATGCCTTCCGCAATCTATTCCTTGCATGCAAAAAAACCGCTAGACTGAAGGAAAGCAAGCAGAATACAAAAAAGAAAGGCTATTTCGTTTAAACGGAAGGAACAAGAAAAACAGGTATACAGAAACTCACTCTGCCACCAGCCAGCTCCGCAAATAAGAAAAAGCTCTGGCCATCTTCTCGGCAAAGCTTATAGGGGACTCGACTGACTGGATATGGATATACATGATTTGTGGATTCATAAACAGCCAATGATTATGCAGGGCGCTCACGATCAAATTCTGCTGGACAACTGATGACATAAAGGCGGGGATTTCTTCTTGCAGAAGAGCAATTTCAGCGAGGTTTAATGCATGGCCTCTTGGATCCAGAGATTCAAATACGACGCCAGCCGGCAGCACACTGGTACTCTTTCGTCCTTGAACAGACACGGTAAAATTCCGGTGCAAGGAAACGGAACAGCTGCCTTGATTTACCGTACTTTTTCCTTTCAGGATTGCTGCAAACTGGGCACAGATCGATTCAAAGTTCGTCAACCGGCACACCCCTTTCTTACCAATAGAAGTATGTTAGCCGGCAAAGGTTTATGCTTCATGGCTGCCCAGCCGCTTTCATCCACTGAATGATCATTTCATACAGTCCGCTATGTTTTCTATACATTATTAAGATTCGAAATTTTCGGTTCCCTGCAAATGCACTTAGACGCAAGACTATTTTTCTGTTAGATTCCTTATACGCGCTTCTTGTACGCCATCATGGCAAAGATATAAGCGACCATGATGATGCCAACGCACCATGCAAGAGCAACCCATATTTCATTACCCACTGGCTGATTTGACAGCAGCGATCGAATGGATTCTACGATCGAGGTTACCGGCTGATTTTCGGCAAAGGCGCGTACTGCCCACGGCATTGACTCGGTTGGAACAAACGCTGAGCTGATAAACGGCAGGAAGATGAGGGGGTAGGAAAACGCGCTTACACCGTCGACCGATTTTGCAGACAGTCCGGCAATCGCCGCGATCCAGGTCAAAGCGAGTGTAAACAGCAAGAGTATACCGGCTACGGCGAGCCATGACAGCACCCCTGCCGATGAGCGAAAGCCTATAATGAGCGCTACGAGAATAATGATGACGACAGAAATGGCATTGGATACAAGCGAAGTCAGCACATGCCCCCACAGCACGGTGGAACGCGCAATCGGCATGGAGTGGAACCTCTCAAATATCCCCTTTGACTTATCCAAAAACAGACGGTAAGCCGTATAAGATATCCCACTCGCAATCGCGATCAGCAATATGCCAGGCATCAAGTAGTTCACATAATGATCCGAACCGGTTTTAATGGCACCGCCAAACACATAGACGAACAGCAGCAATAAGGCAATCGGCGTGATGGTGACCGTAATGATGGTGTCCATGCTTCGCAAAATATGGCGCATGGAACGTCCAAGCATAACCCCCATGTCACTGAAAAAATATTTATTCATTATTTTTGCTCCTTTTTATTGATGATTGTGAGGAAGATCTCCTCCAATGAAGGCTGTTTTTCCACATACTCCACCTTTGCCGGCGGAAATAGCTTTTTCAGTTCCTCAAGCGTGCCGTTGGCAATAACCCTGCCCTCATGCAGAATGGCTATTCGATCAGCAAGCTGTTCAGCCTCATCCAAATACTGAGTAGTCAAGAATACCGTCGTACCGCTGTCAGCAAGCTCTTTGACGAGCTTCCAAACCTCGATGCGCGCCTCGGGGTCAAGCCCAGTGGTTGGTTCGTCGAGGAAAATAATCTGTGGTTTTCCGACTAAACTCATAGCAATATCGAGCCTGCGGCGCATACCGCCTGAATAAGTGGACGTCCTCCGTTCAGCGGCCTCTGTCAAACCGAAGCGCTTCAGCAAATCATCCGCAACCTGACGCGGGTGATCAAGGTGCCGCAGTTTGGCAATCATGATCAGATTCTCCCGCCCGGTCAAAACCTCATCCACGGCGGTGAATTGTCCCGTCAGGCTAATCGATTGCCGCACATTGTCAGGCTTTGATACGACATCGAAGCTGTTTACGGAAGCCGTTCCACTGTCCGGTTTGAGCAGCGTAGTGAGGATTCTGACAACTGTTGTCTTGCCCGCTTCGTTGGAACCAAGCAGGGCGAAAATACTCCCCTTTTCGACCACGAAATCCACATCCTTTAAGACATGAAGATCTTTATAGGACTTTTGCAAACCGCTTACTTGAATGGATTGGTTTTGCATACTCTTCCCCTCCTTATATGATCGTAACTTTTGATAAATCAGCTTCTATGCCTTTTAGCGCGGCGTAAGTCAGTTTATCCATCAATGCGCCATCAAAGCGGATGGACTTAATGGCACGGTAATATTTCTTAGAAAAGACACCGCCCTTGAAAGATACATTTTTGAGTGTGGCGCCTTTGAACGAAACATCCTTTAGGCCTGCCTTGTCAAACTTTACGCCGATAAACGTCTGACCGTCCAGAGATAGTCCCGTCAGGTCGGAATATGTGAAGTCCACACCGTCAAAGATACAGTTTTCAAAGATGCTCTTTCTAATATCGGTCGTGGTCAGCATGACATCAGTCAGTGTGACATCTTTGAATTTCACTCCGACAAGCCCCGACTTACTGAAGTTTGTGCGCACAAGGATGGATTTTCTGAAGCTTGAATTCGTAAGATCAAGGGTGGAGAAGTTGCAGTCTGTCAAATTTGCGCTGTCAAAATTAGCTTCACGCACATCGCTTGACTTAAAAGTGCTGCCGGTCAGATCCGCTCCGGAAAAGTCGGAGCCGCGCAATGCGGTTGACACAAATTTTCCTTTATGTGCGGTAACACCCGCGAAGTCACTATTTGATAAGTTGCTCGAGCTGAAGTTTGTGATGACCTGACGTTCCAGTGAGCGGGAGAGGTTGGCAACCTCCAGTACCGTTTGCTCGATGTCGCCAATGCTGTCAATCGTCATCTCTAAGGCTGTTTCATCGTCCTTCCCTTCTTTTTTCAATTCACTGAAACGCTCCTGCAGATCAGAGAGCAGATCAGCCTTTAGCTCGTCAACACTTTTCACTCCATTGTATGGTGCAAAAACGCTTTGTACATATTGGGTTAATTTCTCGTTCATACCATCACTTCTCCTTATAATAATTTTTCTAGTACTCGCTTCGCATTCTCCCAATTTTCTATGTTGCTGGCATAAGCGGACTTGCCCTTTTCGGTAATCCTGAAATATTTACGCCTTCCGCCCTGTGATTCATCACCCCAATACCACTCGATATCACCGTCTGCCTCAAGCCTTCGGACGCTGGAGTACATCGTGGCTTCCTTTAATTCATACTCACCTCCCGAGCGTTCGGCAATCAGCTTAACAATCTCATACCCATAGCGATCAGCTTCAGATAAGATCCGTAAAATCATCGTATCCGTATGGCCGCGAAGCAGGTCGGATGTGATTTTGCTCTTGCTCATCTCATCACCTCCTTACCAATATTATGCAATACATTACTATGACTGTCAAGGTAATATTTTAAATATATTAATTTGATAAAAACACCTATTTTATGCATATGGTTTTTTACATAAAAAAAGCCCCAAATCCGTTGCCGGACGGGACTTTAGAAAAATTCACAGTTTGTATTGCTCTCCTTATCAAAAATGCTTTTCCAATCAATATTCCCCTTTAATCACAAAAAATGAACCGCGAATCGTTCCAGCCAGCTTCGACTTCTGCCTGGCAAACTTAAACTTCCCTTCCAGCTCCTTCGGTATTTCCATCCCTTCGGAAAGCTTAAAGCCGACTGCCCGCTTTTTAGGGTCGTCAACGGTATACATGACGTTAACCGCAAGACCGTCCTCGTAAAAGACATAGGCAAATTTGATATTTTCCACTTGAAAACGCGACGTTTCTAAAGGTTTGGCCGCAAATTCAATATCACGTTCTTTCAAAATCTGGTTCACATAATCGAGTGTTTCCTGGCTTTCGCTGGCCGGCACAACGGTGAATTCATGCTTGTATTTGTTCATAAAGTAGCGGGCTTCATGCGCACGCAAACCAGCAAGCGCTTCTGCAGCAGGTGAAGACTCTAAACCAGCTGTTGATACATTTTTAAAATCAACCACATAGGACATTTTCATTCCTCCTCTTTATTTCCGAACTACCGGGATCCACATTTCACCAAAAGCTGCTCCGTCTCGCTCCCCCATCTCAACTGCCGCATTCGGCCCGCCAACATAGGCAACTTCCTTTGCTTCCGGCAAGGCTTGACCGAAGGCAATCCCAGTAAGCGTGTTACTCAGCTCTTCAGCCGTCTCGCCTTCCCCTTTCACAACCAGGTATTCTCCTTTAGGAAATTGGATCAGTCTGGACTCTCCCGGCACAGAGGCCTTTGTCATGACACCGGCATAATGCATCAGCTTGTTGTTCACTGCTTCATTGACGACAAAGATATACTGATTTTCAGCGATGGCTTTTAAAGCGTCAAGCCTTCCATCTTGTTTGACAGCCTCCCAAAACGCTGCCTTTTCCTTGTTGATGCCGGCATAGTCTGTGTAGTCGCTCTTAAGCTCCGTACCAATCCCTAAAACGGTAAAACTGTCTTTTTCTTCAAGCGTATAATTCGCCATTTTAAACCCTTCCTTCTTTTGTATTTTTCACTTTCTAAGTATATTATAGTCTTAAATCATGTCAAAAAATGAACCTGTTTAGGAGCTTATATGAAAAAAGTTGAACGGATTAATGTGATGATGCGGTATATCAACAACCGCTCTCACTTTACCATTTCTGAAATCATGCGGGAATTTAACATCTCGCGTTCGACCGCCATTCGGGATATTAGAGAAATAGAAGCCATGGGCATGCCGCTTACTGCTGAAGCCGGAAGGGATGGGGGTTATTTTGTTATGACTAACTCTATCCTTCCCAATGTCCGGTTTACTGATAATGAGGTCAAAGCTCTTTTTATTGCTTTTATGGCCACAAGAAACCAGCAGCTTCCCTATCTGAAAAGCCGTCAGTCTTTAGCTGAAAAATTACTTGGACTCATCTCGGAAAACCAGCAGGATGACCTTGTTCTGCTAAATCAGCTCTTGCTTTTTGCAGGGACGAATCCGAATAATCCTGACCTGCTTGAGCTGTCGGATCTCCCACACCCCATATTGGAAAAACTCATTCAAATCCTGCTTTTGGATCGCTATTTATTGATTACCATTGAAGAAGCGAAGGAAATAAAGACTTATCCAATTTATCTCCTGCACCTTTATCATGAAAAAAACCTTTGGCTGATTGAAGGCTTTGACTTAAAGGAAGAAAAGAAAAAAGTTTTCAGTGTCGACAATCTGACCGATGTAAAGTCCTACCCTGCGAAAAAAAGATTAAGTTCAAAAAAGATTTTAGAAAAACTAAGCAAGCAGGAAGAAGAAATCAACCTTGTCCTTGAGCTGGGCCCTAAAGCCATTGCCCAGTTCAAAAAACACCACCCTTTAAAAATTTCCATTTCTTATACGAATCCTTACCAATCCACAGCCATTCTAAAGGCATTTATTGATGTTCATAACCCCGAAGAATTGGCCGAAATAACAAATTGGCTGCTTTTCCTAGGCGGGGATCTCAAGATTAGGGAAATACCTGGAGAAGTCTTGGAAGGTTTAAAAAAGAATCCCCTGATTCACCAAAGCAAAGGCCTAGCTTGAACCTGCGAATCCTTTTCCAATAAGTGCTCCCCGATTGACCTGTTCGTTTGTCATCTGCTTCTTCAAGCGTATTCAGGTATTGGGAAGGAGTCTGGGTTACTTCCACTTTTTGTACTTGATCTTTTGCGGCGCTTGCTTTTATATGAGTAGAGTCGGTCACGATGACTTCTCCCGTCAGTTTTCCTTGTGTCTTTTCTTTACGTCCCATCATAAAAAAACCCCCTAAATAAAAACCGATGTCGAATAATCATTCGACATCGGTTTTAGGAATTCCTATTAGATTGTCAACAGCCCCATGTGCAGCTTTTTTTTTGGATCTATATTCCTTTAAATCGCCAAAAAAGACTTTGAAAATCTCCATTCAAGGAAGCAGGAATGCTTAATCCTGAGTAAGCCAGTTCATCCCCGCCGTATATCTCATCTGTTCCTAAAACCTCATAAGTTCTTTCTGGATCAAGCCCCTCAAGCCGCAGCTTACCAAAAGATGCATTCGGTTCTGCAAGCACTCTGAAGTAAAAGACAGCTGCTTCGGATTTTTCCATATTTACGAAAAGCCATGCCGTTTCATTTCCCTCGAACGGGCTTTTCAGCCTGTAAAAGTCTCCGAATTGCACAAGGTGCCTGATTTCTTTATAAGCAGCAACCTGCTTTTTGACTATCTCTTTTTCAACTTCTGTCAGTTTTGTTAAGTCAAGTTCATAGCCGAAGTTTCCTGACATCGCAGCATCGCCCCTGATATCAAGAGAAGTGAAACGGTGAACCTGGTGATTCGGAACATCTGATACATGAGCTCCCATTGAAATGATCGGGTATACAAGACTTGTGCCATATTGAATCTTCAAGCGGGAGATAGCATCTGTATTATCACTTGCCCATGTCTGCGGCATATAGTAAAGGATACCAGGATCAAAGCGGCCTCCTCCACCTGAACAGCTTTCGAAAAGGATATCTGAGAAAGCAGAAGTGAGTGTTTCCAATATTTCGTAAAGCCCCAGCATATACCGGTGCGCTGTTTCTCTTTGGCGTTCAGCCGGAAGAGCGGCAGATCCGATTTCTGTCATGTGGCGGTTCATATCCCATTTGACATACTGAACAGGCGCACTTGATAAAACATCAGAAATCATCTTTGTCACCGCATCGCGGACTTCTTTTCTCGCAAAATCAAGGACAAGCTGATTTCTGCTTTCCGAGCATGTTCTGTCAGGTACATGAAGACACCAGTCCGGGTGCTTTTTATACAGCTCGCTTTCTGCAGAAACCATCTCCGGTTCTACCCATAGTCCGAATTGCATGCCAAGCTCCTGAACACTGTGAGCTAAGTCATCAAGCCCTTTAGGAAGCTTTTCTTTGTTGACGAACCAGTCTCCGAGTGAGGTTTTGTCATTGTTCCTCTTTCCAAACCAGCCGTCATCCAGCACAAACAGCTCGATGCCAAGCTCTTTCCCTGCCTTTGCAATTTCTGTTATTTTTTCAGCAGTAAAGTCAAAATAAGTGGCTTCCCAGTTGTTGACCAGGATCGGCCTTACTTGATCTCTGAAGCTGCCGCGGACAAGCCTTGTTCTGTATAAATCATGAAATGTCCTCGACATGCCGCCAAGCCCTTCATGAGAATAGACCATAACTGTTTCCGGACACTGAAAGGCTTCTCCTTCTTCAAGCAGCCAGCTGAAATCAAATGGATTTATGCCGATTGAAACACGGGTATTGCTGAATTGATCCACTTCAGCCTGTGCGGTGAAATTCCCGCTGTAGACGAGATTAAATCCGAATACTTCCCCGCTTGTTTCATTCGCGCCCTTTCGAAGAAGCGCCATAAACGGATTTTGCTGGTGGCTGCTTGCTCCCCTTCTGCTTTCTACAGCCTGAAGACCAGGACGAAGAACATGCCTTTCAACATGGCGTTCTCTTCCCCACGCACCTGACAACTGAAGTAAATCAAAGTCAGAATCCCGGAAATCAACATTTGTACTTAATGCTCTCAGAAGACGAACCGGATGTTTTCCTTCATTGATTAAGCGCACGGAACGGGTGATCACATTTCTTTCATGAAAAACCGTGTAGGAAAGAACTGCTGCAATACCAGCTATCTGATCTCTTAATGTAATTTCGAGCGTTTCCGCTTCATTGTCTTCTTCGGTGTAAACAGCCGGAAGACCATCAAGCTTAGGCTTTCCATTTCGGATCATATGGGAAGCATACCTTAAATCCGTTACCGTTGTGCCATTATCAAGCTGTACCTGATAGGCAGGCGTTCTGAAGTCTGTATTTCCGTACCCAGGATATTCCTGAGGAAGTGTATCAAGCGAAAAGGTGCGGTCCTTTGCTGTTGACGGATTTCCTGAAAAAGCTCTGTCTGCAAATTGCAGTTCGTTCGAATGCCGGTAATTTTTTGTTTTTCTTCCCCAGTATAGGTGAGCCAGATATCCCTCTCCATATACCTGCAGGACGTAGCTTGTGTTTTTTCCCTGCAGGTGAAAAAGCTGCTGTTTTTCATCAAAATAAATTCCCATGCTGTTTCAACCCCATTACTTTAAAATTGCTGTCGTCTTGATTGGATCTCTTATTTGATAGCTCCTCTTAATACACCGCCGATAATCC
The DNA here is from genome assembly GCF_049220665.1 of Chryseobacillus diguaensis. Lineage (NCBI taxonomy): Bacteria > Bacillati > Bacillota > Bacilli > Caryophanales > Bacillaceae > Chryseobacillus > Chryseobacillus diguaensis. Next base: position 169,505 of record NZ_JBMKNV010000006.1, read on the forward strand.
ACTTTTGGGCAAAAACATAAACGATGACCATTGGAGAGAGGGCTAGGATATAAGATGCAAACGCAAGATTGTAATCTGTTCCGAATTCTGACTGGAAAATATACTGCACAAGCGGCAAAGTCGAATCTGCAGGATCATTCAATATGATGAGCGGCAGCATAAAGTCGTTCCATGACCAAAGACACGTCAGAATTGCAATAGTCGCATTAATCGGTGTCAGGAGCGGAAAGATGACTCTCCAGAAAACACCCCATGTGCTGCAGCCATCGACAATGGCTGCTTCCTCAAGCTCTATTGGAATGGAGCGGATATAACCTACATAAATGAAGGTATTAAACGCCATACCATACACAATGTAAAGAAAGATCAGGCCGCCGGGATTTGTCATGCCGAGACCAGATGTCAGCTTTACAACCGGCAGCATGATAATTGGAAACGGAATGAACAGGGCACCGATAAAATAATAGTAAAGTCCTTTGAAAAACTTCTTGTGAAGGTTTCGTGCTATAGCATACGCCACCATAGAATTTGTCAGGACTGTAAAAACAACAGTAACGACTGTAATGAAGGCACTGTTCTTAAAAGCAGAGAAAAAGTTTGTAACCTCGATCGCTTTCGCAAAGTTTTCAAAATGAAGCCCCAGGGGAATCGAAAGAACGGAATTCGCTGTTTCTTCAGGGGTTTTCAGAGCTATCGAAATTGCAATATAAAGAGGAAAAAGGATACATAAGGAGCCTAATGCAATCAGGGTCGTCACTGGCCAATTTATTCTCAGTTTCATTACATATCAATCTCCCTTTTTTGCAGTACTTTGATCTGAAAGACAGAAACAAGCATGATGACAATAAAGTAAATAACAGAGTTAGCTGACTGATAGGCAAATTCTCCACCCTGGAAGCCTCCCTTATAAATAAGAAGGGAAATAGACTGAGTTGAGTCGCCAGGTCCGCCGCCTGTTAATGCGATAACGTGATCAAAGACCATTAGAAAGTTCTTCATCGCAAGCACCATATTGATAGTGAAAAACGGGGCAATCATTGGGAACGTCACCTTCCAGAATTCCTGCCATTTGTTTGCTCCGTCAAGTGCTGACGCCTCGTACAGCTCCTGCGGCACCGTCTGCAGTCCAGATAAGTACAAAATGACGTTCAATGCACAAGCTTGCCATACTGCCACAATGACAATCCCGATCCAAGCAAGGTTTTCACTTCCGAGAATGTTAACGGACAGAAAACCAATATGAAGCTTATCTCCCATTTGAGGCACAACATTGGCGAAAATGTAGTTAAAAATAAAGCCGACAATCAGTACGCCAAGAACATTCGGCAAAAAGTAAACCGCACGGAAGAAATTTTTGAATTTAATCCTGGCATTCAGCCCCATGGCGATCAGGAGACTTAACACATTGACCAAAATGGTTGAGACAATTGCAAATTTGAAGGTAAACAAATAAGAGTTTAAGATATTGAAATCTTTAAAGAGATTGAGGTAATTTTTCAAACCGACAAAGTCATATTTCAAGCTTAGTCCATCCCAATTTGTAAAGGAATAGAATACCCCCTGCAGGGCCGGGAAGGTATGAAAAGCAAAAAACAGGAGGACCGCTGGCAGGGTCATTAAATAGAAAGCCAGATTTTTGCTTTTTACCCTCCTCCGCTTTTCTTTTATTTTCACTGCCGGTATGCTGCCTGGTGTCTGCAGGACAAGAGGTTCTTTCTTCAACTGTGTTCACTCCCTTTGTTAAAAAGCGCTAGGCGGCAGATTGTCTGCGGCAAGCACAAGTGTGGCTTGGCTTATTACCTAGGCTGGATTCATACTTAAGGTGCAGAAAGGTTATACATGGTACCGTTTTAAAAAAGGAGAAACCGGGGAGCCCCCATTTCTCCTCTTGATCTTTACTTCCGGTCTTTCACTTTTGCCCATTCTGTATCAAGCTTCGTCAAGTATTGATCCGCATTCTTATTCATAGCGAGCACTTGAAGCTGCTTTTCAAGGCCTACCGCAATTGGTACATAGTGATCAGGGAAGTCCGTCACAGCGCCTTTCGCGAACGCTTCTTTTAAGCCTTCAAGAGAAGGATCCTCCTGTGTGATGCCATTTTTGGCAGAGAACGCATTTTGCTCTTTTAAGTATTCTTTTGCTGTTGCATCAGATGTCAGGTAATTGATCCACTTTTGCGCTTCTGCTTTATGCTTTGTTGTAGAAGATAACGCAATCAGCACGTCTACACCTGAAACAACTTTGGATTCACCAGGAGTATTGGTCACAGGGTATGGGAAAACGCCGAGATCAATGTTCGGATTCGCCTTTTTGATTTCCGGAATAGCCCAGATTCCCTGCAGATACATCGCTGATCCGCCTTTTGCAAACGCGGTGTTTCCGTCGTTGTACGCTTTACCGTTTTGGTCTTTATGCCCGTAATTCATTAATGTCAAAAACTTATCAACCGCTTCTTTATGGCCCTCTTTAAAGGTTGTACTTCCACTGTTCAGATCTTTAAAGAAGCTGTCTCCTTCTGTGTTTGCAGAAAGAACGTTGTAGGATGGAAGCGTTGTCCATGCATCCTTAAAGGTGAAGTAGAACGGAATTTTTCCGGCAGCTTTCACTTTCTCAGCTGCTGCGATAAACTCATCCCATGTTTTCGGCACTTCAAGTCCCAGTTCTTTAAAGATGGTTTTATTGTAAATAACTGCATCCGCATTCGCTGCATACGGAATGCCGTATACTTCTTTCAAACCCGTAATATCCTTCAGCATTTGCACATAGGCAGGTTTAATGTCCTTTAAGTTCTCGTCCTTAGACATATCCTGGAAAGCACCCGCATGAGAAAGCTCTGAGAAGGAAGAATTTCCTCCCATTGCGACAACATCGGGAAGATCGCGTTTCGCCATACGTGTTTTCAGCACTGTCTCTGCATCAGGCGGATTGGACTGAACGACATCAATTTTTGGATTTTCTTTTTCAAACTTCGCGATTAGCTTGTCAAATGTTCCTTTTGCTTCTGATTTATATTGGAAAAACTCAATTTTTACCTTTCCATCCCCTGAAGTTCCCTCACTGCTGCACCCGGCAAGTCCAGTCAATGTTAAGGCGCCAGCCACCAATACTGCTAATGATTTCTTCATCCCTGTTTCCCCCTTCGGTTTTTTGTAAACGCTTACTCACACCTCTATAAAAACCCCTATGAATCTATAAATACAGCTGCTTTCTTTGAATCAGCACGTAAAGCACTGATCACCTCCCTTAATGGTTAACTTTATTCTTCCCTTGCCTTGCAGCTTTCCCTCACGATCAGCTCTGTTCCGAGGATCGCATTCATTGGAATTTTCCTGCCGTTCAGCCTGTCCCATAACAGCTTCACAGCTGTCTTGCCCATTTCATCCGCATGAATTTTGACGGTTGTCAGCGGCGGATTTAAAAATTCAGCTGCTTCAATATCATCAAAGCTGACGAGTGAGACGTCCTCAGGAACGCTTATACCTGCTTCATGCAAAGCTCTTTGCGCACCGATGACCATCGGATCACTGGCGATCACAAAAGCACTTGGCAGTTTCCCTCTTTCAATCGCCTGCTTCATCATCTGATATCCGCCGTTTGGACCCCATTCTCCAATCAGCACATTTTCCGGCTTATGTAAGCCTTTCTCAGTCATCAATTTTTCAAACGTTCTTTTGCGGATATCATCTACTTCATAGAGGATCTTATCATCATCAATGCTCTTAACATCATCGAAGCCTCCAATGAAGCCGATTTCTCGATGGTTTAAATGGATCAGCCACTGCAGGACATCCTCTGTCGCTTTTCCAAGGTCTGCTGCAACTACATCATAAGACCCGTTATGCTCCTGATGATTAACAAAAACAAGATGATCATTTTTCGAGTAAATTTCTTTAATGGAATCAAGATCTACCCCGCCAACCACAATCAAGCCATCCAAATAGTTCAAGTCTGAAGCCGCTTCCATTTTTCCTGCTCTGATCGTCTCTGCGACATTCATTGAAAGCTGCTGACAAGCAAGCTCGATGCCAAGTCGGATAGAAAGGAAATAGGGATCATTTACTTCTTCTTCCTGAGACAAAGCAGAAATCAAGCCAATCTGAACGGTTTGCTTTTCACTATTTCCGTTGTTTCTAGAGCTTCTCTGACGAGATGGCTTATAGTTCAGCTCCTCTTTTACCTCAAGCACCCGTTTTCTGGTATCCTCTGTAACAGAGAGCGTTTGATCGTTGTTAAGGATTCTAGATACTGTTGCTGTAGATACTTTAGCTTTATTGGCTATATCTCTTATCGTTATCATCACATCACCCTGACTAGTTAACTTAACTTGTTAATTTTAGTTAATTTAACTAAATGTTAACTTTAATATAGCAGGGGCATAACGATAAAACAACCTATATTTTCAAATTTTTTGATAATTTTGGTTGTTACCAAGAATAATCAGACAGTTAACTTAACTAAATTTAGGTAAAATAGACAGATATCCACACTTGAGTAAATCTCCCCATAAATTGATTAACTCTTATAGAAGAAATTTACCATTTTTATATTTTCAGAAAATTTTTTTAATCTATCGATGACATTCTGATAGGATAAATGTTGTAATGACAGTGACTTTTTCGGACCCTGCCAAAAAAATTCGAAAGGACTGAACATCTTGGGGAAAAGTGTGAGGATTTTCAAAAGGCTTTGGCTCGGACTATTGTGTTTAAGTCTAACAGGTTTATTGCTCAATTCAATTGGAACGAATCAGGCAAATGCAGAGGGAAAAGCCTCACGGACAAGCCATGCTGCAAAACAGAAACTCGTTAAGCTCGAGAAAGAATTTGATGCCAGGCTTGGCGTCTATGCTTTTGATACGGGCACAAAAAAGATGATCACTTACCGGGCAGATGAGCGTTTCCCTTTCGCATCAACCTATAAGGCTCTTGCTGCAGGAGCAGTGCTTCAGCAAAAATCGCTGTCACAATTAGACGAAGTCATTCACTATACAAAAAATGATCTCGTTACTTACTCGCCAATTACAGAGAAGCATGTGGATACCGGAATGACCTTGAAGGAAATCTGCGATGCCGCAATCCGCTACAGTGACAATACAGCGGGAAATCTCTTATTTCAGCAGCTCGGAGGTCCTGACGGATTTGAAAATGCCATGAGACAAATTGGAGACAGGGTCATCGAGTCGGATCGCTTGGAGACAGATTTGAACGAAGCCCTACCTGGAGATATCCGTGACACAAGCACCCCAAGAGCACTCGCAAAGAGCCTTAAGGCTTTCGCAGCCGATAACGTTCTTACTGCCGACAAGAGGACATTACTTACTGATTGGATGAAAGGAAATACGACTGGGGATCATACGATTCGTGCAGGTGTTCCAAAAGGCTGGGTAGTTGGCGACAAAACTGGAACAGGAAGCTACGGAACGAGAAATGATATTGCCGTCATTTGGCCGCCGAATCGCGCTCCCATTGTGATGGCTATTTTGTCTACAAAGGATGCGAAGGATGCTGCTCCTGATGATGCATTAATTGCACAGGCTGCTAAAATCGTATTTAAGGCCCTCAAGTAAGTTATGGAGTTTAGATAATAACGCGATTTTAACTATTAAAGAAGAACAATAAAAGGGACCGACAATGGTCCCTTTTATGCTCTTCTTTGTTCAAAATAACCTTGCATCTTACCCAAAAGAATTATCTTAAAATATGTCAATAAAATCCACTTTTATCTACCTGTTTTTTAGGCAGTAGGATACCCGGGATATTTTACAACGGGCCATTTCTCCTTGCGTAGAGAATGAGCAATTCTGATCCGACATTTAAGTTGCTCTTAACTAATTCTTTAGGAGTCAGTGCCATCCATTGATTTAGCGATACATCTTCAAAGCGGCTGCTTTTGAACATCTCTAAAATCCATAATGTTTCGGTACCGGTGTTTTGAATATAGTGTCCAGCAGCAAAGGGTACATATCCGACATCGCCAGCTCTATAATCAAATGTACCAGCTGTACCGTTTCCAGTAAATACTGTCATTCGCCCTTGTCCGGTAAGGTAATACTGCCACTCATCGTTATTGGGATGCCAATGAAGCTCTCTCATTGCACCTGGCTCAATCTCAACGAGTGCTGCTGCGATTGTTTGTGAAATTGGGAAGTTAGAAGAGTCTACAATTCGTGCGCTGCCGCCAGGAGTTTTAATTGGTGTTTGTTTCAACAGCTCGTGCTTGAAAGTTAAAGGAACTTCTCCGTAGGGTGACTGGACTTTTTGACTTTCCAGTGAACCTGGTACCTCCCCTTGATAGATATAGACCTGTTTAGAAGGAATGGAGTTAAAAGCACTCTCTGGTACTCCGAAATTGGCAGACAGAACATCTTTTTGGGTATGCGCAAACCAATCGGAGATCGATAAAGTGGAAAGATCGGAAAAGTTTCCGTCATCAAAAACGAGCAGAAATTCACAATGGTCCAGCCCTTGAATAGAATGCGGGATGCCTGGCGGGAAGTACCAAATATCTCCCGGTCCGATGTCGGCAATAAAATTTCGTCCTTGTTGATCAACCGTAGTTATGCGTGCCCTTCCTAACAGCATATAGGACCATTCTGCTTGTTTATGCCAATGGAGTTCACGTATTCCGCCTGCGTTTAAACTCATATTTACTCCTGCAAGGGTGGTTGCTATAGGAAGTTCCCTCACCGTGATTTCACGGGACCATCCACCGTGTTTTAATATCATAGAAGTATCTGAGAATGAGAATTTTAAGTTTGGGAGCAAGCCCGCATCCGTAATCGGCGGGACGAGCATATCGGGATTTTGAAGATCCCGCATAATATTACGCGGTCCGGAGTCAATCCCCCCAGCTCCGTCACTTCGAATTGGCTGAGGTATATTTCCCCCCGATTGATGTAAGGTTCGTTTTTCCATCACTGCACTCCTCATTATATGCGTTATTCATCGAAATCCTTTTTCATAGGGTATGACTTGGGCTTCGAATGGTTACTGTGCCAGTTTCCAGGATGAAAAATATCAAACTATTGTAAATTTCCCTAAGCTGTGCTATTTTAATTGTGTAACCGGTTACATATCAGAGGTGAAAGCATTGATAAAAATTAAAGATGTTGCAATAGAGGCTGGTGTATCCGTTGCAACAGTTTCCCGAGTTTTAAATAATAACGGTTATGTGCATGAAGATACTAGGAAACTCGTAAATGATGCGATTCAGCAATTAAATTACAAACCAAATGAAGTGGCCCGATCCCTTTATAAGAAAAAATCAAGATTGATTGGACTGCTGCTCCCTGATATCCGTAACCCCTTTTTCCCTGAGCTTGCCCGCGGTGTAGAGGACGAGATGCAGGAACAGGGCTTTCGGCTGATGATCGGCAATGCAGATGAAATGCCTGCAAAAGAATCCGAGTACATTGAAACCTTCATCCAAAACAATGTCATTGGAATTATCTCTGCTACTAGCCACGGTGACAGAGATCACTATAACAACCTCTCACTGCCAATTGTCTTTCTGGACCGTGTTTCAAATCATCATCCTTCCGTATATGCAAATGGTGTGGAAGGCGGAAAAATCGCAGCAAAAGTGCTCCTTAAAAGAGGCAGTCAAACGATTACCGTTCTAAGAGGCCCGGCAGATCTTCCTACCGCCCAGGATCGTTTCAGAGGCGCCATCGATGAATTGTCACATTCAAACGCAAAAGTGAATGTCATGAGCACAACCTCTTTTTCTTTTGAAGAAGCTCAGAAGTGGGCTCACGAATTGTTCGAGGAATTCCCTGAAACAGATGGCGTCATTGCCAGCAACGACATAGTGGCGGCAGCTGTTTTGCATGAAGCCCACCGTCTTGGAAAATCACTTCCTGAAGATCTTCAGATTATCGGCTTTGACGATATTCCGTTATCCAGTCTTTTATTCCCGCCTCTTTCAACCATCAGGCAGCCTGCCTACGATATGGGGAAGGAAGCGGCTAAGCTGTTAATCAAGCTGATTCAAAACGAACCTGTCAGTCAAAAAAACATTCAGATGCCTGTCACCTTTATTGAAAGGCAAACCACGAGAAAGGAAGAGTGAAATGGCTAAAATCACAGTAATCGGAAGTGCCTCAATGGACCTTGTCGTCGAAGCGAAAAAACGCCCGGCCATCGGGGAAACCATTATGGGAGAATCCTTTAAAACGGTTCCCGGCGGAAAAGGCGCGAATCAGGCAGTAGCAGCAGCCCGGCTTGGCGCAGACGTCACGATGATTGGATGTGTCGGAGATGACGCATTCGGAGAACAGATCCTGGCGAATTTAAAGGAAAACGGCGTTCGTACCGAATATATGAAACCGGTTACACATGCAGAAAGCGGAACCGCTCATATAACGTTAGCCGAAGGAGACAACAGCATCATTGTAGTTAAAGGAGCGAATCAATACGTGCTCCCTTCGCTTGTTGAAAAAGCGCTGGATGTTGTTCGCGAGTCGGATATGGTGCTCATTCAGCAGGAGATTCCAGAAGAAACAGTTGAGTACGTCAGCGAAATTTGCGATAAGGTTAACATCCCGCTCCTTTTGAATCCTGCTCCTGCCCGTCCAGTCAGTGAAAAAGTGCTAAAGCAAGCTGCCTACCTGACTCCGAATGAATCAGAGGCAAACGTTATCTTCGAAAAAATTTCGATTACCGATGCACTAAAGCAGTTTCCAAACAAACTGCTGATCACAGAAGGCAGCAAGGGTGCCCGTTTCTATAATGGCATGGAAGAAATGACCGTTCCTTCCTTTAAGGTTGAAGCTGTTGATACAACAGGAGCCGGCGATACCTTCAATGCCGGATTTGCCGTTGCGATCTCAGAAGGGATGAGCCTTGAAGAAAGCATCCGGTTTGCCAATCGCGCTGCCTCCCTTTCAGTTACGAAGTTCGGAGCACAAGGCGGAATGCCAACACGAGCTGAAGTAGAAAAGGAGCTGTGAAAAATGAAAAGACACGGGATACTCAACAGCAATATAGCCAAGGTACTCTCTGACTTTGGCCACACCGACACCATTGTGATCGCGGATGCCGGTCTGCCTGTTCCAGACGGTGTTCATAAAATTGACCTTGCCCTCACAGCCGGAACGCCATCCTTTCAAGATGTCGTCCATGCCGTGGCATCAGATATGGTCATTGAAAAAGTAACCATTGCTTCTGAGATCGAACATGCCAACCCTGCTGCAAAAGCCTTTTTAGACTCTTTTTTTACAAATACCGATATCGAAACAGTTTCTCATGAAGAATTGAAGCGCCTTTCAAAAGACGTGAAGGCTATTATCCGAACAGGTGAAATCACACCTTATGCCAATTGTATTTTACATGCAGGTGTAATCTTTTAAGGCTCTTTTCTTAAACTTTGTTGCTCATGATCCTATATTTCGTTCAACAAACCAGCTATAAGGCAAGAACTTTAAGAAAAGATGCCCCGAAGCTAGACTAAACGGGTGATAAAGGCTTTTACGAATAGCAGCAATCTTGGCGAAAACAGCCTTTTCTAAATAAATGAGGTGAAAAAATGGACATTCAAATGAAGAACATTCACAAAGCATTTGGAAGCAATCAGGTGCTGCGGGGAGTTGACTTCCCTTTAAAGCAAGGAGAGATTCACGCTCTCATGGGGGAAAACGGAGCCGGAAAATCCACCTTGATGAACCTTTTGACAGGTCTTCATTCCATTGATGAAGGGACCATCCATATAGATGGTAAGGAAATCGTCTTCAGCAATCCAAAGGAAGCCGAGCAAAACGGTATTACCTTTATTCATCAGGAGCTGAATATCTGGCCGGATATGACGGTGCTTGAGAATCTGTTTATCGGAAAAGAATTGCGATCCCCTATCGGCTTTTTAAAGACAAAAGAAATGAGGGCGCTTGCCATAAAACAATTCGACCGGCTCGACGTCTCGATTCCGCTTGATAAACCGGCTGGCAGCTGCTCCGTCGGCGAACAGCAGATGATTGAAATTGCGAAGGCCTTAATGACAGATGCCAAGGTCATGATCATGGATGAACCGACAGCTGCCCTGACGGAGCGCGAAATTCAGAAGCTGTTCAATGTTATGAACTCGCTCAGAAATCAAGGCGTGTCGATCGTCTACATCTCTCATCGAATGGAAGAAATCTTTGCAATCTGTGACAGGATTACCGTCATGCGGGACGGGAAAATAATTGACACAAAGGCGATTCCAGAAACGAATTTCAATGATGTCGTGAAAAAAATGGTCGGCCGGGAGCTGAATGACCGCTTCCCTGATCGAAGCTTCAAAGAAGGACCCATCACCCTTGAAGTGAAATCGCTTACAAAAAAGGACGCCTTTCAGGATATCAGCTTTACCGTGCATGCAGGTGAAATTCTCGGTGTTTCCGGTCTCATGGGAGCAGGCCGAACCGAAATCATGAGAGCGATCTTCGGGGTTGATTCCTTCGATAGCGGTGAAATCTGGCTCGAAGGAAAAAAGCTCTCCATTAAAACGCCAGACCAGGCAGTAAAAGCAGGAATCGGCTTTATTACAGAAGACCGAAAAACAGAAGGATTAATCCTTGATTTCTCCATTAAAGACAACATGGTCCTCCCTACGCTGTACAGCTTTGCCCCTAATGGAATCATCAGCGACCAAAGCGAGGCTGATTTTACAGACATGCTGATCAAGCGCCTTTCTGTCAAAACCGCTTCAGCCGCTGCAAAGGTCAGCACCCTGTCCGGAGGAAATCAGCAAAAGGTCGTCATTGCGAAATGGATCGGGATTGGACCAAAGCTTCTGATCCTTGACGAGCCGACACGCGGTGTGGATGTCGGGGCAAAACGAGAAATCTATCAGCTGATGAACGAGCTGACGGACAGAGGAGTCGCGATTATTATGGTCTCCTCTGAGCTCCCTGAAATACTCGGAATGAGCGACCGGATCCTTGTTGTTCATGAAGGAAAGCTGACCGGAAATCTGCCAAAAGAAGAAGCTGATCAGGAAAAGATTATGTCATTAGCTACAGGAGGTCTATAACATGAAAACAATCATCGAAGGCACACAGCCTAAAAAAGCAGCCAGTGTTCAGTCCATCACGCAAAAGCTTGGCCCGCTGCTCGGTTTACTTTTATTAGTCCTTATCGTTTCGATATTAAATCCAAGCTTTCTAGAACCATTGAACATCCTTAACCTGCTTCGTCAGGTGGCCATTAATGCCTTAATCGCCTTTGGCATGACGTTTGTTATTTTAACCGGCGGCATTGATTTATCTGTCGGCGCTATTCTCGCCCTATCAAGCGCTCTATCCGCAGGCATGATCATTGCAGGCGTTGATCCCATTCTCGCTATTTTCATCGGAACAATCCTTGGCGGAATCATGGGGATGGTGAACGGCCTATTAATCACTAAAGGAAAAATGGCACCGTTTATCGCAACACTCGCAACAATGACGCTGTTTAGAGGACTCACGCTTGTCTTCACAAACGGAAATCCAATCACAGGTCTCGGAGACAATTACCTCTTCCAGTTGTTTGGACGCGGCTATTTCTTCGGCATCCCAGTTCCCGCAATTACGATGATCTTCACCTTTGTCATTCTTTATGTCCTTCTTCATAAAACACCTTTCGGCAGACGAACGTATGCCATTGGCGGGAACGAAAAGGCATCAATTATATCCGGGATTAAAGTGCCTCGTGTGAAAATGATGATTTACGGCTTGTCCGGTTTACTCGCAGCCCTTGCCGGATCCATTCTCACTTCCAGGTTGAACTCAGCGCAGCCAACAGCCGGCACGTCATATGAGCTGGATGCGATCGCAGCCGTTGTCCTTGGCGGGACAAGCCTGTCAGGCGGTAAAGGAAGAATTGCCGGCACACTGATCGGTGCCTTAATTATCGGAACGTTAAACAACGGCTTGAACCTGCTTGGCGTCTCCTCCTTCTATCAGATGGTTGTAAAAGGGATTGTCATCATCATTGCCGTATTGCTCGACCGAAATAAATCAGCGTAAGGAGAGGCTACTATGAAAAAAACACTTGTCATACTTGTCGCATTATCTCTCATGCTTTTAAGCGCATGCTCCCTTGATCCACCGGAATGGGCAAAGCCTGGGAAGAAAAAGAATCTAAAGGATATTAAAATCGGATTATCTGTCTCTACCTTAAATAACCCGTTCTTTGTTTCATTAAAGGATGGCGTCGTAAAAGAAGCGAAAGCACTCGGCATGCAGGTAAAGGTCGTGGATGCCCAAAACGACTCAGCGAAGCAAATTAACGATGTCGAAGACTTGATGCAGCAAAACGTAGATGTGCTGCTCATAAATCCAACAGATTCCTCCGCGATCTCATCAGCGGTACAATCAGCAAACAACATCGGGATCCCTGTCATCACGCTTGACCGCTCCGCTGAAAAAGGAGATGTCAAAACTCTCGTAGCCTCTGACAACATCAAAGGCGGCGAAATGGCTGGCGACTACCTAGTGAAAAAGCTCGGGAAAAATGCAGAGGTAGCTGAGCTCCAAGGGGTACCAGGGGCATCAGCCACACGCGAAAGAGGAAAAGGATTCCACAACGTCGCGGACAAACAGCTCAACATCACAGCAAGCCAGGCAGCCGACTTCGACCGCACAAAAGGCTTAAACGTCATGGAAAACATCCTCCAGGCCAAACCAAACATCAAGGCCGTGTTCGCCCACAACGACGAAATGGCATTAGGTGCGATCCAGGCTATTAACAGCTCTGGTAAAGACATTATGGTCATCGGCTTTGATGGAAATGATGATGCACTCAACGCCATTAAAGCAGGAAAGATGGAAGCCACCATTGCGCAGCAGCCTGAATTGATTGGGTCACTGGCTGTGAAAGCAGGAAAAGATGTACTAAGTGGGAAGAAGATAGAGAAAAAGATTCCGGTGCCTTTGAGGTTGGTGGCGAAGGACTAAAAGTAATGATGGATCTGCCAAGGGATTCAATTAATTAAATAAATCCCCTCTGATCGACTGTTAAAAGGGCTAATAATGAGCTCAAGTCTTATAAGAGGGGATATAAATTTTTAATTGCTTTTACTAATTTTAATATGTTGTTTTTGTAATAAAAAAGGTATAGCATTTTCTCCTTAAAACTGCTTTTTGAGACAGCTGCCGCGCAGTTTTTTATCGGTCTTTTGCTCAGCATACCGCTTCATAAGTGGCTGTCGCGGTGATGCTGGCTGCTAAGCCGATTTTACAAACCGCTTGTAAAAGACTTCAAGAGAAGGAATAAGCTCGCCCTTGCCGATCTTAAAAAGCTGCAGAGCCTGTTCATTCTGCTGTCTGCTTTTTGCGAATTCGAGAAATAGAAGCAGCCATTTCCTTCTTTTGAGGATTTCATAAGCTCCTCTGCTGTACAGCCATTCTTCAATAGTATTATAAATCCCTCTGTTGACACCGTATTTTTCTTTGCAATACTGCTGAAATTTCAAATCTGGAAAATGCAGTTCTTCACCCAACCCCCCTTGTCTCCTTTCATAACTTATTGTCTATTCTTAGGCTGCGGATTTTTCTTAATCAATCTCGTTTTCTCATGGATATCCAACTGAGTGATAACCCCTTCATGAATGGTGATAAACAGTGAGCCGTATTCCAGCTTTTCAAGAATGGACAGAAGGTATTCTTTCTTTTCCTGATCAACTTTTCCCATAGCCGCTCCTGCCTTTCATTAAGAATAAGATAAAAAAAGGCACTCTATTTCCAGGTTGGAAAATAAAATGCCTTCGGTTAACCGATCGGCTTATTATATGGATATTCCTATTCTAAATACGATTTAACCGATAAGTCAACTTGGAATTATAAAAAATGACTTTTGGCTTAATTTTTAATTTTTTGAATATTAAGTTGACAGATCGGATTACTGTGTATTAACATGTGTTTCAAGCAAAACAATTAAACTCTTATCAAGAGAGGCGGAGGGATTGGCCCAATGAAGCCTCGGCAACCACTTTTTGAACGGTGCCAATTCCTGCACAGATAAGAGGGAAGGTTGAACAGCCTCCCTTTTGGAGGCTGTTTTGCATTCTAATAAAATTTTATAGTTTTTATGGAGCCTTCTTTTTTTGAAAGAGGACAGAAAAAGGCCAGAACTAATAAAAAAAGGGGGAGAAAGCAGATGGTAGTGAAAAAGCATTCCTACGCATTATTCGCCCTGGCCGCCTTCATGCTGCTGGCCGCATGCCAGGCAAACGATGAAAAGGCAGCAGGTACAGCCGGGGGGAAAGAAATCCGCATTGGTTATCAGAAATTCGGGACACTGAACATCTTAAAGGCACAGGGGAATCTCGATCAGGCATTAAAGAAACAGGGCTATTCCGTGAAGTGGGCTGAGTTTCCGGCAGGTCCGCAGCTTTTGGAGGCTCTCAATGTAGGGAGCATCGATTTTGGGCATACAGGAGAAGCTCCTCCTGTATTTGCACAGGCAGCAAAGGCACCGCTTGTCTATGCAGGGAATGAGCCATCCAATCCTAAAGGGGAAGCCATTGTCGTGCCGAAGGACTCCAAAATTAAAAGCCTGGAGGATCTTAAGGGCAAAAAAATTGCGCTGAATAAAGGATCCAACGTGCATTACCTGCTTGTAAAAGCCTTGGAGAAAGCTCATTTAAAACCGGAGGATGTGAAAACGGTTTATCTTCCGCCTTCTGATGCACTTGGTGCTTTTCAGCGCGGCAGTGTAGACGCTTGGGTCATCTGGGATCCATTTTTGGCAAATGCAGAAGAAAAACTGGGGGTGAAAATAGTGCAGGATGGCGAGGGACTTGTGGCCAATCGCGAATTTTTACTGGCAAACAAAACATTTGCCGCCGAGCATCCTGACATTCAAAAAACCATTTTCGCAGAGCTCCGGAAAACAGATCAATGGGTCCAGGACAATCCTAAAAAAGCTGCGGAATTTTTATCGCCTCAAATCAACATCAGTGTTTCCGCTCTGGAGAAAACAATTAACAGAAGAAAATACGGTCTGGAAGAAATCAAGCCGGAGGTTCTCGCCCAGCAGCAGAAAATTGCTGATTCCTTCTACAATCTTAAGCTGATACCGGTAAAGATTGACGTCAATGAAGCAGCGGAAAGCAAAAAATAGAAAGGGGTATCCAATGAATATTTATTGGTTTTTGCCGACTCATGGTGACAGCAGGTATTTAGGAACGAGTACAGGGGGAAGGGCCATTACTTTTCCATACTTAAGACAAATTGCACAAGCGGTGGATGAACTGGGATATACCGGTGCTTTACTGCCTACAGGGCGGTCCTGTGAAGATTCATGGGTGACAGCATCCTCGCTTATTCCTGTCACCGAAAGAATGAAATTCTTGATCGCCGTCCGTCCGGGGCTGATCTCGCCGTCAGCAGCGGCACGGATGGCAGCTACCTTTGACAGGCTGTCCGGCGGCCGAATACTGATCAATGTGGTGACGGGAGGTGATCCTGTTGAGCTTGCAGGAGACGGGATTCATCTGAATCATGACGAGAGATATGAGGTAACAAATGAGTTTCTGGATATTTGGAGAAGAGTATCTGCCGGCGAGGAGACTGATTACAGCGGCAAGCACCTTAACGTAAAGGGAGCCAAGCTTCTCTACCCGCCTGTTCAAAAGCCATATCCTCCTTTATTTTTCGGAGGCTCCTCCGACCCGGCCATTGAGGCTGCGGCCAATCACATTGATGTATATCTGACATGGGGAGAGCCGCCGGCAGATGTGGCGGAAAAAATCAATAGGGTCAAACTAGCTGCTGAAAAAACTGGAAGGACGGTGCGCTTTGGCATCAGGCTTCATGTCATCGTCCGCGAAACCTCTCAAGAAGCGTGGGAAGCAGCAGACGATCTGATCCGCTATGCAGATGACAATATCATCGAGGCTTCGCAAAAAGTATTTGCCCGTTTTGATTCAGTGGGTCAGAAGCGGATGGCCGCTCTTCATCACAGTAAGAGGGATTCACTTGAAATCAGTCCGAATTTATGGGCCGGTGTCGGACTTGTCAGAGGCGGAGCGGGAACAGCCCTCGTCGGCAGCCCGGATGAAGTGGCAGAACGGATAGAGGAATACAAAGACCTTGGGGTTGAACATTTTATTCTTTCAGGGTATCCCCATCTGGAGGAGGCCTACAGAGTTGCCGAGCTGTTATTTCCAAAGCTTCATCTCGCACAGCCTGAGAAAAACGGCGGCCAATTTTTCAGCCCGTTTGGCGAGATCATAGCGAATTCCCATTATCCGAAGCAAAAAGAGGCGAACCGGTCATGACAGCAAAACGTATGAATTTCAATGAGCTTTTGCCTTGGGCTGTCCCGGCAGCCTTTATCGTTGTCTGGCAGCTCCTGTCACAGTTCGGCTTTCTTTCCTCGAGGATTTTGCCGGCCCCGGGCGATGTCGTAAAAGCGGCTATTAAGCTTGGATCCACCGGCGAACTTCTCCGCTATATCGGCACAAGCACACAAAGGGCTGTGATCGGCTTTATCATTGGCGGGAGTGCGGGCTTTTTGCTGGGACTCCTGAACGGATTATCCGCCGTTTCGGAAAAGCTGTTCGACTCTTCTCTTCAGATGCTGAGAACGATTCCCCACCTGGCGCTGATCCCGCTTGTCATCTTGTGGTTCGGGATCGGCGAGGAAGCCAAGGTGTTCCTGGTGGCCATTGGGGTTCTGTTCCCTATTTATTTGAATACATGCCATGGATTAAAAACGATCGACAAAGGACTTATTGAAGCAGCGAAAATATATGGATTGAGCGGGTTTGCGCTCTTCCGGGAAATTATTCTTCCGGCTGCGCTTCCATCGATACTGGTTGGAATCCGGTTCTCGCTTGGCATCATGTGGGTGACCTTAATCGTAGCGGAAACTATTTCAGCTGACTCGGGGATTGGATACATGGCAGCAAACGCACGGGAATTCCTTCAAATGGATGTCGTGGTGCTTAGCATTCTGTTATACGCTCTGTTAGGCAAGCTGTCTGATTTCATTGCAAAGGTGATCGAAAAAAGATGCCTGAAATGGCATCCATCTTATCAATAAGGAGGGTGACGGATGACAGTCAATGGGAGGCTCCAGCTTCAAAGCATAAAAAAATCGTTTGGAAGCCATGATGTTTTGAAAAATTTCAGCCTGGATCTGGAACCCGGAGAGTTTGCCGCCATAGTTGGAAAGAGCGGCTGCGGAAAAAGCACGCTTCTGAGAATCGCAGCTGGACTGGAAAGGCAGGATGAAGGCGAAATAAGGGTTAATAACACAGTGCTGAAGGGGCTGAACAAAAATTCAAGGATGATGTTTCAGGATGGGCGGCTTTTTCCGTGGAAAACTGTTCTTCAGAATGTCGGCACAGGCTTGAAAGGCGATTGGAAAGAAAAAGCGCTGAGCACGCTTGAAAAAGTAGGCCTCCGCGACCGGGCAAATGACTGGCCAACTGTTTTGTCAGGCGGCCAAAGGCAAAGAGTGGCGCTGGCAAGAGCGCTGATCAATGAGCCTTCTATTCTGCTTTTGGATGAGCCGCTTGGAGCCTTAGATGCCCTGACTAGAATTGAAATGCAGCGTTTAATCGAAAAGATTTGGCAGGAAAATCGTTTTACAGCGCTTTTGGTCACACATGATACTGAGGAAGCGATCGCGCTGGCTGACCGGGTCATTGTGATCGACGAAGGGAAAGCAGCCCTGAACATGCCCGTTTCATTGCCGCGTCCAAGACAAAGGGACAGTGCGGCTTTTGCCCAGGAAGCAGGTAAACTATTGGATCAAATTCTTGGCAAAGAAGAGAGGATTCCGGAAAGAAGGACTGCAAATGCTTAAGCTTAAGGCCGGCTGCATATTTTAAGCTTGCTCTGAAATGGAACAGAAAGCGAACAATAGCGCCGCAGAAAAGTATTGGCTGTGGAAAGGAGAATGAGGAATGGGACAGATGTATGATCTTGTGAACAGAAGAAAGAAGATAATGGCTGAATTCCGGTGCCTTTGAAGTTGGTGCGAAGGAATAATGGAAAATTAGAAAGAGGCCGATTTTGGGCCTCTTTGTATTTTATCCATATTAATTAGCTTGCTCTTCACCATTAACAAGATAATCATAAATCTTATAATCAATCGTCTGCTCCATCACCATATGAACATGAACAACCGGAAGCTCTTTTCCATCAGCGATCATCTTACTTTGCTTGATATTCGTTTTATCAGGATGGGCCTTTCCTAAGTAATAAAAATCGCTACCTTCCCCATCTTCCTTTTTCACAAAGATATGAAGGTTAATGTTGTTCTCATCGGCATGAATGATCTCCTTTACTTCCTTCGAATCCAACTTTCTATTCCTTCTAGTTACCCATTTTAGGAGTTCCTGGCTAAGGAACTCATCTTTATAATTAATACTTTCATCTATATCCGCCTTTTTATGATAGGTAATAAAAATAGGACATGTTTGATGCTTTGTTTTATATCCATTTACAATAGCACTTTCATCGTTCTCCCAATTTAAGAGCTTACAGACGTCCTTACGAGAATACTTCTGGTTAATCGTAAGCGGCTGATCACATCGATAGGCTTTTGTCTTTACCTTAGCACTTTTTATAATATCCTCTACTATTCTTCTAAAATAAGAATTCGTTCGAAGGCTTTCCTTCACTGACTGACCAAAAGTAAAAAATGCCTCTTCCGCAACAACGATAGGTATATCCCCGTATTTTTTACTAATAACTTTCGTAAAGAAGGATAGATCGAATACTCGACGAACAGAAGTAAGCTTCTCAGGACTAATTTGACAATTTAGTTCAAGTAATTTATCCGTATACATTTCGATACTTACTCTTTTATGCTTCATTAAGAGTTCTATCAATACAATCTCATGTAGCCGTTGTCCATTTAGTACTTCTAATGAAAGCATTGTGAGTACCTTACTTTCATACTCTGTGATAACAGGAACCTTTTCTTTCATTTTCATTAGAAATTGATAGTAATTGAAATGCTCCTCTACAATAACGACTGGATCAATCGAGTTATGCTGAATAAAGTCATATAGTTCAGGAATACGTCCAATGCGATTTTTAAGCTCCGTATAGGCTTCCCTTAGTACTTTTAGTGATGTCAATTTACTATTGGTTATTGCCTTGAATATCTGCTTCTTGGCGATTTCTTCAAAATTGATGGTAGAAACGCCTTTAATATAGCTTGTATCCTTAACATGACGGCGAATGTTGTCTTTGTTTTGTGACTTGTCCCCTGATAACGCAACAGGAATCAAATAGTTATTTTTATAGTTTCCGATAAAATCGATTATGGTCACATATTCTTTTGATGCGTGTTTACGAAGACCTCTTCCCAGCTGCTGAATAAAAATAATACTGGATTGTGTTTGTCGCAGCATCACCACTTGGTTAATACAAGGAATATCAATGCCTTCATTAAAAATGTCGACGGTTAAAATATATTCCAAATCCCCATTTTCAAGCTGGTTTATTGCAAGGGACCGCTCTTCCTGCGAGTTTTCACCTGTTAGGGAAACGGTACGTAATCCTCTATTGTTTAATTCAATTGAAAGCTTGGCTGCCTCGTCTTTTCTACTACAGAAGATTAATCCTTTTACCTTTTCACCAGAATGGCCATAGTAGTGAAGCTTCTCTAAAATATGATCCACTCGTTCGGTATCAAATAATTTTGAAAAAGAGACCTTTTCATCAAGCAACTCCCCCTCATATATCATGTCGGTGACACCAAAGTAATGGAAAGGGCAAAGCATATCTTCCTCTAATGCTTCCTGCAATCGAATTTCGTAGGCAATATTGTAATCAAACAGCTGATAGATATTAAAATCATCTGTCCGTTCAGGTGTAGCTGTCATTCCCATCAAAAATCTCGGTTTAAAATAATCGATGACTCGACGATAAGATGCGGCGCCAGTTTTGTGTACTTCATCTATGAGAATATAATCAAATTCCTCTGAATCAAATTGATTTAGGTTCTCTTCTTTCGAGATGGTTTGAATCGTAGCAAAAAGATACTTTGCTTTCGTCTGCTTAATGTTGCCTGAGTAAATGCCGAATTCAGATTCAATTCCACCAAGTATCTTTAAAAAGTCTGCTTTAGCCTTTGAAAGAATTTGTTCGCGATGTACGATAAAGAGCATTCTCTTTGGAGCATAGCGGCGAACATCGAATGCCGATAAATAGGTTTTTCCTGTCCCAGTGGCAGAAATAATAAGCCCTTTGTTTTTTCCTGCATCTCTTACGGCCTCAATTTGTAGTAGGGCAGTCTCTTGCATTTTATTTGGGACAATTCTCAAAGCTTCCTTCAAAGCATTTGTTTCATAAGGAGCTGGCAGTTCAATCAATTGATTGATCTCATTACCTCTTGCAATTGGAGTGTATGACCTCTCATACTCTTCTATCCAGTCTGGAGTAAGGATATGGGCATTCTCCCACACTTCCTCAAACTGATTCTTGAAATGGTGAATAATCTCCCCATCTTCATGAGATGTGAGCTTAACATTCCATTCGTAATTTACCTTTAAGGCATGGGCGGTTAAATTTGAGCTACCTACAATAAGAGAATAATGCGTTTTATGTTTGAAAATATATCCTTTAGAATGGAAGCCTTTTAAATCGGTTGTCCTCACTTCTACATTTTTAAGCTTCAGCAGCTCTTTAAATACCTTTGGCTGGTTAAAGTTTAAGAAGGTGGAGGTTAAAATCCGACCTCGAATCCCTTTTCGTTTTAAATCAAGCAAATGAGACTTTAATGTAGCTAAGCCACTCTCTGTAATAAACGCTACAGAGAAGATAAAGTCGATGCTTTTATCCAGTTCTTCCAATACGGCATTTAAGACATTCTCGTTTTTATGGGTGTTATTCACCAATAATTCAGGTCGAAAATTACCTGAGCGAGTATGCTTCTGATCAATAAACCCTTTATATAAAGAAGCCGTTAAGTTCTCAACTAAATTTGACATAATATCCCCTTATTTACCAAGTATTCTTTCATTGTAAGACGATATAGTAGATCCTGCAAATAAAGATTAAACATAAAAAGCTACCCACATTTTGTGAGTAGCTCTCTATTAGTTAATAAAGGATTCTCTTGAGATTTTTTCAATAGCAGGCACATCAGCTGGAGCCCAATCCAGCGTTTGCAGCTCCCCAGGCTCTAACCATTTCATCGCAGCATGCTCGGTTAATACCGGTTTCCCTTCCTTCAGCTCGCAGTAAAAAGTGGTAAGATGCACTATGCCAAAGTCATATTCATAAATTGTTGTTTCAATCTTCTCTCCAATTTCCACTTTGCAAAGCATTTCTTCTTCAATCTCCCGGCGCAAAGCCTCTTGCAGCGTTTCCCCTTCTTCAATTTTGCCGCCTGGGAATTCCCACTTTAGCGGAAGCACTTTGCCATTTCCCCGCTGGGCACAGAGGATTTTGCCGTTTTCAATGATTACTGCGCCTACTACATGAATATTCTTTTTCATAGCAGCCTCCTTAGAACCATCCTATATTCTTTCTTCATTATAACTTACCTCACAGGCAGTTGAAACGCACCGATAGAGTAATGGTAAAATAAGAGATAATGACGAAATTGGGGGAATACGATATGCCAACTTACAACAAGCTTGTCCGTGACAGAATTCCAGAGATCATCAGTGCGACTGGAAAGTCCTTTGAAACTCGCATTCTTGAAAAGGATGAATACATAACAGAATTAAAGAAAAAGGGTTATGAAGAACGTTAGGAATACATGGCTGCCGAAAGCAATGCTGAGGCTATTGAGGAGCTTGCTGATTTATTGGAAATAATTTTTTTAAGGAAATGGTATGTAGAAAAAAGGAAATTATAGTAGTATTTAATTATTAGTATTATCACCAAACAGAAGAATAGGTGGTCTTTTTGAAAGAAATTAACATTAGAAAAACAGAATTACTGTATAAAGTCTTTGCGCGACACAAAGTGCCTGCTAAATTAGGAAAACTGTTGATTAATACAGCAGAAATTCAATCCTACGAGAATAATTCACAGGCTATTAGAATGAAGGAATACCAGAAATTAATTGATTATCATTTTAACAGTGAAAAGTAAAGGTGATGAAACAAAGCAATGCTTCTTAAGAAACTGACATTTGACAACTATAAAACATATTATGGTGTTCAGGAAGTAGATTTATATATACCAGAAAAAGAACGCAAAGAAAATGGGAAGAATATTATTCTATTAGGCGGACTAAATGGTGCTGGAAAAACAACAATTTTAAAGGCAATTTTATATATCTTGTTTGGAAAAAGAGGAATGAGTGAGGTTGAATATAAAAGACTTTTTTCAAATGTAATTAATAACACTTTTTATAATGAAGGTGGTAAAAGTTGTTCAGTATCCTTGTCCTTGGAGCTAGATTCGGGCGAGGAATGGACCCTAAAGGTAAAGTGGTATTTTGATCATCTCAAGAGACTAACTCACGAGGAGAGATCCTTAGACGTTAAAAAGACAGGTTCTTTCGCCACAAAGCATGCTCGAATAGATAATATTGAGGTCTATAACCGTTACATTGATAAAATTATTCCTTACCATGCTGCTCCTTTTTTTATTTTTGATGGGGAAGAGATAAAAGATATTATACTCCGCCAAAACAGCCATGAAATGAAGGAAGCCATTCATAAGATAACAGGGATGGAATCATATAAACTTTTGCTGAATGATTTAAAATCAATGAGGACGTCTATTCAAAATCAACTTGCAAGATCAACTAGTCGTGCGAGTATTAAAAATGATGAAGCAGAATTACAGGAGCTTAATGAAAGTATTTCAAAATTTGAAGATAGAAAAAACCTAATTTCACAAAAAAAGCAACAGTATGAAAAATTAATTATTGAAGCTAAAAAAGAGAGAAATGATAAATTAATTCACAATTCTAAATCTAGAGAGGCAGTATTAAAGAAACAAACAAAAGTAGCCACTGAGTTAGAATTGGTTAATAAGGATTTCGCATCATTTTATTCCGAGAATGTTATCACCATCATTTTAGGTGAAAAATTGCACAATCTGAAAACCAAATTAAAAGAAGAAAATCAAAATGCGCATAACAAGATCATCCAAAAAGCCTCTTTAACACCTTATAGAAATTTTATGGATCAACTTTTAAAGATGAACATTCATCCTCCTTTAACTGAAGAACAAGTAATGCAGATTAACGGACTAGGTGAAGAAATTTGGAAAAAAGAAAATGCTATAAAAAGCTCTATTGATACTGAAGAAATTCACGATATTTCTAATAAAGAGTATAGTTTCTTAACTTCTATACCCATTAAAGATAAGCAGCAAGTAATACAATTTTTAAACAGAATTGAAAAGCTTAGTCAAGAATTTAACGAATTAGATAATGAAATAAGAAATGCACCAGATACTGTTAACATAGAAGAAGAAAACAATAAAATTGACCTTTTAACTAAATCATATGGCGAAATAGATTCTAAATACAAATCAGTCATGCTGAGACTCAACAAACTAAACGATCAAAGAACGAACCTTAAAAATAAATTCACACGCTTAAGTGGCCAAGATGAAAACACAGAAGAACTGCAGGAAAGATATAAGAATGTCGATAAAACGATTGCAGCAATGGAAGAATACGTTACAGAAGTAACCAAAATGAAAGCAGAATTTATTAGAGCAGAATTTGCTAAAATGCTGAAAATTTTGTTTAGAAAGCAAGATGAATTTGGAAAAATAGAATTTGATATCAACACTTATTCAATAAGGTTATATAGTGATCTAATGCAAGAAATTAGTATTCAGGAAAGGTCAGCTGGAGAGATGCAAATGATTTCCTCTTCATTAATTTGGGCTCTCACTAAAGCATCAGATCTTTCATTACCAATGGTAATAGATACCCCGCTAGGACGATTGGATAGTTACCATAGGAATCACCTAATAAATCATTATTATAAAGAGCTTGGCGAGCAAGTTATCATTTTATCAACGGATACTGAAATCACGGAAGATTATATAAAAATAATGCAAGATGCATCTTATAGACAATACATGTTAGATTATGATGAGAATAAAAAATATACCATCATCAGAGATGGGTATTTTGATTTTGTAAGGTTGTGACATAATGGCCAATAAAAGAATGAATTTATCTGAAGAAGGTAAAGAGATTCTGGACAATATAATTGCTTTGTTAGAAACTGAAAGGCCTCAAGCAATTAAAATTGCGTTAGCTAAAGGAATTTCGATTTCAGATAACGTTGATATTCCCCAATACAATTCCAGTGGAAAGAATAAATGGACAATTCCTGATAGTATTATTAAAGATAAGGAATTTACATTATTTAAGCATTTAATTATCAATGAAGCGGAAAAGCCTCTTAATGATGACACGCTGCATGATTATATGATTGCTTATATTGAGATCGGTTTAAGAGCCCTAGATTCTCTTAAAAAGAGTAAAACCTCCATGGAAGACTTTCGGTTAATGATCTTGTGAAAATTAAACAGACCCCATCAATATTTAGATGGGGTCTGTTTTTTATATCCGCTCACTTAGTGGAATAATATCAACTACTGTGATGGTTGGGTTGGAGAGTTCTCCATTTTCTTTTAATAATGGTCCATGTACAATACATTGTCCTTTTTTTAAAGAAGAGAGTTTTCCTTCCCACAATTTTCTTTCACTAGGTTCTTTTGATAAGTTACTTGCAATATGAGATATTTCTTGCTCAGGTGGTGAGAAATAAATCTTTTGAGACGAATTCTGTAACCTTGCTAACTCATCAGCATCTAGTTGCGACTTCAAAAATTGTGTAGCATACCAAGCAGACCAACCGAACTTTCTACCTTCAGTTAAAATTCTAGCAGAAGGTGATTTTTCAGTATGATCTAAATTTTGTGCTTCATCCATAATTACTGGCATTGGTTTATTTTTGGTTCCATTTTTCACCGAATAGTTCCACAAGTCCCACAAAATGAACTCCGTTATGATTAATTGAACATCTCTTGGAAACCCAGTCAATTGAATAACATATACATCTCCATTGCTCTCAATAATATCGCTCCATTTAATCGTATTATTAATGCTGAATGGATCTCGATCGATTAATGGTCTGATTTGAGATAGCGCAGTTTTAGAGTAATTACTTCCATCCTCTTCAAGCAAATCTCTAAGTTTAACTAAACTCATTTGGTCTCCAAACTTTTGAAGCCCATTCAGAATTGCTTCATATATTGCATTAAGTTGTTGAATACCGAGCTGCTTATAAACTGATGAGAAAACGCTTTTTACACGCTCAGCAATATCAGTATTAGATTCAGGCAGGAGGATTCCCCCGATATCCCGTGTGTTTTTCTCAAAAGGATTTAAAGGAAGTTTTTCGCTATAGACTATTTTTTGTTTTAAATGATCCCCTAAAGCACTGACAAACTCTTCTTCAAGTTGATTAGGAAGAAATCCTTCAGTATAGTCTATAATGATGCTTGGAATTCCCAGCTTAGACTTTTCAAGCAATAGGCATTGCATAAAGTAAGTTTTTCCTTGGCCTGACTTACCTGAAATAAGTAAGTGTCTATTAGCTAACCCGCTATTACCATATTCCCAATAGATATCTTTATTAGAATTAGCTGCTTTCCCAATTAAAATCCTTGCATTTTCTAAAGGTAACCTTTTATTAGTAAAATCTAAGTCAGTTTCTTTCTTTTCTACCTTTGCCTCTTTGTCAAACACTTCATTTTCTATTGTAGTCGCTATTTCTGTTGTTGTAAGATATTCTTCCCCTTGGTGTTTATTTATTATGGAAGGTGACTTTTCAGATGCTAAATTACTTAGTTGATTTTTATCATTTGTATTAGAAGAAACCTGATACTGATAAGAAAGCATATCTTCTTTCACAAAATCACTTTCATCTTTCTGAATCCATTGCCATAGGTTACTGATTGGCTTAACGAGACCTTCATATCCATCCTTTTCAGTAAGTGTTAATAAAAGCACTTCAGCTTCCATCTCAGCACTTCTGTGAAAAGCATCTTTTTGAAAGGAGAGAATTGCCCCTTCACCAACATAATGTGTTAATGAGTTGGAAATTTCATATTGATCTTTTAGTAATTTTTCAATAACAGACTCTGAAAGATTGTAGTTTTTGTCTAGCCAAAATCCACTTTTATGAAGCCTTTGGGCACTTGATATAAGTAATTGCACAAAGAAATTTCTATAAAATTTACCTGTAAAGGATTTACCTGTTTCTCCAATTAAAGTTTCTCTAAATAAGTTTTTGGTTTGTCTAACCTGTTTCTGTGCCTTATCAAGAACATCCCCTCTATTCAGTCCTATTTTAACTTCGACAGGATAGAAATGGAGAGAAATTTCGCCTTCACTTTCTTCAAGCCCAATTAAAAGCAGGTCATCACTATGGCTGCCTTTTACACCTAAATTTTTCGCTGTAAATACTCCATCAATTCTGCTTAAGCTTACCGCCCCTGCAACACGAAGTATTTCTTCCAATGAGATAGGTATCCAAATAATATTTGGGTGATCAAAATACGACACAGCATACTTGATTGCAGAAATAATACTTAACTTTTCCCGGTCATATTGACCTTTGCTGCCTATAATCCTTAGCAGCCATTCACCATTAAATGTATTAAAAGCTTTAATAGTGTTTAAAACATTTTCATCGTTTCCTTCTATATCTTTTTGTTTAAGAAACTCTTTGATCACAGCATAATATTGATGTGATTTGTCCGTTACTGTAATGGCATCATATCTGTTTGATGAGGAATATTGATCACTATAATGAATAACTACAAGGTTTTCTTGTTCATTAAAATACTCTAAATCAATAGTAGGATCCACAAATGTTACCCATAAAGAAGCCTTGAATATTCTCTCTAGATTTTCTGAATCTGTAGAAGTTGTCCTTGAAAAGATGGATTCACCTTTACGGTAACTATCATTCCCACTATTTCTTAAATTTGCAGCTAGTTCATTAACATATAGTGCCGTGGTTGTTAGAACGTTATCCTCTTTTATTGAATAACCTTTAATACCAAAGCCAGCCTTATAAGTTTCCTCATCTCTCATTGTTGGAACACTAGCATATAATCCCTCAAGAGCAAAACCAGAAACCATTTCTTTATATGGTTGAACTGCAAAATTTTCTTGAGCGTTCATTTTATAAAAAGAAATATGTGCATATCTATAAGCTGAATTTGGGTCTTTTTTATAAAAGGATAAATTCTCTCGAATCTTTCTTAAGAGATCATCCTGTTCATATTCTTTAGATTTTATTTTTAAGTTGAATGTATCTTCTATTTGTTGAACTGATTCCGTACGAGCATAGAGATCAAAAGCACTTTCTTTTACCAATTCAGTGTAAATCGTCACTTCGATTTTGCCTAAATTGTTAATTCCATTCCGCTCTATCTTTCTAATCATCCATAGTATAATACCGCGAACAATTTCTATATCATTCGCAATATTAATGATATTTAGTTGTAAAGGAGCTTCAGACTTTTCCATAAACAAATAGGAAAAATGCTCTCTAAACTGAGAAATTTTATCCATGACGACTTTAGCCAAATACTGATTAGCGTCTGAGACAGAAACTTGATTAACAGGCTTATATACTATCCATTCCATAGCTGCTTGCTGGTGTTCAGGCCTATACAAATCTCTATCATCGTAAATGAAGGGTACTAATGATACAGGGTTAAGACGGTTTAGAATACTATTATCAACTTCTTCTTGTTCAAGTTGTTCATACATTTTTAATTTAAAAGCAACAGAAATGGGATGAAAAGGAGTAAAATAGATTGTCTCATTGGCTTGGATCGTCCCCAGCTTAAATAGGTCCATCCCTTTTCTTCCCGCAGCCGCTCCGTCTTCGAATTTCTTTATTTCATTGATATAAATCTTTAAATATTCTAAAGCTCTTTGCTTGTACTCTTCAGTAACAGCAGATAAACTCGGAATACTTTCTCTAGGTTTAAAATAGTTAATTAATCTACTATATGCTTCTCTAAGATCTTCGCTTAATGATAATTCCCTAACGACTAATTGGTCCGAACTAAATTCCGCTGCTTTTATTCCATTTTCAACCCAGCTATTTTCCCAATTAAAGAAGTCCTTGTACTCAGAATGAAAATAAAATTCTCTATTCTCATGAACTAGTCGATTGTTGCCTTTAACCCACCGAACATCCTTACCTGTTTCTCTAATAGTCTTCCATAACCGTTGACCAGAAATAGGCATTGATTCTGGGAGTTCATTTTTTAATTTGATTGGTACAAGGGTTTGATCAAATTTTAAGTTAATCAATAGCTCATCATTGTCATCAAATGCTTCTGGAAGTGGCCGAACTTTCACTTGAAGGTCATTTGTTATTTCAATCGGCTGATTTTGGTTAGAGTCTATTTGAACTTCTTTTCGTTCAAGCCCATGTCCAAAATTCAACACTTCATCTTCAAAATGAAGACCTATTGAGCCCTCAACAGGATCAATAACATAATTAGATTTATATTCATTAAAATACTCTGGGTTTACTGGTAAAATAGCAACTAAAAAGTCTGCTCCTAATTGAGCTTTCTTTTCATGTTTATAAGAAAACCTTATAAATCTAACTTTATTCCTCTCTGTATGCACATTCACTAAAACATTTGTTCTTTTGACTTCAAATGTAGTATTCACTTTAAATTGGTTAGGCACCGTAAAATATTGCTGTGAGAGACTTTTATCACTACCCGTTATTCTAAAAGAAACCTGAATGGTAATTTCTTCTTCATTATTAGAGTTAAATACAATAATATGTCTTTTTCGATTTCCTGCAGCAGAATTTTTTTGAGGCCGTTCCCAAAAAAGTAAGTTACCATTTATCTTAATAGAATCTATGTCTATTTTTTTTCCTTTATTGGTTACGATAAATTCTTCGTTGAGTTTGTAGACTTTCGGAAAAGAAATGTTCTTCCACTCGACATCTAGCAATTCTTTTGCACCCTCAGGTGTAAACCTCTTCTCTAACTCATCACTTCCCAGTCCAAACTCATGAACTTTTCTTACAAATTCAAATAACTCCCTATTTTCAATTAATCGTTCTGTTTGGGCTTTTCCTTTAAATGTATCAAGATCTGGATCTCTAAATATTCCAAATTTATAGTAATCTGTATCAGCAATATTTCCTCTTTGTAATGTAGAAAAAATGTCTTCAAATTCAAAAATAGTAAGTTGCTGATATGTTTGTTCAGTCAACAGATTCTTAAGGTTATCTAGTAGAATTAGTTTTTCAATTTTATTTAATTCGCTATCCTCAATTTGCTTTTTTAACTTTAAAAAAAGAGAAGATGGATGCAGCGGCATACCTTCTTTTTGGAGATCACTGCTTCCACCCTGAATAGAATCTAATTGTTCTGAGACTAGGCTTAATAAGGCGGTGTTTTCCCATTCATTTCTTTGTTCTCCAACCTGATTCCGTAATGTAACGAGAAAGTCAGGCTTAACTTTTTCAGAGGTGTAGGCAACCACTAATTGTATGTTCTCAAAAGGAATTGAAAATGTTTCATACTTATCCCCATATTCATGCTGGTACTGAAAGGGTCGAGCATTTTTATTTTCCAATGACTCTATAAGAGCTGAAACATCAGACTGTTTATCCAATTGCAAATAAAACCTGTCTCCATTTTTAATTCCTGTTCCTTGAAAATATTCTAAAATAACTGATGAAATGTAGTTATAAAATTGGTTTGACATATTGGGCATCCCCACTATCACTTTTTTTATCTATAATGTTTAAATTATCGTACAGTTTTACGACTTCAGTCTTTGAGTAGCGATCCAACAGAATTCCTCGTTTTTCAAACTCATTAAACAAATCTTTCAATGGAATTCGTTTATCTTTTACTGATACTGCAGTAAGGAGTAATAAAAAATCATGTTTAATATTCAAAACTTGGCCTAGGTTCCCTCGATTTTTTATAAATTGATTTGCTGCTAGGTCTTCAATATTCCCACCGTATTTTTCACTTACAGATGTACTAGTACCTTCTTCTATACACTTAAACAGAACCTCAAATGCTTCTGGTATTGTTGCAGAATGATCTTCTATAGAAACGCCTGTAAATTTTAATTGTTTATATTCATTAATCCAAGCTTTTAAATCTTTAAGAAATGCTTGTTCAAAGTCAGTACCTCTAGCAACTATCTCATCATAAAGTTCTTTATAAGGCATAAATGATAATTTCCCGTTACTTTTTTCATTAAGTACATTGTTGCTTAAGTGCGAAATAGCATGTATATGAGGAAAAAGATGTTTCGCACTCGCTTTAATATATTTATAGCTTTGTATTTCTTCTGCTGCTCTCCTTCTCTTACTAAGTGCCTCCCAATCTAAGGAAAAATATATTGGTTGCACTTGATCAAATGAGCCCTTTGTAAATTGTTCAAATTTTATTATTAATTGACTCGCATACATAAACGCATAAAAATGTGTTAATACAGGAAATGCGGAGATAAAATAGTCTTTAAACTTGCTTAAATATAAAACATCTTCCTGATAACACTTTGCCAGTGGTTCTAACAATGATTGATAGTGATTTTGAATTGCTTTATCCTCTTTTAATGCATCTAATTGACTTAAAATTAATTCAGTTAGAATATCTTCTGCTGTTTTATTTGTAAATACTTCCTTTAATTCACGGTTATTCTTAGCCAACGTTTCATTTAAAAACTGGGCATATTTTTTAAATTCATTGCTATTTTTTTCATCTATTGTTATATAGTTAAAAAGGTGTAGATGTATTGGTTTAATTTCATCCTGATTAAATAAATACTGATCAAGGAAGCGGATAAAGTCGTAAGAGGCTTCACTACTATCATTGAAATCTAAACTCTCAGCAATTTGCTCGCTCAGGATGTTCTCATCTGCAGAAGTGTAAAATTCTTTCTGCTTATACAAGTTCGTATTCAAATGCACAGAACAGATTCTTCTTGTATATTCGCCCAATACTTTGTTAAAGTTTCCTCTAATCGCTCTTGTTTTTTTTGATAAAAAAGGGAGCACATCAAGAACATCACCTACATCATGTTTCCCCTTTTTCTCTAAGTGATTTTTCAAATCAGTTTTATATAATGTTTCTTCCAACGCTACAACTCCCTTTCAAAAACAAACCCTTCAAAATCATCTCTTTTGATTTTATATGACTTATTGTCACATGGATAATGGATCAACATCTCATTTCTTTTCTCTCCATATTCCATTAACTTTTCAATAAACTCTACAAACTTAATAGCATCCTCTTTATCCTTTTTATTTGGCCTATACCCTTCTCTTACCTTATTGATGAGCTGATATAGTTGGAAATCAATATCAAGAAAGACATGTGAGGTCCCCTCTTCATTTTGATAGCCTAGTAATATAGATGATTTAAATGAATCAAGTATCTCTACATTATTTTTCTTTATATGGGAAATATACGGTTTGGGATTGAGCTTTTGAGCTAGCCTAAATTTTTCATCTGTCTTGCTAAGATATATATAGTCTTTCTTTGGACTACCTTTCCATGCAAAGATCGCTGATTTTATTTCATCATAAATATCTCTGACTTTCTTCATATTTCCAACATTAAACGAATAAAGGTTTTGAAGATATTTCTCATAATTCACATCTTTAAGTTTTAAAGAGAAGTCTTTATTAGTCAGGTATGAAATTCTTAAAAATGATTCATAAAAAGCTTGAAACGAAAAACCACTAAGAGATTCACTACTTGAAAAAGGGCTTAACCATCTAATTGCATGCTGATCTTTAATATGACTTTGAATCAATTCATCCCAGTTCTCTACAGTATGAAGACCAACAACGATCTCATCTATAAAAAACGACCGGATATGAATAGGGTCTAAATCTCTCATTGCGCTTAAAAGACTAGATCTTTCTTTTCTGTTAAATAATAAATTGGGTAATGATTGATTTAATAAATCAAATTCTGTCACAAGTTCCATGCTATTTACATTATCCGGAATTAGTATATCTGCAATAAAGTTTAAAAAGGTTCGAGCAGACAAAACTAATTTATTCTTAATGATTGCTTTAACAACTAATTGAACAATGTTGTGCTGAACGGTTGTATTTTGCAGGAGTTTGAAATTATCATGTACGATTGTGTTAACTCCATTTCTAGTGTCTTCCATTAAAGCTAAATAAAATGGATTCTCTTCATTTAAAGAAAAGATCTTTTGTAATAAAGTCGAATAGAAATTAGAAGTAGGTCCGTTTTCTGTAATTTCGTATGAATGATAGTCTCCAAAACTTAATAAGTCGAATTTTTCATTAGAAAAATGAGTGGTAATATTTTGAGAGTAAAGCCCACTTTCATTAATAAAGTTCACAATACTTACATAACTATGATCAGCATGTTCCATATTAATAAAGTTGTGTAAGACGCCCATATTAATGGCTACCATTACTTTCCTATTTGTATTTTCAACTTCCTTATCCGAAAAGCTCCTTAACACCTCTTCAAGTGTTTCCATGGCATTTTTCCCGGGAGAAAAGCTCTCGGTTGCATCATTAAATATTTCGTATTCATTCAATAAATGCGGTTTATTTTCCTTAATATAAGCAAGTAAATGCGACTTTCCATCCCCGACGCTTCCACATAATAAAATTAAATTTCCATTTCCGTTATTTTTTCTTTGATTTAAAATGTTTTCTAAATCTGTTTGAATCTTTCGCTCAACATGTAAATAGTTTTTAAATTGGCTAAATTGATTGGCATTTTCAATTGCTTCTTGAGAAGAATCTTTCAATCTTCCTAACTCTCGTAAAAGATAACTTTCCCCTGCTTCCAGATTTTTTTCTAATTCGTAAGTGGACAACTTCTCTTTTTCTTCTATACTATTTTCTTTCATTTCGCTGTCAGTTAGATGAGAGAATTTATTAGTACTTAATAACTCCATTAATTTTCGCTTTACAATTTCTTCTACATTCTCTGCTTCCTTTGGAGGTTTAGGATTTTCATATAATGGTACTTGCAGTTGTTCAGAAGTATATACTTCGTAATACCAGACCCCAATATTGTACATTTCACGGTGAAGCCTAAAGGCTTCCGTGATATCGTTATAGCCTCCATCGTGTGCTGCCTTATTTCCAGCTAGACGAATGGTATCGAACGACTTTTGTATTTCTCTTTGGATATAACCCTCTCTAGTTAAGTAGGATATCTTTTCGAAAAAAGTAGTGGTATAGGGGGCTTCAATATTTTCTTGTTTATAAACCTCGTTTAAGATAGATTCTGCAAAAAGTCTCGCTTTGACTATTGCGCTTGCCGGATCTTCATATATTAGTTCTTCCATTTTTTTAGCATTAAGAGATGCAACAGGATTAACACTCTCTAAAAAATCCATAAAAGATAGCATTTAATATCAACTCCAAAAAAGCATTATTAAAATAATTTTATCATACAACTATGTTGTTTTTTAGTCGTAGTAATGCTTATTACCAATAACAAAATATCCCTCTAAAAAACCCGAATAAAAGTTCGTATTTTTATTGTACTTAAAATATAAAAAGTATATAATCGAACTATGAATTTACGTACGTAATTTGGAGGTATTATAAATGGACGCAGCATTCAGTTACAGCTTCCCTGCTATACGAGGAATCCAAGCAAACAAGGAATATTATGTTGCTATGTGCCCGTTAAGAATTATTCCGAAAATTTTTCTTTTTGATGAGGAAGAGATCCCACCTGAACACCGCTCACAGAGGATCTTAAATAAGACAAGGATACCTGAGATTGCAAACTATATCGTTGAGAATAACCACGATTATGTCTTTTCGTCTTTAACAGCATCCATCGATGGAGAGATTGAGTTTATTTCTTTTAGTCAGGATCCATCTGCTAAAGATCTTGGACAATTACGTATTTCCTTGGATGCAAGATTTCTAATCAATGATGGGCAGCATAGACGGGCAGCGATTGAAGAAGCTCTCAAAGTTTCTCCTGAAATTGGCTCTGAAACAATATCTGTAGTTTTCTTTTATGATGAAGGATTAACGAAGTCCCAACAAATCTTTTCAGACCTGAATCGTCATGCAGTTAACACAACCTCTTCCATTGGAATTCTTTATGACCACCGTGATAAACTGTCACTTGTTACCAAAGAAATCGTTGATGAAATACCACTATTAAAAAGATATACAGATAAAGAGCGTGTTTCCCTTTCAAAAAACTCTCCAA
Source organism: Chryseobacillus diguaensis (assembly GCF_049220665.1). Taxonomy (NCBI): domain Bacteria; kingdom Bacillati; phylum Bacillota; class Bacilli; order Caryophanales; family Bacillaceae; genus Chryseobacillus; species Chryseobacillus diguaensis. The sequence continues at coordinate 203,667 of NZ_JBMKNV010000006.1, forward strand.
AAATTTTAGCGTTAAATCATCTTTTTAATACCAACCTAAAATTACTCGGAAAAAGCAAAGGGGAGCCGATCACAGAAGAAGATAAAAAGTTTTTAATAAGGTTTTGGACTGTATTAACAAATTCAATGACTGAATGGAACCAAGTATTAAACAAAGAACTTTCTCCAAGAGAATTGAGGGCTACTTACATCGTTGGCCACGGAGTTTTTATAGAAGCGATCGGAATCATTGGGAAATATTTAAGAGAGTATTACCCTGAAGATTGGGTTAGCAAAATACAGAAATTATCTGCAATTGATTGGAACCGAACCAATACAGACTTATGGCTAGGCAGGGCATTCAATGAAAGTGGACGGATTCAAAAAACCAATTACACGATTCAATTAACGGCAAACAAAATAAAAACTTTATTGGATTTGCCTTTACTGGAGACAGAGAGAAAAATTGAAGAGAAATTTAAACAGGGAGTTATGTAATATGAGTGAAGGAATTATTTCAAGTCTACTCAGCAATGAGAAAACGCTTGTAAAAGAGGCAAAGCAGCAAATTAAGGATGTTTACCTTCAAGATGATCGCCCTTGGGTAGTTGGATACAGCGGAGGAAAAGATTCAACTGTAGTTGTTCAACTTGTCTTTGAAGCACTAAGAGAATTACCTAGTGAAAAACTTCATAAAAAAGTTTACGTGATCTCATCAGATACGTTAGTAGAGACCCCATTGATCATACAATCAATTAATCATACACTTAGGAAAATTCAAGAAAAGTCTTTAGAAATTGGGCTTCCTATAGAGACTCACAAGGTAAAACCAGTCGTAGAACAATCATTTTGGTTAAATATTATTGGCAAGGGATATCCTTCTCCTAATCAACAATTCAGATGGTGTACGGACCGTTTGAAGATTGATCCTGCCAATCAATTTATTACTGATAAAGTCAATTCTTTTGGGGAAGTAATCATGGTTTTAGGTGTCCGAGAGGATGAAAGTGCAACTAGAGCTAACGTTATTCGTTCTCATTCCGTTGAAGGTAAAGTCTTAATGCGACACTCAACTTTATCAAACGCTTATGTATATGCACCTATTAAAGGATTTAAATTAGATGATGTATGGGATTACTTATTAAGCAGCCCTTCACCATGGGGAGACGACAACTTTGAGCTTCATCGGTTGTACCAAGATTCAAGCAGTGGTGAATGCCCACTGGTTGTAGATAAAACCGTTAAAGATACTGCTGGATCTTGTGGAAATAGTAGATTTGGTTGTTGGGTATGTACTGTTGTAAATGAAGACAAAGCTCTTACTGGTTTTATTCAAAGCGGCCATGATTGGATGAAACCCTTATTGGATTTCAGAAATTGGCTTTCTTCTATTAGAGATGACCGAAGCAGACGGATGAAATATAGAATGAACGGACAAATCTATTATAAAGATATTAAGATTGAAGATATAGATGGCATACCAACTCACATAGTACCTAAAAAAGGAAGTCGACCAAAACAGTTTATTCAATTAAAACATTACACCATAGTAAAAAAAGAAAATCTAAAGAATTATTTGCATGAAAACAATATAGACTTGAGTGCTGCTGGAGACCCTCCAATCCTTATTCAGTATCTAGATGAAGAGAGCAATACACAAAAACTAGCACAATTAGGATTAGGTCCATTCACAATTGAAACCCGCAGAGAAATATTGGAACGGTTGTTGCAGGTTCAAAAACAACTTCAGCATCCAGATGATCCTAATTATGAGCTAATTAAGGAAGAAGAATTAAAAGCGATTAGAAAAGTTTGGTATAAAAAAGGCGATTGGGAAGACCAATTACCTAAAATCTTTCATTCTGTAATGGGTTATGTCTTGGATTGGGAAGTGGACGATCGCCCTCTACTTAATAAAGATCAGCTTTCAGACCTTGACCTATTATGTGATGAATATAAAGTTGACATTAAAGTGTTAAAGAAACTTCTTTCGGTTGAAAAAGACTATTCCGGTTTTAAAGTACGTAGGGGATTGATGGATGAGATCTCTAAAGTGCTTAAACAAGATTATTTACATCTATGATTCTGTGAGGTTTAATTTATGTATTTAAAACAAATTCAATTAACTAACATTGGTCCATACCGTGGTATTCATTCTATTGACTTAGACACTTCTAATAGAAAAAACACAATATTAATTGGTGGAGAAAATGGTGCAGGAAAAACCACTTTTTTAAACTCAATTAAAATAGGTTTATTCGGCTCATTTGCTTTTGGCTTTAAAACTGAGAATAAAGATTACTTCAAAAAAGTCGGAACCCTTTTAAATCATATAGCTGTTAATAATGAAGAAAATAATTTTCGAATAAAATTAGATTTTGATATCGTTGATGACCTTTCTAAGAAAAGTTACTCACTTTTTCGTGCTTGGAAGATTAAAAATGACAACATTAAAGAACAAATAGATATTATAGAAGATGGAAAACACTTAACTGAATATGAAAAAGATATTTTCCAATCTAAAATTAGAGAGATTATGCCGCCCCATCTTTTGGATTTGTGCCTGTTCGATGGAGAGGAAATTTCAAGGATTATTAATAATAATCAACTATCCCTTTACCTTGAAAAATTGACTTATGTATTATTTAATCTCGATCTATTTGATGTCTTAGAAAACGATTTGAATTCCTATTCTCAGCAAAACGAAGTTCTTTCTAATCTAAATAAACAAGAAAAAGAACACTTGCAGTTAATAGAGGAGAAGAACACTATAACCCATAAGTTAAATCAAATAGATGAACAACTCTCACATCTTCTATTAAAAGAACAGGAATTAGAGGAAAGTTATCAAAATGTTAAAAATGATTTTAAAGTCCACGGTGGCTTAGCACAAGATGAACGTGACAAAATAAATCAAAAGATGATCGAACTAGAAAATGTTCGGAAACAAAATCATGAATTAATAAGACAATTTGTCTCTAATTCTCTTCCCTTTTTTCTAGCAAAGGATGTAGTTAACGAAACTCGTGCTCAATTAATGAATGAGGAAAAATATCAACTCTATACATCTCTTGAAAAAAATCTTACACATGAAAAACTGTCACAACTACTTACAGAAGTACAAGCAACTCCTGAAAAAGAGGACATACTAAAACAAGGTATTCTTTCAACCGTTAAACCATCTGACGAAATTGCTATTATTCATGGAGCCTCTTTCTCCGAAAGTAGACAAATTGAGAATGTCTATGAAGATATCAGAAGCGATAGGCTTCTTCACCAATCTAAACGTATAGAAGAAAATAAGAAAAAGCTGAAAGATATTCAAAATCTTAGAGAAAAACAAAAAGTGAATGATGCGTCTTCAGAATTCAGTGACATGTTGTCTAGTATGGAAAAGTACTCTCAAAAGTTGAATATAGTTAAAAGTGACATTGAAAAACATAACGAAATTAAAGATGAATTAATATTCTCATTAAAAAAGGTGAATTCTGCGATAGAAGCTATTGAATTAAACTTTAAGGACCAAGAAAAAAGTCGAAATTCTTTCGTTGAATCCCAAAAAATCATTTCTCTAAGCAGAAAATTCAGAGTACTTCAATTGAAGAAAAAGCTTCAAGAGGTTCAAATTGAGGCTACAAAAATGCTAAATAAATTGATGAGAAAACAAAATTATATTTCTTCATTAAAAGTAGATCCTGTCTCGTTTGAGGTATCTTTATACGATCAAAATGGCGACCCTATGGAAAAATCAACTTTATCTGCTGGGGAAAAAGAAATTTTGTTACTATCTATTTCATGGGCCATTTTTAAATCTTCCGGAAGAAATGTACCATTTATCTTTGATACTCTATTAGGAAGATTAGATCGTACTCATAAGAATAGTCTATTGACTCATTACATTCCCCACTGTGGTAGGCAAGCTATTATCCTTTCTACAGACGCTGAGATAGATGAAAAGACTTATGAATTACTTCATACGTACACTGCAAAAGAATATACATTAGATTTTAATGTAGTTAAAAAAGAAACAAATATATTATCGAACTATTTTTCATTTAAGCGCTTGGAGGTATAAATATGAATTTTAGAATTAAAACATCGAGGAGAACTGCTGAAAAACTAAAATCACTCCAAGCTACTACAGGGCTTACTTGGAATATTCTTTCAAGATTAGCTGTTGGATTATCTTTAAGAATTCCCGAAATCCCAGATTTGGTACAAGATAAAAATGGAGTTGATATTCATCGTAATGCAATGACTGGTGAATATGATTACGTATATAAGGCATTGATTAGACAGCATGCTAAAAAGAACATAAAGGATGAAGAATACTTTCCTGATTACTTCAATGCACATTTAGAGCGAGGAATTCAATTTCTTGAAAATGAATATAAACACGCAGGAAATTACGATAAATTACTCAATAATCTATTAAAAATTAACTCTTAAAGGTGGAGTTACCTATGTTATATCTTGATAATAGTGCTACTACTCCTCTCTTACCTGAAGTAAAAGAAGCAATGTTGCCTTACTTGCTTGAGGAATTTGGAAATCCATCGAGCAAGTACTATTCATATGCTGTAAATGCTAAAGAAGCTGTTGAATTAGCTCGGAATAATGTAGCAACTTTATTAGACTGTGATGCCAATGAAATCACTTTTACTAGTGGATCTACTGAAACAAATAATATGATCATTAAAGGTGTTGCAGATTATTATCAATCAAAAGGGAAACATATTATCACTTCAAATGTTGAACACCCTTCTGTATTAGATACGTGTGAATTTTTAGAAACAAAAGGATATGAAGTGACTTACCTCAATGTAGACCAATACGGAAGAATATCTTTAGAGGAATTAAGAGCTTCTATCAGAAATGATACAATTCTAGTTTCAATCATGTGGGGTAATAACGAACTTGGATCATTGAATAACATTGAAGAAATTTCGAATACATGCAAGGAAATGGGTGTATTATTCCATACTGATGCTACGCAGGTTGTTGGTAAGATTCAATTATCATTGGAAGAATATCCAGGGATCTCGTTTTTATCCTGTTCCGCTCATAAATTTCATGGCCCCAAAGGAACCGGGGCTGCTTATATTAAATCAGATGAATATGGTGTCTCTACTCCATTAACTCCTCTTTTTCATGGCGGTGGCCAGGAAAATGGAGTTCGAAGTGGAACTTTAGCTGTTCACAATATTGTAGGAATGGGTAAGGCTGCAGAGTTGGCCTTTAAATCTCTTGAAGAAAACATTGTTAAAATAGGTGAACTTGAACAGAAATTAACTGATTTATTAAAAGAGAAATTTTCAAATCATATTATTTTTAATAATGATATTGTAAATAAGATCCCTGGAATACTTAATGTTCAGTTTATAGGCATTAATAATGAGATCCTTGTAAAAAAATTGGCACCAGTTATGGCTGTTTCTACTGGATCAGCTTGTAGTTCTAGTAAGCCTAGTCATGTGTTAGCTGCAATTGGACTTACTTTAGATCAGATTCGAAATACACTAAGGTTTTCACTTTCACCATTAATAACGATTGAAGAATTATTGATTTTCAACTCCTTATAAAATATATAATTAAAACCACCTGAGATAGCAGGTGGTTATTTGTTAATAGAAAATTTAAAGAGAGCTATCTACTTCTGTTCAAAAAAACAAAGCATTTGCCCAAACTGCTCTTAGGATAATGCGTTTCCCATACTCTTAATTGCACATTATACGAATGTCTCCAAAAACCCCTCAACCTCCTCCAAACTAGGATAAGAAGCCTGAGTCCCCCACTTCGTCACACTCAATGCCGCAAAAGCAGTAGCCATCTTAATAGCCTCCAGCATATCCCCATTCTTCACAAAATAGTGAGAGAAGCAACCAATAAAGTCATCCCCAGCACCGGTTGTATCAACAGCCTTTACCTTATGGGAATCCACAACATGTACATCCTCTTTCGTCACCCACATAACCTTTCTGCTGCCCATAGTAACAATGACATTTTTTAAGCCTTTCTCAATCAAAGTAGTTGCAACCGCTCTGATCTGCTCTTCACTCTGCAAGTCGCTTGTTGGGGCTGTCAAGGGCTTGCGCTCTTTTATCTGTATCACCATAGTGAAAGTCAAAAAAATCAATTATCCTCTTTAACAACGCATTTTAAAATAGCTGCCCCTGACATACACCTGACACAAAGACCTGCTTCCCAGCCCAGTCCCAGCAGCACTTCCCCCGTTTCGAATTTTTTTCATAATTTTTCTAAAAGCTCTCCCCTCTGACATTTCCCTGACACATTCGCCCAGTAAAGTATGAGTATAAGGTTCAGGACAAAATGATCCTTACCACATACTTTAGGAGGAATGAAAAATGAAAAAATCAGTTTTAACTTTTGCGATTGCCGGAACGGTTTTAGTTGGAGGATATACGGCATCGTCTGCGTTTGCGGCGGTAAATAACACGACTGCGAAAACGGCTCAAAGCAGCTCAGCTTCATCAGCACAGCAAGCGAAACCTGGTTTTGACGGCATGGGTCACGGCGGAGGCTTTAAAGGGCACGGCGGATTTGGCGGACACGGCGGTCCAGGAGGATTCTTTGGCGGAAATACAGACGAGCTGTTGGCAAAAGCAAAATCACTCGGCATCAGCACAACTGGAAAAGACGCTGAAACATTAATGACAGAAATCAGAGATCTGACTCTTAAACAAGAAGCGAAGGATCTTGGCATCTCAACTAGCGGTAAAACAACAGACAAGCTTGCGCAGGAAGTTCAGTTAGCCAAGCTTCAAAAAGAAGCTGCGAAGCTTGGTGTAGCTACTAAAGGAAAAACAGCTCAAACACTGATGAACAACATCCATCTTGCAGAACTGAAAAAGGAAGCGGCTGCACTCGGTGTTTCCACAACAGGCAAAAATGAGCAGACGTTAAGACAGGATATTCAAAAAGCGGCTCTAACCAAAAAAGCGAAGGAACTTGGCGTTGCAGCTTCAGGTAAAGATGTACAAACTCTTATGCAGGATGTGTTTACCGCACAAGTGAAGAAAGATGCGAAAGAGTATGGTGTCTCCCTGACAGGTAAGGATATCCGCCAGGCAGCTCAGGAAGTTCAGGCAGCTAAGGTGAAAGCAGAAGCGAAAAAATTGAATATCACAATCGATGGTAAATCCATTGGGCAGCTTGCTTCTGAGGTAATGGATCAAAAAGTGAAAAACCTTGCAAAAGAACTGAATATCACAACGGATAACAAAACAACTAGAGACTTGATTGACGAAATCAAAGACAAAAACCCTGATAAATTGAAAGATCTTCTAGGCGACGATCACTTCGGCATAGGCGGATTCGGACATGGCCGTGGAATGGAAGACGGCCGTTTTGGCGGCGGCCACGGCCATGGCGGCCCAGGGCATGATGGTCCAGATGGCGGTCCACAAGGTACTCCTGACCAAGGACAAAACGGCACAGGTTCTGCTTCAGCCCAAAACGGCCTGCAGCAAAGCAACTCGCAAAATACGGGCATCTGATTTCGGGCAAATCCCTGGTATTTATCGCCAGGGATTTTTCTTGTATAGTGGAGAAGGATAGGGGGATCGCCATGAATAAAACCATTTTAGTCGCTGAAGACGAAGAAACGATTTCAAGGGTATTAACGGTTTATTTAAAACATGATGGCTATGATGTACAGCATGCTTTTGACGGACCTGAAGCTGTATCCAAATTCAAAGAAAATGCGCCTGATCTCGTTCTCCTTGATGTGATGCTTCCGGAGGTGGATGGCTGGGGTGTTCTTCAGGAAATCAGGAAAAGCAGTGCCTGTCCGGTCATAATGCTCACTGCCCTTGGAGATATTGATTATAAATTAAAAGGGCTCAATCAGGGAGCCGATGACTACATATCAAAGCCGTTTATCGGTGAAGAAGTGGTTGCCAGGATCAATGCTGTCTTGCGCAGATCCACTAAAGTACTTGAGTCAGACAACCGCAGACAGTTCGGAAATTTAACCATTAACACAGAATCACACCTTGTAACGATCGACGGCGAAACAGTTATTTTGACCCCGAAGGATCTCTCTCTTCTTTTATTCCTCGCTGAAAGACCGAACCGCACTTTTACGAGAGAAGAACTGCTTGATCAAGTATGGGGCATTGATTACGAAGGCAGTGACAGGGCCGTTGATCTTGCTGTGAAACGGATCCGTCAGGCTTTGTCCAATTGGTCATCTTCATACGGTGTGATCCGCACATTCAGAGGATTGGGGTATCAGTTCAGTGTTAACGAAAAATAATACACGCACAAGTCTCTTAACCTATTGGACGACCCGCTACCTCATTTCTCTTTGCATCGGTCTCCTTCTTCTTGGTGCCGGATCTTTCTGGTGGATTAGGCATACTACGATTGAAAACAGGCTGAATCTCTTGGAATATTTGGCTGATGAAACAGCTGACCAGGTCTCACAGTCCTCAGGAGGGAATGAATTTGATGCCTTTGACAGACGTTTTGACAACAGATCGCGCGTCCTCAATATGGAACGCCCTCCCCTTTTAATCATCACAGATTTGAAAGGAAATGAGATCGGACGGGGCGGCGGCCGCGGCCTAAGAGATGATAACAGGCCTGGAGCTTTTCAAGTGAAACTCCCTGCTGAAATCTTTGCAAACAGCGATTCCGTGCAAAAACTGAATCCAAACGGCACTGCCTTATATGCTGTCAAAGCACCTATCAAAGACAATTCCGTTCAGACAGGATGGGTTGTTGTGATGCAGGATGAGGCGGAACTTGCGAAGGTGAACCAGGAATACCGCCTTTTGATTATTTTGCTTGTCGGACTTGGCCTATTGGGCTGGCTAGTTATATACTTTCTATCAAAAAAAATCGTAAAGCCGATTCAGGAGGTTGCCCATGCAGCTGCCAGTATGAAAGACGGGAACTATGATGTGAAGCTGAATTCCGCCGTGAAGGAACAGGAGATCTATGATTTAGTTACTTCATTTCAAGAAATGACTCAGCGGCTGACCCAGCTTGAGAAACTCCGGGCAGAATTATTAGCGGGCGTTACCCATGATTTAAAAACGCCTGTCACCTCCATAAGCGGACTCATCCAAGCAGTACGGGACGGCATTGTTACAGGAGATGAACGGCAGGAATTTCTGGACATTACCTTAAAAGAAATCGGGCGTCTGCAAAATATGATTGCTGATTTACTTGACTTCAACTCCCTTTCAGCAGGTGCTTTTACGATTCATCCTGAAACTTGTAATATGAACGAACTCATTCATACCATTATTCGTGAGTGGCGTGTTACCCAGCAATCAGAAGTTCAATGCACTGTATCGGCACCGGAGGAAATCATTTATAGAGAAACCGATCCACTCCGTCTGCAGCAGATTCTTATCAATCTGCTCAACAATGCGGCTCAGGCAATGAACGGAAAAGGTTCGATTATCGTATCCCTTTCTGAATCAGGAATTGATATCGCTGATACCGGCACCGGCATTCCAGAAAAAGAACAGCCTTATATTTTTGAACGCTTCTTCCGCGGTGAAAAGAAAAAGCTGAAGGTGCGCGGGCTTGGGCTTGGACTTCCTTTCAGCCGGATGCTCGCAAAGGCGCTCGGCGGGGACTTGGTTTTGAGAAAGACCAGTCCGGCAGGAAGTATGTTTTCAATTATTTGGAATAACAAATGAGCTGGCCTAAGAATGAGCCAGCTCATTTATATAGATTAGTCTTTGATCTTCCTTACAAAAGGACTGGGCAAAGCTCTCTCTCCGAGCTCCTCATCAGGATTACATCCAAAATCAAAGTGTCGAAGTCATTATTCAAAGGAGCAGGCCCATTATGTCTCATGACTAATGGGGTGCTCCTCTTTTAGCTCCGGGAAACCGGAACCTTTTAATCTATTATTTATACATGCCTTTATGATACTTCTTGGCGTAAAAATACTTATTGGAAAAAGCAATCAAATGGTCGGACTTTTTTCCTTCTGGGAAATTTTAAATCGAGGGCTTCAGGAGAGTCCGAACCAAAAAACTTTTCAACATCAAATGTTGACTTGACGCCAATCTTATCGTAATTTTCCTTGATCCATGAATCAGCATTTTTTCGGCCGAAGTCACGCAAGTAAATGAGATAATCCCATGAAACATTCAATTTGCTTGAACCATCTAGATTGTTCAAACCTTCACCTGTATTAATAATGTGAATATTAACTTTCTCCAATTGACCATTGTAATCAAATCCATGATCAACTAGTCTATTTAACGAATTGATGACGAGTATTTCACGCATTAAACTAGCGTTAAAACCGATGTCGGTTGCACGATCAACAATGTCATGAGCATTTGTCGGCAGCTTGGGGTAATTGGTTGGGTCAATTTGCACAACTATTAAATCATTGCAGTCATGCTCCCATAGCAGTGGGAAGAGAGCAGGATTCCCTACATAACCACCATCCCAGTAATGCTCTCCATTGATTTCAACAGCTTTAAAGATTTGCGGCAAGCACGCTGAGGCTAAGACGGTATCGACTGTAATTTCATGGGTATCAAACACTTTAATTTGTGAAGTCCTCACATTAGTAGCAGATAAGAAAAGCTTTATTTTCTGATTGTTACGGACCTTCTCAAAAGTAATCGTCTCATTTAGAGTATTCTTAAGCGGGTTGAAATCGAAAGGATTGAGCTGATAAGGGGAGAGGAATGATGTGATGATCCCCCATGATTGATAGAGTGGGTTGAAATCCATATTACCAGGACCCATCATTTTATCCAACCATGTCGGTTGAAAAGGAGAAAACATTCCCGATTCAGCGTTTTTACGCCAAAATAAGTCGAGCTTCTCTCGCGCCGTTTGTCTGTTTCCAATCGTCAATCCATAGGCCATTACGGTTGCGTTAACCGCCCCTGCACTCGTACCCGATACAGCTACAACTTCCAAGTTTTCTTCTTCAAGCAATCGGTCGAGAACTCCCCATGTAAAAGCTCCATGCGCCCCTCCGCCCTGTAAGGCTAAGAGAATCTTCTTTTTTTTCATATATTTTCTCCTCCTTAAAATAAATGGATATGTTCAAAACTTACAACTTTTAGATACATAGATTTTTAGATTTATAAAGGCTCTTGCTCCTTCACTTTTAAATATAAGTTATGACGCCTTTTAACACCCTTATTGTAACTGTTACTTTTAGATTCATTTTGCACTTTTTTCAGTAGCAATTCCGAAAATCACAAATTTCTATCAAATATATGTTAACTATTAAAAATAAAAAGTTGACATTTATAACAATAATCAGGCACCATAAGATTAGAAGTGCCAATTCAGCACTTGCCTATCATCTGACTTGTAAAGGAGAGCATCATGAAAATAAGGGACATTACATACATTTCATTATTTGCAGCCGTTATGGGAGCTTTAGGATTAGTCCCTCCCATCGCCTTAGCTTTTACGCCTGTTCCCATTACCCTTCAAACGCTGGGTGTATTGCTTTCGGGCGGGATCCTGGGTGCGAGATTAGGCGCCTGGAGCCAAATTGTCTTTTTAGCGTTAGTTGCGGCAGGTATGCCCCTGCTATCAGGCGGACGCGGGGGTATTGGCGTATTTGTCGGTCCAAGTGCCGGTTATTTAATCGGCTATATTTTTATTTCATTCCTGCTGGGATTCATCATTTCCCGGATAAAAACAGTTACTTTCCCTAAGATACTGGGAGTAAATTTAATTGCAGGGGTATTTTTGCTGTACGTTTTCGGAGTCCCTGTCCAATCTTTCGTTATGAACCTTCCAATCAGCCAAACCATTAAAATATCCCTTATCTATATCCCAGGGGATATTCTGAAAGCTTTGCTTGCTTCCTTTTTAGTCTATCGTCTGAGAAAATCCCCCGCAATGCGAAGCTTAAAACTGACCAAGAACGAGACACTTTGAAGTGTCTCGTTCTTTCTAAGAAAGGAGCATTAGCATGACTTCTATTACATCTTCCTATTTGGAGCACAGTGCTGCCTCACCGGACTCCATAGCGCTTCAGACTGCTGATGAACAGATCACCTATAAACAATGGAGCGACTCCGTTTTCCAGACAGCGAATTGGTTTTCCTCCTATAAGGACGCTGGCAGCAAAACAGCCGCCATTCTTTTGCCGAATGGCATTCCTTTTTTGCAGCTTTTTGCTGGGGCAGCGAGTGCCGGATGGATAGTGTGCCCGCTGGATATTAGATGGGGAAAAGAGGACTTAAATGCAAGAGCAGAAATCGGCAATCCCTCTATGATCATCACAACGGAGGAATATGCAGATCAATTGGTCTCTGTCCAGACAAAAATTATCCTCCTGGAGGAATTCTTGAAGCAGACAGAGCAGTATGGCACCTCCCCTCCTGCAATAAAAGAAGATCCCCCTTTTTATATGGGGTTTACCTCCGGCTCTACCGGAAATCCCAAAGCCTTTGTCCGTTCTCACGGTTCCTGGGTCGAAAGCTTTGCCTGCAATAAAACCGACTTTCAGATGAAAGAACAGGAACAGGTTCTGATTCCCGGACCGCTGATTCATTCGCATTTTCTCTATGGGGCTATCAGTACGCTCTATTTGGGCGGAACCGTTTTTTTGCTGGAAAAATATTCAGCTGAAAAGCTCCTTGCAGGATTGAATCATAACCCAGTAACAGTGGTTTATCTCGTACCGACCATGATTGAAGGGCTTATCAAGAATAAATATCAGGTTAATAAGCCCGTAACCATCATTTCATCAGGAGCCAAATGGGAGCCGGATTCGAAAAGCAGAGTGAATACCGTATTTCCCGAGTTAAGGATGTATGAATTTTATGGCGCCAGCGAGCTTAGTTTTGTAACGGTTCTCTCCCATGAGGATAACTTTAAATACCCGGGCTCTGTCGGAAGACCCTGCCATAATGTGAAAATCCAAATCAGAAAGAAGGATGGCAGCATCGCGCCTGCTGGTGAAATAGGAAAGATCTACGTCAAGAGCAATATGATTTTTCTCGGCTATAAGCATACCCGTGGCTCTATGATTGCTTCTGAAACAGACAGTAACGGGTGGATGTCGGTGGATGACATGGGATACTTGGATAAGAACGGATTTGTCTATCTTGCAGGACGGGAAAATCATATGATGATCTATGGCGGCATCAATATTTTCCCCGAAGAAATTGAATCGGTCCTGCTGCAGCATCCCCTTGTCGAGCAAGCTGCTGTAGTCGGTTTAAAGGATTCCTACTGGGGAGAGATTGTTACTGCAGCCATAAAAGGACAGGCAGCCAAGAAGGAACTGAAGAGCTTATGCCGCGAGAAGCTTTCTTCCTATAAGGTGCCTCGCAGGTGGTTCTTTATTGAAGATATGCCTCTTACCTCAAGCGGAAAAATCGCAAGAGCCGCGGTGAAAAAACTTGCAGAGGAATATGTTTATGACTAAGAAAGCGGTTATTACTGCGGCAAAGCGGACACCTGTCGGCAGGGAAAACGGGATGCTCAGGGAATACGAACCTCATAAGCTTATATCCCCTCTATTGCAGCACTTGGGCAGGGCAATTGATTACCGTTTGGACGATGTCCTTTTAGGAAATGTTGTCGGACCAGGGGGGAATATCGCCCGGCTTGCCGCATTGGAAGCGGGCTTCCCTCTTTCCGTCCCCGGCTTGACAATTGATCGCCAATGCAGTGCTGGACTTGAAGCCATCCGGACAGCCTGCTTTCTCATTCAGGGCGGGGCAGGGCAGGCTTACATAGCAGGCGGAGTGGAAAGCGCCAGTACTTCTCCCTTTAAGAAAAGAGCCCAGTTTGCTCCTTATGAAATCGGAGATCCAGAGATGGGAACTGCAGCTGAATATGTGGCAAAGGCCTTCAATGTCTCCCGGGAATTGCAGGATGAGTATGCTTTGCTGTCTTATCAGAGGAGCCTTCAGGCACATGAGCTTCAGCTATATGAGCCTGAGATCGTCCCCCTCGGAGAATTTTCTGCAGATGAAGAGTTTCGCAGGCAAAAGGACATGGAACGCCTTGTCAAACGTGCGAAGCCCATCTTTGAAAAAGAAACAGGCACCGTTACGGCAGCAAACAGCTGCGGCATTCATGACGGCGCCAGTGCTGTCATTGTGATGGAAGAGAGTATGGCAAAGAAAATGGGCATGCAGCCTGTACTGCGTTTTCAGGACAGTCAGGTAACTGGTGTGCATCCCCATTTCCCCGGCATTGGACCAGTTCCGGCCATTCGGGAATTGCTTAAGAGAAACCAGCTGACGATGGAGGATATTGATTTAATTGAAATCAATGAAGCCTTTGCTTCAAAAATTGCCGCTTGTGCAAAGGAGCTTGACATTCCCTATAGCAAATTAAACGTCCAGGGAGGTGCCTTAACCCTTGGGCATCCGTATGGCGCATCAGGTGCAATCCTTGTAACCCGCTTATTTTACGAGGTGCAGCGGAGAAAAGACAGCCGCTATGTCCTTGCCGCAATCGGCAGCGGCGGCGGAATAGGAGCAGCTGTGTTATTTGAGGTGGTCAGATGAAAACAGAAGCACAGGAAATACTGTTTACAGATAAGGATGTGCTCTCCTATGTTCAGGCTCTCGGAGATCGCAACCCTGTATATCAATCTGCAGAACAGGCATTGCAGCATGGCTATAAGCATATCCCCCTTCCGCCCCTCATGCCCGTTATCTCCTATCAGCGGATTTCGGTTCCATGGGAGCTGCAAGCACCAGTTATTCACAGAGAGCAACAGTGCACGCTTTATCAGGTAATGTTCAGCAATGAAAAGTATAAAGCCGTTATCAGCCTGTCAGATCAAAGGAAGCACGGGGACTATTTTTTCGTCAGACAAACCCTTCATTTATATGATCTGGACGGTCATTTATGCTTTACAGGTGTATCATCCCTTGTGGCAGGAGGCATTCACAAATGAGAGTAATAGCATTTCAAGTGAAGGAGACCGATATTGAGCAATATGCTCTCATTTCCGGTGATGTTAATCCAATCCACATGGATATAGAGGCAGCAAAAAGATACGGGTATTCAAATCGAATTGGCCATGGCATGTTGACTATGGCTAAAATATGGAGCGCCGCAGCACAGGAGCTCAAGCTTTCCGGTCCCAAGCCAAGCCTGATACGCATGAAGTTTTTGGCGCCGGTGTATGCAGGGGATGAAGTTCAGCTGACGCTTTCCCGAGAAAGCGATATCCTTCATATTAAAGGAACCTCCCGGGGTGAGACCGTTGTAAAAGGGTCAATCACCCTAAGAACTCCGTGATCCCTGGCTTTTATACCGGGGATTTATTGATTTTCCGGATTTTGATTATTTTCCTTGCAGTGCCGCTGATTACA
The DNA here is from genome assembly GCF_049220665.1 of Chryseobacillus diguaensis. NCBI lineage: Bacteria > Bacillati > Bacillota > Bacilli > Caryophanales > Bacillaceae > Chryseobacillus > Chryseobacillus diguaensis. The sequence goes on from NZ_JBMKNV010000006.1 coordinate 218,959, forward strand.
TGGCTGGCTTAACCAGTTATAATTGGATATATATATAAAGATTAAATTAAAGTTTGTGAAAAGATGTACTTAAGCTAACAAGGCAGGTTAGCATTCCTGTAGATCTTTAAATATCAGGTTTGAAAAAAATAGAGCCCCTCAGTAAGATACGAGTATAGAGTCCAATCTAACTCAACGTCTTAAGGAGGAAGCCTTACTATGAATTTTAAAATGC